>CAYUNS010000069.1:0-1376 GCA_964446155.1 uncultured Tepidisphaeraceae bacterium | reverse complement strand
GTGGACGTAATCGATCGCGTGCAGCGCCGCCAGCCCCCGGCCCACATGGATGAAGGCTTTCACCAGCCGGTGCATTTTGCGCGGGAGGCTCATCTCCAGCGGCAGCCCGTCGAAAAGCTCCAGCACCAGGATCGCGTCGGTGATCTTGCGCAGAAACGTCCGGTTGATCTTCAGGTCAATCGCCCGCCGCAGCGCGGGGTGGGAAAACCGCCGGCTGACTTCGTATTCCGCCTCGAGCTGCTCGACGAATCGGGTGTCCCGATCCGTTTTGCAGATGACGTGCTTCAATGCGTAGATCTGGCGGGTGTCGCGGGCGCTGACGGCATAAATGACGCTGCCCGCGCCCGCGCCGATCCGATCGATGACATCGTAATCATGCACGGATGCCGGCACCTCGGCGAGATCGCCGAGCGACTTCTTAAATCGATTCTGGTTCATGGTAAGCGCTCCCCCCATCAGGTCGGTGGATGAAGTCTGGACCGCCAGGCGACTTGCATCTCATCGACAACCCTCATCTTGATTCTATATACACCGAACGGCGCGAAATATTGAATTCGGCGGGAGGGGAAAATCAATAAACGCATTTTGGCGCGTGGAAACAGGCAAGCGGGGAGAGTTCGGAGGGTTGCGCCAGGGGCGGGCAAAAAAGAAGCGGCCCCGCTTGCCGGCAAGCGGGACCGCCTTCATCAATCGATTTCAAATGCGATCACTTCTGCCAGACCTTGTCCCTGAAATCGCTCAAGACCTGCTTGAGCCGGTTTTCAATGTCGTCCGTCAGTTCCTTTTTCTCGCCGAGGTCTTTGCGGAGATCGGGGGCCGAGCTGTCCACATGGCTGAAGAAGGCGTTTTGGAATTCCTGCACGCGGCCGACGGGAACGTCGTCCATGTAGCCTTTCGTGCCCGCATAAATCGCCATGACTTCCTGCTCGACGCTCATGGGCTTGAACTGCGGCTGCTTGAGCAATTCCACCAGCCGGGCGCCGCGATCGAGCTGCTTCTGGGTGGCCGCGTCGAGATCGGTGCCAAGCTGGGCGAAGGCCTCCAGCTCACGGTAAGCGGCCAGGTCCAGTCGCAGGGAGCCGGCGATTTTTTTCATCGCCTTGGTCTGGGCGTTGCCACCGACGCGGGAGACCGAGATGCCGACGTTGATCGCCGGGCGCACGCCGGCGAAGAAAAGCTCCGGTTCGAGATAGATCTGTCCGTCGGTGATGCTGATGACGTTGGTGGGGATATACGCCGACACGTCGCCGTCCTGCGTCTCGATGATCGGCAGGGCGGTGATCGATCCGCCGCCTTGCTCGTCCGAGAGCTTGACGGCGCGTTCGAGCAGACGGCTGTGGAGATAGAACACATCGCCCGGATACGCCTCGCGTCCG
>CAYUNS010000068.1:16141-19416 GCA_964446155.1 uncultured Tepidisphaeraceae bacterium | reverse complement strand
GGATTGGCTTGACGTTTTACTGGAACCAATTCCCCTGCCCAACCAAGACGACTTTACCCCACATCCGTACCGCCGTCTCATCGGATTTGCGGCATTCACTATCGAAAATCCGTCACAGGAGCGATCTCCAAGCGTGTCTCCGCCACGTTATGCACATGTAAGGAATGGAATCGCGGATGAACACCGATATCACAAGTGTCCGGGGGAGTACGGAATAACCCAAGCTTCATATATCCACAACTCATGCGGGAATCGGTGTTTGTCCGTGCCCCACCCGTGGTTCGCGGAAAGGCCGGGCTTATATCTCCAGCATCAGCCGTGCGGGGTCTTCGAGGTATTCCTTGACGCGGACGAGGAAGCTGACCGAATCCTTGCCGTCCACCAGCCGGTGGTCGTAGCTGAGGGCGATGTACATCATCGGCCGAATCTCGATCTTGTCGCCGATGACCATGGCGCGCTTCTGGATCGCGTGCATGCCGAGGATGCCGCTTTGCGGGGGGTTGATGATCGGGGTGCTGAGCAGCGAGCCGAAAACCCCGCCGTTGGTGATCGTGAACGTTCCCCCGGACAGCTCCTGCAAGCTGAGCTTTCCTTCGCGGGTCGCGCCCGCGAGGCGCTTGATCTCGCTTTCGATGCGCGCGAAGGACATGCTCTCGACGTTTCGCAGCACCGGCACGGCCAGTCCGCGATCGGTGCTCACGGCGATGCCCAGATGCACATGGTCGTGGTAGATGATGTCGTCGCCGTCGATCTGCCCGTTGATGCGGGGATATTCCCGGATCGCGAGCACGACGGCCCGCGCGAAGAAGCTCATGAAGCCCAATCCCACGCCATGGGCCTTCTCGAATCGTTCCTTGTGCTTCGATCGAATCTCCATGACGCTGGAGAGATCGACTTCGTTGAAGGTCGTGAGAATGGCCGCGGTCTGCTGGGCGTCGACGAGGCGTTCGGCGATTTTCTTTCGGATCCTGGTCATGGGCACGCGACGGACGCCCGAGGCGTCAAAGGTCACGTTGGACGCGCCGGGTCGCGGCGCGGCCGGGGCGGGCTGCGACGCCGGGGGCGGCGGCGCGGATGCCTTGGGAGAGTCGTCCCCGCGCGCTTCCTGGTTCGGCTCCGGTTGTCCGACGGCCGTGGTCGCATCCTCCCGGGTGATCTGACCGCTCGGGCCGGTCCCCTTGATGGAGCCGGGATCAAGCTTGTTCTCCTCGACGATGCGACGGACCGAAGGACGCAGGTCCTCGGGTTTGATGGCCTTGTCGGCGGGCGCCTTGTCGGCCTTGGGCGCGGGGGGCGCCGAGGGTTTCGCGGCGGCCGGTGAAGACGCGGGCGATCCATCGCCCGGACCATCGTCGATGCGCGCGACGATCTCGCCGATGGAGACCGTATCCCCCTCGTTCTTCACCCGACGGATGACACCGGCGGCGGGAGAAGGGATATCGACGTTGGCCTTGTCGGTTTCAAGTTCGCAGATCGGCTCATCGACGGCGACGGCCGCTCCGTCGGCCTTGTGCCATTTGACCAGGATCGCTTCACGAACCGATTCACCGAGCGCGGGGACTTCAACATTGGTTGGCATAATGAACCGATCTTACGGGAGTGTCGCGTGATTTCAAACGACGGCGCGGACGAACGGCGTTCATCCATCCACGGGCGCGGCGGCAGTCTTCGCATCCGGCGAGGCGGCCGGCGAGTCCGACGCCGACGCGATGTCCAATGCGTGGGAAACAAACTCCTCCTCTTCGACCCGGTGCATCTTGATCGATCCGGCCGCAGGGCTGGCCGCTTCGTCGCGACCGACGTAGGCGACGATGCTGTCGGGCAGCATCGCACGCAGACGAGGCTCCATGAAGCTCCACGCACCGCGGTTTTTCGGCTCCTCCTGACACCAGACGACCTCGTGAACGCGGCGATACTTCGAGAGGATGGACTGAATTTCCTGCTGCGGGAACGGATATAATTGCTCGACGCGCACGAACGCCACGTCACCGCGCGGCTTTTTCTCGCGCGCCGCGGCCAGCGTGTAGTACACCTTGCCGGTGCAGAGCACGACGCGACGGACCTTGTCGCGGTCGATCACGCCCGGATCGTCCAGCACGAGTTGGAAGCCCCCGCCGGTGAATTCCTCGATGCGCGAAAGCGATGGCTCGTAGCGCAGCAGGCCCTTGGGCATGAAGTTGATGAGCGGCTTGCGGAACTTGCGGTGAATCTGCCGTCGCAGCAGGTGGAAATACTGGGCCGGTGAGGTCGGCGTGCAGACCTGCATGTTGCCCTCGGCGCACGCCGCGAGAAAGCGCTCCACATAGGCGTTGGAGTGCTCGGGGCCTTGCCCTTCATAGCCGTGCGGGAGGTTCATGACCAGCCCGCTCATGAGCTGCCACTTGGATTCGCTCGAGGTGATGAACTGGTCCATGATCGGCTGCGCGCCGTTGACGAAGTCTCCGAACTGCGCTTCCCAGATGACCAGCGGCCCAGGGTCGGCGACGCTGTGGCCGTATTCAAACCCCAGCACGGCAAGCTCGGAGAGCATCGTGTTGGCGATGATGATGTGGCCCTGCTCGGGCGTCAGGTGCGCCAGTGGGACGTATCGCGTGCCGTTGTTGTAGTCGTAGACGATTGCGTGGCGGTGGCTGAACGTGCCACGCTCGACATCCTGCCCCATGAGGCGCACCCAGTGCCCTTCCATGAGGAGGCTGCCCATTGCGAGCATCTCCGCCGTGCCCCAGTCGATGCCCTGTCCCGTCGTCACCGCCTGGTGGCGCGCCGCGAGAATCCGCTTCATCTTGGGATTGAGCGTGAAAGAATCGGGGAATCGGCTGGTGGCCTCCGAGATGCGATTGAGCACCGCGCGATCGACGGCGGTGTGGGCGGTCCAGTCCGCGCCCGCGCGGGTCATTCCCTTCCAGACCGGTCCGAGGCTCACGTTGCGCTGCCGGGGTCGCTCCTCCTTGGCCAGCGACTGGGCGCCGGTGAGGCGTTCCATGACGCCCGCCTTCATCGCATCCAGTTCCTCCTGGGTGATGTGCCCCTCGGCGAGGAGGCGCTCGGCGTAAAGCTGCCGGGTGGTCTTGTGCGTCTCGATCTGGCGATACATCACCGGCTGGGTGAAGGTCGGCTCGTCCGTCTCGTTGTGACCATGACGGCGATAACACCACAAGTCGATCATGACGTCGCATTTGAACTGCTCGCGGAAGGTGATCGCGAGCTTGGCGGCGTGAATGCAGGCCTCGGGGTCGTCGCCGTTCACATGGAAGATCGGCGCCTGGATGGTCTTG
>CAYUNS010000068.1:6030-16131 GCA_964446155.1 uncultured Tepidisphaeraceae bacterium | reverse complement strand
TGCTCTTGGCGATGTCGGTCGGATAAGGCGTGAAGCGCGTCTGCTTCGGACCGGCGGTGAAGCCGATCTGGTTGTTGACGATGATGTGGATCGTGCCCCCGGTGCGATAGCCGGGAAGCTCGGACAGCCCGAGCGTTTCCTGCACGATTCCCTGCCCGGTGAACGCGGCATCGCCGTGCATCTGGATCGGGACGACGCGGTTGCGTTCCTTGTCCTGGAGATAGGTCTGCTTGGCCCGGACGATGCCCATCATCACGGGGTTGACCAGTTCGAGGTGGCTCGGATTGGGCGTCAGCAGCAACCGGATCCGGCTGCCCTGCGTGGGCCGCTCGTTGGAGTACCCGAGATGATACTTCACGTCGCCGTCGCCTTCCCCTTCCTCGATGTTGTAGGTTCCCTCGAATTCCGAAAGGATCACCTCGTAGGGCTTGTTCAGGACGTGCGCCAGCACGTTCAACCGTCCGCGATGCGCCATCGCCATGACGATTTCCTCGACGCCCTGCGCCGCGCCTTCGTCGATCAGTGTGTTGACGAGGGGGATGAGCGCTTCGCCGCCCTCGATGGAAAATCGCTTCTGACCGATGTAGCGGGTGTGCAGAAACCGCTCGAACTCCTCCGCCGCCACAAGCTGAAACAGGAGGGCGTGCATCTCCTTGCGGGTCAGCGCCGGACGGTTGAGGATCGGCTCCATCCGCTGGATGAGCCAGTCCCGCTGGGTTTTGTCGGGAATGTCCATGAACTCGACGCCGATCGTCCGCGAATAGGTCGCGCGGAGCTTCTCGATCAGGTCGCGCAGGGTTCCATCGGTCGGTCCGGCGAAGCTGCCCGAGATGACGTGACGGTCCAGGTCGGCGGCGGTCAGTCCGAATTCGGACAGCTCGAGCAGCGGATGATTCGGACGATCGTGTCCAAGCGGATCGAGCCGCGCCACGAAGTGTCCCAGCTCGCGATAGGAGTGAACCAGGTCATAAACACCGACGGAAAGCGAAGTGCTTTCCGTGTGCGGGCCATGTCCGGTGATGGGCGAAGGGGTGGAGGCGGCGGGCGCCGTCGTCCCCTGATTGCTGCCCGCATCGAAGCCCGTGAAAAAAGCCCGCCAATGGGCATCCAGGGACCGCGGGTCTCTCTGGTACTCCTGATGCAGACGATCTATATATTCGGCATTGGCACGATTGACGAAATCAAACGGTTCCATGGACGGCTGCTCCATCCGTACAAAAAAGACGCGATCACTCACCAGCCCCATACGCTAGCCTCTGGCGATACGCTTGCCAAGTGGCGAACCTGCGCCGACTTGAAGGCCGTATGCCATCATCGGATGAACAGGGAATTTCAGGCGAGAAGAGCGGGTTATTCATCTCGGACCCTGCGCGTCGAAGTTCCATGATTCCGGAGACGATTCCCGGCGGCGTGCGTCCCCGTGACGGTTCTGGTCGCGTCCGATCCGCGTAAGAATGACCGGTCGCACCAACGACAATAGACACAGCTTGCCGCATCCGCCTGCCTTATCGTCGGCGGAATCGAGCATCGAGTTCAATGGTCTTAAAACGGTGTTTCAGCCCTAACCCGTGATTTTAATCGGAGTTGACGGATCGAACTGCGATCCGGGGAAGATCTCCTGCACGGTTCGGTACAAACCTTGCATTGTGGATTCGTGGGTGTCGTCCTCGCGCGCCGGCCGACGCCGGGGAAGACGCGCTGGGATTTCAGAAGGAACCGACTGGCGCATCGGATCAATCCTTCCGGCCGCGATGGACGGAGGACGGTCCGGTGTCCCGCGACAACGAGGAAAGGATTTCGTCATGCAGAACAACACACGGACGCGCGGGTTTGCCTCGATGGATGCCGCGAGGCAGCGTGAGATCGCCCGCAAGGGCGGCCGCGCGGCTCATGAAAAAGGCACGGCGCATCAATTCACCTCCGAAGAGGCCCGGGAAGCCGGGCGTAAAGGTGGTGAACGGGTCAGCGCCAACCGCTCCCACATGGCCGAGATAGGCCGGCTGGGCGGCAAAAGTTCGGCCGTTCGACGACGGCAAACCGCCAAAAGCAACCCGTCCGACGGTGAATCCCGGCCCGACAGCGCCTGACGCGGACGGCCCGTTTCATCCGATCGATTGCTGAACGACCTCGAACAAGGCGTTGCGGCGCTGTGCGCCGCAACGCCTTCCATTGTTTTCACCTCATCGAGGAGACCCGCGCCCTCGAGGCTTTCGTTCCATATTTTCTCAACCTCTCGCCGCGTCAGGTCCGATAACGATCCATAGAGTCAAACCACCGACCGACGGATGTCGCACGGGCTTCGCCGTCGCCGGTGTGAAAAATGGATCGTGAAGGAAATGCCCATGCTCCCCTCAATGCCGTCCCTGTCTGTTTCCCGCGGGTTGAAATGCCTCGCGCTCGCATCCCTGCTGAGCCTGCCGCTGACCGGCTGCTCCGGCCGACCGGGTGTGTTGCCCCACTCCGACCCCGCCCTGCGAAAAAGCTCCGCCGAATTCTCGGCTGAGTCCGCCCGGCGATATCCTTATAAAGCCGATGCTCCCCGCGGCGACGATGCCCAGGCCCGCGCGCAGGTCGGTTATTCCCTGAATCGCATCGACATCGCCAATTTGTCCGACA
This sequence comes from uncultured Tepidisphaeraceae bacterium, assembly GCA_964446155.1. Classification (GTDB taxonomy): domain Bacteria; phylum Planctomycetota; class Phycisphaerae; order Tepidisphaerales; family Tepidisphaeraceae; genus CAYUNS01. The sequence continues at coordinate 13,515 of CAYUNS010000068.1, read as the reverse complement.
CGGAATGGACGGATGTGGAAGTCTGGATCAACGGCAAATACGTCGTCGTTCTGCCGACCCTCCCCCCCGGCGAGTTGCGATCCCTCAACTTCCAGATGATCTTCGACGATTCCGGGCACTATTTCCCGCTCAAAAATGATGCCAAGCGTCCGGAAACGATGGTCAACCAGATCGAAATCCTCCGCGACGGCGTCATGTACACCGTTCCCCTGCGGCTTGCGGATTGATTGAATCCGCTTCCGACGGCGCATGACCCCGCTGAATGGAACGGCATTTGCGACACTTCCTTTCCTGGAAAGGAAGTGTTTCTCATGCAGGACTGGATTCACATTTTCTGGCCACCGATCGTGGCGGTGTCAGCTGTCGCCGCAACCTTCATCGCCATCATTCTGGAAGCCCGCGAACAGCATCGCCGGCCGCTCAAAAAGCGCATCGCCGCCTATTCAGAAACGCATCCGGCGTGGCGGGTGAAAATCGACCGGCTGCACAAAGACCCGCCCCTGGAATAAGCCGCATGGAATAAGCCGACGCCACGCACGGCAAAACGTCAGAAGGCCCCGTCATTCTCTGTGCTTCACGACGGGGCCTTCTTTCTTTCCCCGCGTTCATTCTTTCAGGGTTCTTGCATCCCAAGCCGTTGCAACGCCCGCGCATGATCGGGCCGCAATTCGAGAACGCGCCGATAGGATTCCCCGGCTTCCCGGGCGCGCCCCAGCCGCTCCATCGTCAGCCCCAGATTGAAATGGGCATCGACGTAATCGGGCTTCAGCCGGATCGCCTCGGTGAACTGCTCCGCCGCCAGGGCCATCAGTCCATCGGCGGCCAGCGCGGAACCGAGATTGTTGTGCAATTCCGGGGACTCCGGCCGCAGTCGCACCGCATGCGCGAAACAAACCGCCGCTTCCGCATGACGACGCAGCGCGTTCAACACCATCGCCAGATCATTCTGATAATCCGCATTCGTCGGATCGAGCGCCGCCGCGCGGTGCAGGGGCGTGACCGCCCGTTCCGCTTCACCCAGCTCGCGAAACGCCAGCCCCAGCGCGTGCTGCGCGGGCGCCAACCTGGAATCGAGCGAGACCGCCTTCAACAACGAATCCCGCGCCTCATCGAGCATCCCCCGGCGAAGCAGGGTGTTGCCGATGTTGAAATGAGCCGCCGCCGAATCGGGATCGAGCCTCGCCGCCTCGCGGTAATGCCGCAGCGCCGTTTCCTCGTCCCCCACGTCCGCCATCGCCGTCCCGAAATTCAGATGCGCGCGGGCGTCCGAGGGATCCATCCGGATCGCGGCCTGCAACAGCGGCATTCCTTCGTCCAACCGCTTCTGCCTTGCGAGCAGCACCCCCAGGTTCATCACCGAGGTGGCATGGGTGTCGTTGATCCGCACCGCCTCGCGAAGATGCATTTCGGCGATCGCATACTCCTCGCGATCCAGATGCCACTTTCCGAGGTTGTTTCGTGCGACCCAGTTGTCTTCCGTAACCGCGATCGCGTGGGTGAACAGCGAACGGCTGTCTCGCCAATGGGATAGCTGCATCCAGGTCGTCGCCCCCAGGCCGATCAGCACGGCGGCGGCCGCGACGATCACGCCGTTGCGGTGGATTCGCGTTCGCGCATCGGGGAAAGACCACGCGAACATCATCAACAGTCCGACCATCGATACATAGGTGTATCGATCCGCCCGCGCCTGCGATCCCACCTGGACGATTCCGATCGCCGGCACGAGCAGCCCGAGGTACCAGAACCACCCCACCGCCAGCCATGGCCGGCGACGGGCATGCCACAGCGCCGCGGCCGTCGTCACGATCAGAACGCCCCCGGCGAGCGCGATCTTCCATACCGGAATATGGATGGGATAGGGGTAGAAAAACGCCAGATTCGTCGGCCAGATGGTCTTGCCCATGTAGATCGCATAAGACACGACCGCGTTGGACAGGCGCATCGCGATGGGAACCTTGTCCAGCGTTCCCAGGGTTCCGACTTCCTTCTGCCCGTGGATCGCCACCCCCGCCAGCGCCAGCGACATCGCCAGCATCGGGAGCTTTTCGAAAATCAGCATCCCGGCTGAGCGGGATCGCCGCGAGGCATCCTCCCCCGCGAGCCACCGGGTTCGCCGCAACGGCCAATAGTCCATAAGTAATAGCAGCGCGGGAAGCGTCACGATCATCGGTTTGCCGCACAAACCGAGTCCGAACAGCAGCAGCACGACCGCATATCGCCGCCAGGTCGTCCGTTCGACATATCGCACATACGCCAGCATCGCCAGCAGCATCAGCATCGTGCTGAGCACGTCCTTGCGTTCGGCGATCCAGGCGACGGATTCGACATGCAGCGGATGGATCGCGAACACCGCCGCCACGAAGGCGCTCCGCCAGAACGCTCCCGTCATCCGCAGCAGCAGAGACATCAGCAGGCAGGCGTTGATCGCGTGGATGAGCACATTCGTCGCATGGTGTCCGCCGGGATTCAGTCCGAACAACTCGACATCGATCAAATGCGACACCCACGTCAGCGGATGCCAATATCCCGCGTGATGCGTCGTCATCGCCCAGGCGAGAGAGGCGGGATTGACGCCGCTTTGAACATGGCGGTTTTCCGTGACGTAGCTCGTGTCGTCGTAATCGATGAACTTGAACGTGATCGTCCTGCCGAACAAGCCGATCGTGAGGATCGCCAGCGCCGCCAGCGCGAACACGATCGACTGGTCGCTCCGCGCGGTTCCCCCTTCGTGGAAATGCGGTACGTCGATGACTGGCGCCGATTGACTCATGTCACAGGAATTATGAACGATCGTCCGGTCAGATGAATTTCAGCTTCCGCATCGCGAACCACGACATGCGCAGCAGCAGCCACCCGTGCCGGAACCGGCTGATCTGCGTCGAGCCGTAGGTGCGCTCACGGTAATGGATCGGAATCTCGATGATCTTGAGATTGAGCGCCGCGGCGCCGAAGAGCAGATCGAAGTCGCCGAACGGATCGAAGTCCCCGAATCGCGCCCGCCGCGCGGCGATCTCCTCGTAATCCCGGCGAAGCAGCACCTTGGTTCCGCATAGCGTGTCCTTGAAACGCTGTTCGAGCAGGTAGCTGAACGCGACGCTGAAAAACTTGTTGCCGAAACGATTCAGCGTGCGCATCGCCTCCTTCTCCATCGGATAGACGAGGCGCGAGCCATGCACCAGTTCCCCCCGGCCGCTGATGATCGCGTCATAGAACTTGGGCAGTTCCTCCGGTTCGACGGTGAGATCACCGTCGAGGATCATCAGGATGTCCCCCGTCGCGGCCGCGAAACCCTTGCGCACGGCGTCGCCCTTGCCCCTGCCGTCCCCCTGTGAAACCAGGCGGATCCGACGATCGGGATAGGTGTCGATGACGCGGCGAATCTCCCCTTCGCTGTCGTCCTGCGATCCACCTTCGACAAAAATAATCTCTGTTCCCGCACCCAGTTCCGGCGTGCGTTGCACGGCGGCCTCGACGTTGCCACGCTCGTTGCGACAGGGAATGACGACCGACACCGTGCGATCGCCCTCCCTTTTCTCCGGCTGAAGCCTCGCCACCAGCACATGCACCAGCCCCAGCCTGCGGATCAGCGGCAGATTCACCAGGTAACGGTTGGCGATCGTCGAGACGATCGGCAGCCCCTTCGGAAGCAGCAGCCGCGTGTTCCTGCGCACCGCCTCGAACCCGGCCAATCCCAGCAGGTTTTCAATGTCGAGAGGCCCCAGCCAGTTCTGCACCGGTTGCCTCGCCTTCATTCCCAGCTTCTCCCCGAACTGGAGAACCGGCTCCCACAGAAAATTGAAATAGGAGATGACGATGCGCGTTCGCGGCGTGCAGACGCGGCGAAGATGCTCGAAGGATTTCTGCACATCGTGCAGGAACCCGATCAGGTCGGAGAGGATGACGTAATCGAACTTCTCGTCGATCCGCAGATTTTCGATGTCATCGACGTGGAAATCGAGGTGCGGATATTTCTCCGCCGCGCGTTCGGTCATCCGAGGGCTGATGTCGATCCCCACTCCCCGGCTGGGGCGCAGCGCGCACAGCAGCTCGCCGGTGCCTGAGCCAATCTCGAGCACCTTTTGCCCCGGAGGGATGTAGAAGCTGAAGTAGTTCGCGATCTGTCGATGGTAATAGCGATTGCGGCCGATCCACCGGTCGCGCTCGGACGCCATTTGATCGAAATAGGCGATCATCGCCGTCCGGTCGAACCCGGCGGCGACGGAAGGCACGGGCAACGCCGTCTGTGTCGATCTCGCCATCTCGTTCAACCCCATCTGTTGAAACCGATCCCCAGCCTCGCCAGCAGCCCGGCCGCGTTGTCGTGATAGAGCTTCTGAAGAACATCGTCCGGCAGCGCCAATCCGCGCACCGTGGGCTGCCCATCCTCCGGGAGGTCCGGATCGGCGATCGGCGAAGGCCCGATGTACGCCGTCTCCCACAGCTTGCGGTGCGCCCAGAACCGTGACGCCAGAAAATCAAAACCGCGCTCGTCGCCGCTCACCTGGTCCGATCCAAAAAGAATTCGGCCGCTGTTGCGGATGAAAAAATCGCGCGCCTCGTCCCGCCGGGCGCTGATCTCGCGCACCATCCAGCGCGTCGCGCTGCAATCGAGGGACAGGTTGGGAAAACGATCGAGCAGGCCCTGAAGACGATCGAGATTTTCCGGGTTGCCCCCCAGGTGCGCGCCGATCCATGGAACATCGGGATATTCGCCCATCACGGATTCCCACATGCGATAATGGGCGTCGCGCTCGCCGTACCTGCCGCAGTCGGTGTACCGCCCGCAATACCAGGTGTCGGGATCGCCGACGTGAGTCATCACCGCCATTGCGCGCGAGACGATCTCCTTGAAAATCGGCTTGTACACCGGGGAATCCAGGCGATGTCCGCTCATCGCCATCGACGACGGCGACATGTGGAACTTCAGGATGCGGCTGCCGATATTGTAAAACGCTTCGAGCCGACGGAGCCATCGATCCACCCAGTCCGGGCTACGATCCTGCCATTGCGGGATGGTGATGAACTGGAGCCTGCCGGGATAATCCCGCTGGAGCGCGACCGCCTCCTCCAGCGGGGCCATCGTGACAAAGCAATCGATCCCATGGTGTTCCGCCGCCGCGAACCAGTTGGAGGCGTGCCTTCGGGCGAGCAGGTGCGTGTGGAAATCGATGACGACGCCATTCACCTTCGGCCGGGGCATTGGACGATGGAAGTCCACCCCCGTCCGGTTGTAATCCGGCGGGACAACGATCCCGGATTGCTCCGTGACGAGGCTCATGCGACACACGCGACAGCCCCCAACCGCTCAGCCCCCATCTCGATCTTATGCCATCGCGGCGCGAATGGACTCGATCGCGATGGTGACATCGCCCAGGCGATCGCCGCCGGCTTCGCGTTCGATCACCAGCGCGCCGGTGTATCCCGTCTCCCGCAGCGCGGCGAGGAACGCCTTGGCGCCGACCTGTCCCGTGCCGAACGGAACCTCGCGTCCCCAGGTGACGGCGGGCTGATCGGACAGAGTCGCGTCCTTGATATGCACCTGATGAATGTGCCTGCCCAGGGTGCGCACCGCCTCGATCGGGTCTCCCGCGCCGTAGAGGATCATGTTCGCCGGATCGAAGTTCACCGCGACGTTGCGGCATCCCAGGTCGTTCAGGAATTGCAGCAGTTCCGAGGCGCCTTCCTGCCCCGTCTCCAGCAGCAATTCGACCCCGCACGCCTCCAGCAAGGCGGCGACCTCGCGGAGGCGCTGAGTCATCACCGGGTATTGTTCGTGATTGGACGGCGGGACGAAACCGATATGCGTGGTCAATTGCTTGACCCCCATCGCCTGGCAAAGCTTGCCCGCCTGCTCGGTGCGCTGCTTCCGATCCGGCCACTGGTCGTCGGGAAGAAATCCGCCGGTCTCGCGAATGCGCGCGATGGTCGAGTAATCCTCTCCGGTGAACCCGATCATGCCCGACAACACCGTCAGGCCCGAGTCGCGAAGAATCGCCAGTTCCGATTCCCGCTGCGCCGCCTCCATGTTCATCAACGACCCGAGCGCCAGTTGCACATGGCCCAGCTTCAGCTGTTGAACCCGATCCACAAGGTCGCTCATTCCGGCAGGATGCAACGACCAGCTACACACACCGATATCAAATCCTTGGATATTCATAGGGAGGGCATTGTAGAGGAAATTTTTCCCGTCGTCAGCAACGGGGTGGAAGCGGAAAAACCGGATCGTTATCGGACGCGCTCGAGCGCTTCTCTGGCCTGGGCATTCCGCGGTGAGCCTTTCATTTCGGAAACCTGGTAGGCAAGCCGGCGGCTCTTCATCCACCGCACCGCCAGCAGATCGACGAAAGCCCGCAGCGCGCGATTGCGAAATCCGTATTTCGCCGTGCCCGCATGGCGGGGCGAATGCTTCACCGGCGTTTCCAGCACGGTGAAGCCCCGCATCTTCACCAGCGTCGGGAAAAACCGGTGCATGCCCGTGAAGGGCTGCAACCCCTCGAGGCAATGACGCCTGTACAGTTTCAGGCTGCTCGCCGAATCCTCAATGGTCTCCCCGCTGATCCAGTTGCGCAAGGCGTTGGCGATGCGGGTCTGCCGGCGCCGGAACCAACTGTCCCGGCGATCCTTCCGCCAGCCGGTGATCATGTCGTACCCCTCGAGCATCGGCAGCAATCGCGGGATTTCCTCGGGATCGTTCTGAAGATCGGCGTCGATGGTGGCGATGACTTCGCCGCGCGCGGCCTTGAACCCGGCGTCGAAAGCGGCGCTCTGCCCGCTGTTGCTCTCCATGCGCAGCACCCGCAGCCACGCCCGCGTCCTCTGCCCCTCGCGCAGCATCGCCGGCGTGTCGTCGGTGCTTCCATCGTCGATGACGATCACCTCGAACGACCGGTCCGTCAGGCGCAGCGCGGCCTCGGCGCGATCCAGAAGAACCGCAACGTTTTCCTGCTCGTTGTAAGCGGGAATCACCAGGGACAGGTACACATCATCGGCCATGGCTGCGGCGAGCCTCCATCCCTACCATACTGTCGTCGGTGTGAAATGTGGCCGACGGAAACGAATTTCCTCCCGATCCGCCCGTCGAAGCCGGAATTTCGCTCTTTTCGATCAGGTCTTTTCGGTCAGGAAGGCCCGCCCGAAAGGGCGATGTCGCCCTTCACCCCCGCCAGCCCGCGCAATTTCGTCAAGGCCGACCGCTCGATCTGCCGCACGCGCTCCTTCGACAATCCGAGATCGCGGGCGACCTGCTCATAGGTGAAGGGGATGGACCGGTCGTTCACGCCGTAATGCGACAGCAGCACCTTGCGTTCCCGATCCGAAAGATGTGACAGGAGCGTTTGCACCTGCTCGCGATCGGCGAGACGGTCGCTCGCGGCGACCCGATGGCGATCGGGCACTTCCGCAAGCATCGCAGGATCCACCGCCACGCCTCCCGTGGACGACAGCATCATCGGTACGCTGCGGGCAAACCCTTTCATCAGCGCCAGT
>CAYUNS010000068.1:0-6020 GCA_964446155.1 uncultured Tepidisphaeraceae bacterium | reverse complement strand
AGCGCCAGTGTCGCATAAGTGCTGAAACGGTTGCCCTTGTGAATGTCGAAGCTCTCGACGGCGCGCATCAGCGTCAGGTTGCCGTCGCTGACCAGTTCCATCAGGGAAAGGCCATGGCGCAGATGCCGGCGGGCGATACTGACGACCAGCCGGAGGTTGGCACGGACGATCTCGTTCCTGGTCTCTCCCGCGAGGCGAAGATGCTCCTCGAGCAGACCGAGATCGCGTGCCCGCGCGAACTGCGGTTCGAGCCTGCGGCGCGCCGTCACGAACTGGTACTTGTGATAATTGAACTTGAGGAACAGCGCCCGCTCCCGTCCCGGCGACAGCAGCGACGTGCGATACAGCGCCCGCAGGTACGGGGGGAGATCGCGCGGCACGCGCGAATCCTCCGGCCGCTGCGGCGCGGGCAACGCCTCCTGCGCCACCAGCATCCCCACCGCCGACGACGCGCCCGGTTGATGGTACAGCGGATCGTCGATGAACTTGATCCGGCGGCGGCTCAGCCTCGTCACGCGCTCGTCGATCACCACGCGATAAATCGCCGATCGCGGGCGGCACAGGCGCTTCGCGAGGGTTCGGATCGGAATCCCCCGCCGATATCCCCGAAGAATCCGTGATCGTTCCTCATCGGCGATCTCCTCCGACGCCATCGGGAAAATCGCAAGTTCCGGATGCCGCTGATCGTGCCGCCTGATGGTGTGCAGCACCGTCAAAGGCGAACGCCCCATGCGGCCGGCGATGCGTCGCGAAATCTCGTTCACGCAGCAGCGGCAATGCACCGCCAGCCGACGCGCCCGACGGAGAATCTCCCCCCGCTCGGAATCATTCACCTGTGAAAAATTCGCGCCCCGCGCCACCTGCTCGCCATGCGTCCGCAAAAATCGCTCGACGCTGCTCAGCAGAAAGCCGACCCGGCGCTTGCCGTCCGCGAACCAGAATCGCCTCGCCGGCAATCCCTTCCGTCGCCAGCGCTGAATCGTCTTGCTCGTGACGTTGAATCGTTCCGTCACGTCGTCGATGCTCAGCACCGGCTCCGCCGCGTCCACTGTGCGGAGGCTCAGCGAATCGCTGACCGTCTCGATCAGCATCCCCAGGTCATGCTGCAGCGCGATCCCGGTCAGCAGGTCGGAGGCCACATTTTTCGGGCGATACCCCGTGATGCGGTAGATCACGAAATCCAGCGGATACGCTTTGGCGGGATCGATCGCGTGCAGAAGGTCTTCGGTGTTGCCGATCTGCGCAGCGCGGGTGTCCTGCGGCGTGAACTGCAACTGCCGCGACAGCTCTGCGATGGTGTCGATGCGGAAGCCGGGCACTGGCTATCAAGTATCCTCTGCCCTTGTTTATCGGTCAACCCACCGCCGAAAATGCAGGGGCCGGCATCCCGGGGCGTCTCGAACCCAACTCATTTAATTAACTGATTTTACGTTGCCAAAAGCGGACGAACACGCGCCCGGTTCACATCTGAAAAACGCCGTTGGGGGGGAGGGTCCGCCTCGGTGGGCCGTTTTCGGCCACGCGATGATGCTTCCGCATGGGGAACGGTCGCGGTCCGTCGAGGCGATCCCCACCTGTTTGGAATCGAGACGAGGCCGGTTCCCGATTCAATCGGGAACTGACCTCGTCTCTGCTCCACCCCGACGCGGCGGCGGGATTCCCATCCCGTCCTACGCGCGCCTTCTTCGCAACATCGTCAACCCGCCCAAAGCCAGCAGCGACAGGCTCCCCGGCTCGGGGACGCTGGTGGTGACAAGGAAATCGTCGAAGTAGAAGCCCTGCGGCTGGATGGACAAGCCGTCGTTGACGCCTTGAACATTTCCGACAAAGCCGCTCTCGGTCCACTGCCATCGCTGGCGGAACGTGAGTTGGTCCACGGAATCGCCGCCATAGCCGGCCGTCTCCCAGGTGGAGATGCCGTCGTCGGCGGTGTTGACCACCCAGGCAATACTGTCGTCGGTTGTGTCGTAGACCGTGACGCTGACCTGGTCGTTGGGCGTGTTGCCAGGCCCGACACCCGCGACGAAATCAACCGACATCACGACACGATACCATTTGGACGGATCGAGCGATCCCGAGGAGACATAGGTGTCCACCTCGGCGCCATTGTTGGTGATGGTATCCCAGTGGAGTTGCAGGCCGGAAAGATCGCTCGTCCGGCCGTCGAAGGCGGAGGCGGTGTTTACATGCGTGATGTCGAGGCGTCCGCCCAACCGACCGCCCGCGGCATTGTCCGGTGAAATCTGAACCATCGACCCATCGCCCGACTCCGACACCGCCTTGAAAACGAAGCTCGCTTCAAAGCGCTTGTGGATGGAGTCTTCGGATGCCGCCACCTCGAGCGCCGGGGTGTACTGATGCTTCACCACGCCGCTGGCATATTCGTTGGAAAGCCGCCACGACTGCTCACCGGAATAGGCCGCCGCGTCCGTCACTTCCTCGACCGTGGCGGCGCTGAAGACGCTCCATCCATCCTGCCCAGCCACCGTCCCCTGGGTGAAATCCTCGAAGTCGGTGCTGTAGGTCGCCGCATTCGCGCCGCCCACGAAAAGCCCCAGCGTCGCGATGGACGCGGCCGTCAATTTCTGCCTTGTCTTGAACATTTCCATGCCCTTCTCCCCGTCTTGCGGGTATTGAATGAATTAAAAACCAAATCCTTGAAACCGTGCCCACGGTTTCACCATTGTCGATGCCCTTGTTTCCGACCGTCGCATGGCCGCCCCCCTGCTCACCCGCCCCACCCCCCGCGCCGCCTTCGCAACATCGTCAACCCGCCCAAAGCCAGCAGCGAGAGCGCGCCCGGCTCGGGGACGATGGTGAACTCGCTGTCGAACGTGAAGGGCACGACGCGAACCAGCACGTCCCCGTTCGGCCTGTCGTAGATGGTCGCCCATTTCAGAATGCCGTCGATCTCCGGCAGGATCAGCGCCGCGAACGCGCCCCGCAGAGCGTTCGGCAGCGCGTCCAGGATCGTGAACTCATCGTTCAGGCTCGGCACATACCCCTCGAGCAGATTCAGCTCGAGCGTTCCCCCCAGCCTGGCCAGACCACCGCTCACCAGGATCAGGTCATTCACCAGCGCATCGTCCTCCCGGCCCACTTCCGCGAGATAGACGCCGTTCGATCCTTGCGTGTAACCCTGGGTGAATTCAAGGGTTCCGGGCGAGTTGCCCGGTGAGATCAGCCCCTGGATCGTCCCCGTCCCCTGGATTTTCGCCGTTCCCTTGAGCGTCCCGCCGCTGTCCAGAATCAGGTTGCCCACAACCTGGAAATTGCTGCTCAGGCTCAATGCCCCCGCCACCGCGATCTGCTCGGCGATGATGTCGGTCGACTGGATATATCCACCGCCGCCGCCAAAATACTGCTCGCGAATGATCACCTCTCCGTCGCCGGCGGTCTGAACCTGACCGAGCAACCGGCGCACGCGGAACGTCGAGCCTTCCTCGACATTGATGGTTCCGTGACCTGCTTCTTGCGATGAAAAAGACGCATATCCGCGCACATCGAGGTACTTCCCGCTGTCCACCTCGATCGTGGTCGCGTCTCCAAAGAATGAATTGTTCCCGATGACCAGGTCGCTCATGACGTTCAACCGGCCACCGGTCCACTCGAAGGCGCCCGTCTCCTCTCCGCCTTCAGCCGATTCTCGATTCAACGACGATGCCGACAGCACGCCTCCCTCCGCCAGTGTCAGGGTGTGTCCCGACCGGATCGTTATGGCCCTGTCCCAGATCGAAGCAAAGTCCTCTCCGTCGTCCATCCTCCCACTTGCCAGCGAGTTGGTACGAACCAGTTGCCGCACCGTCGTCGGCTCGTCTTCCTCGGTTTCCACGTCCTGGTATGTTCCGGCGACAACGACCGTGCTGTTGCCGTTGACGCCCGTGATCCCGCCTTCGCCGCCGATGATCAGCCCGTCCCGCACCGTCAGGTCACCACTGGTGTACTCGAACGCGCCACCGATGTTCTTCGTATCCAGTTGACCGCGCGTCATCTGGACCGCTGACGAGCCGTCGCCGCGAACGACCGTCCCCGCTATGACCCTCGCGTTTTCAGCCAGATCGCCATCGGCCTGAAACACATTGACATCGAACGATTCATGGATGGACAGAGTCTCCGAGGAATGACCGCTGAACGTGATCGACGCACCCTCCCCGAAGGACAACGTCCTGGCGCTGACCCGCCCGCCTTCAATCGCCAGCGTATGGCCATCGGCAATGTGCAGATTGCTCCCGGTGACACTGAGGCGGGATCCCCAGGAAACCGCCACGACCGAAGATGGAACCGACTCGACCAGGCGTGTCAGGCCCGCCGCACCGATCTCCAGATCGCCGGTGTTGACGGTGAACTCCCCGCCCTGGAAGTCGACGATCGCGCCATTCGCCAGTTCCAATTCCCCGACGGTGAACTCCCCGCCGTTGGAAATGGAGATTGTCTTCCCATCGACCGTCAGCTTGTTGTTCCCAACGCCAAACCGTGTTCCGTTGGAGACATTCACATCCTGGTCCAGCAACCCGCCCGATCCGATCGTGAGGTCCTGCCCCGTGAGGTTGAATGTATATTTGTTCCCCAGCGTCACCGATCCCTCACCGGCCAGCGCGAGCGTCTTCACCGAGAGGCTGCCCCCGTCTCCCACCGTAAGCTGGATGTCATCCACGGTGAGGTTCAGCGTGGTGGTGATGCCCTGCCGGTGGAAGACCTCGCCGGCTTTTTTCTGAAGCACGACAGGCCCGCTTTGCAGATCGGCATCGTCGAACAACCCATTGTTCCCGCCGATCGTCAGGTTCGACATCAGTGAAATCCCGCCCGATTTGAACAGCACTTCTCCATCGCCCTTGTTGATCGTGGTTGTTTGCAGCGAGCCCTGGTCGATCTCCAGCCGCGCGTTGTCGGACAAGGTGATTCCGTGGGTGGCGTACAGGCCCTTCGCCGTCAACGTCGCCTCCTGCACGCCGTCGCCGACAACCAGCGCCTGGCTGATGGTCCCGCCGGCTTGCAGCAACCCGCCCTTGAAGTCGATGGTTCCGTTCGCGCCCATGGTGATTGAACCGTGGACCGAAGCGCCATCGTCAATCGTCAGTGAACCGGCCCCTTGCTCACCCAACCGGATGTTGTCGACGTTCAATTGCGAGTTTGCACCCGTCACCACCACATCGCCACTCGCCGTGCTCGCTCGACCAGCCGTCAATGAACCCAACTGCGCCGTCGCGCCACCTGAGATGGCCAGATCGCCGTTGCCCTCCGCGCCGAGGATGACATGATTCCCCGTCAGCTTCGATCCCTCGCCCGTCACGGTGATGCTGCTCGGTGTCCCGGTTCCCGGATTCGCCGCGACCACCAGGGGCGTGAAATAACTGGACGACGCCTCGAGAATTCCACCGGCCGACACTTCCAGCGATGCAACCCCGCTGGCGCCGAGATTCATCGAACCATCGACCTTCAGCGTCGCGCCCGCGTTGACGAACACGCCGGCCGGAGCCGAACTGGATTCGATCCCCGCGTCAAATTGATTGCTCGTCACCCTGGTCGTCTCACCGGTTACGCTCAGGTTCCCGTTGTCTCCCACCTGGATGCGAGGAGTGAAGAACACCGCCGGCGTCTCCGTCGTGTTCTTGATCGTCAGCGAAGGCGCTGCGGACTCCTCCATCGCCGCGACGACCATTTCATTCGAGAGATTGAGGGCATACCCCGCCAGATCGATCCGCACATCACCGGTGTAGACATACAGATTCCGCACCGACGCGGCCTTCTCGAGCGTGACATCGCCGTTCAGGTCCGGCGAGGCGAAAGCCGCCGTGTCCGCCGCCCCGGGCACGCCAGTCGTTCCAGCAGCGGGAAGGACCACCCAGTTCAAGGCGTCCTGGAACGACCCGCCTGTGTCATTGTTCCACTGCAGCACATCCGCCTGCGCCAGCGCCGGCATCGCCGCTGCCACCGCCGCGGCGAGGAGCCGGCGGCGAAGAACGCCGCTCAAAAGCGCCGCGCCGGCGCGGTATGCGGCGGCCGGCGCGGCGCTTTTGAGC
>CAYUNS010000067.1:7615-19536 GCA_964446155.1 uncultured Tepidisphaeraceae bacterium | reverse complement strand
CATTTTTCCCGAAGGCTCGCGCACCGGGACTGGGGAGATCGATCGGATTCAGCCCGGCGTGGCGCTGGTGGTGCGAAAGGCGGAAGTGCCGGTGGTGCCGGTGGTCATCCACGGCGCGTTCGATGCGTGGCCGCGCGGGCGTTGGATGCCCCGCCTTCATCCGGTGCGGGTGATGTACGGCCCGGCTTTGAATCTGAACGGGCTGCGGGCGGCGGAGATCGTGGCGCTGATCGATCGCACGCTGCGGGACATGTTCGAGGAATTGAAACGCCGGACCGGGGAAGAACCGAAATGAGCCACGCAACGCTGGAATCACTGACGAAAATCGCCCTCCGCTTCCGTGAGGAACGCGACTGGAAGCAGTTTCACAATCCAAAGGAACTGGCGATCAGCCTCAGCCTCGAATCGGCCGAGGTGCTCGAGCACATGCAGTGGAAATCACCGGAGGAACTCGAGAAGCGCCTGCTGGAAAACAGCGGGGAGCTTGCCGACGAACTGGCGGATGTGCTGCATATCGTGGTGTTGTTGGCGCACGATCTCCGGATCGATCTGGATACGGCGTATCGAGAGAAGATGAAGAAGAACGAGAAGAAGTATCCGATCGAAAAAGCGAAGGGGAAGGCAAAGAAGTATACGGAATTATGAAGATGGGAGGGGGCGTTTTCGGAGAGGCGTCGCGGGATGAAAAGGAAGAGCGTCATCATCACCGTGCGGCAATGGGTTGTTCCGGTCATTCTGGTGTGCGCGGCGTTGGCGTGCGATGCACGGGCGGAGGCGCCGACGTTCACGCTGGAGCCGATCGTCCGGGGCTTGCAGCGGCCGGTGGACCTGACGCATGACGGGACGGATCGCCTGTTCATCGTCGAGCAGCCGGGATATGTGCGGTTGTACGAAAACGGGCAGCTTCGGCGACCGGCGTATCTCGACATCTCCGATGTCGTTTACGACTCCGGCGAATGCGGATTGCTGGGCATCGCCTTTCATCCGGACTTCGCGAAAAACGGCTATTTCTACGTCAACTACACCACGCGCAAGCCACGGTTGCGGACGATCATCGCGGAGTTTCACGCCGATCCCGGAGCGGTGAAGGTCGATCGCGCGACCGAGCGGGTCATCCTGTCGATCGATCAACCGTACGGAAACCACAACGGGGGACAGATCCGGTTCGGGCCGGATGGGTATCTTTACATCGGCATGGGCGACGGCGGCTCGGGCGGCGATCCGCAGAACCATGCCCAGAACCCGGCATCGCTGCTGGGGAAGATGCTGCGAATCGACGTGAACGATCGTGATCCCTACGGCGTACCGGAGGACAACCCGTTTGTAGAGGACAATCGCTACGCGCCGGAAATCTGGGCGACGGGGCTGCGCAATCCCTGGCGATTCAGCTTCGACCGCGAAACGCGGTTGATGTACGCCGGCGATGTCGGGCAGAACAAGTGGGAGGAGATCGACATCATCACCAGGGGAGGCAATTACGGCTGGCGGTACTTCGAGGGGACGCACGATCATCGTCGCGGGAAGAATGAACCCGAGACGATCCCCCCGATCAAGGAATATGGGCGGGAGCTTGGGATCTCCGTGACCGGCGGGTTTGTGTACCGGGGCAAGGAGGTTCCGGCGCTGGTGGGGTGGTATCTGTATGCGGATTTTCAGAGCGGGCGGATCTGGGGGTTGAAATACGAGGATGGGCGGGTGGTCGATGAGACGCAGTTCATGAAGCGGAACATCCAGGTGTCGAGCTTCGGCGAGGGCCGGGAGGGGGAGCTTTACGTCATCGATCACGGCGGCGAGGTGTTTCGGATCACTCGGTAGGGGCGCGGGTTGCTTCGGCAACCCCGCTGCGCCTGGAGGAGAAAAGTCATTTGCCCGGTGGGGAATCGGATTCGACGGTCTGAAGGAGGAATTCGATCTTCACGCGGTTTACCTTCTGGGGTTCGGCGTCGAGGATCGTGAATCGCGCGCCGAGATGCTCGAAGGTGGTTCCGGCTTCGGGGATGCGTCCCAGGGTGGTTGAGACAAACCCGCCGAGGGTGTCGTATCCGGCGTCGTCGGGGAGATCAAGCCCGGTCGTGCGGTTCACCTCGTCGATGTACATGCGCGCGTCGGCGTCGTAGGTGTGATCGTCGAGGCGGTTGAGCATCGCGGGTTCGGCCGGCTCGTGTTCGTCGGAGATGTCGCCGACAAGCTCCTCGAGCAGGTCTTCGATCGTCACCAGCCCGGCGGTCCCGCCATATTCATCCAGGACGATGGCGATGTGGACCTTCTGCAGGCGGAAGTCATTCAGCAGATCGCGCAGGAGCTTGGTTTCGGGGACATAGAAAGCCGGCCGCATCGCGCTGCGGATGTCGAACTTTTCCGGGAGCAAGCCGAGGTGCTTGAGGAGATCGCGGGCATACAGAATGCCGACGATGTGATCGAGCGTGCCCTCGTAGACGGGCATGCGGGAATGCCCGCTCCGCGCGATGATCCCCTTGATCTCGCGGAGCGAGGCGCCCTGTTCGATGCCGACGATTTCCGGGCGGGCGGTCATGATCTGCCCGACCTGCGTGTCGCGGAAGTCGATGACGGATTCGATCATCTCCCGCTCTTCCTCGTCGACGACGCCTTCCTTTTCGCCTTCCTCGACGACGGACATGATTTCATTTTCGATGTCTTCCTGTTCGGACTTGAGGCTGGCGCCGGAGATGCGGCGGATGAGGCCGTCGATCGCGTGCATGATTTTCGTCACGGGGACGAAGGCGACGCGAAGCATGAGCAACGACCCGGCGAAGCTGACGATGACGCCCTCGCCGGCGTATTTGGCGATCGCGTGGGGCAACGCGATGGAGCTGAACAGCGTGATGACCGCGGAGGCGAGGACGGCCAGCAGGTACTCGAACCACAGGTTGATGCCGTGTTCGTGTCCCGGATCGCGATGTTGAAACAGGCTGAGCGTGCCGATGAGAATGAGCAGGTTGGCGATCATCCGCATCAGGGCGGTGACGAAAATGAGGTCGTTGGAGTGGTCGTTGATGGCCTCGAGCAGACGTTGCTTGCCCCGTCGCTCGAACAGGCCGGCGAGGCGGGAACGGGAGAAGTCGCGCAGCGCATAGGTGAGGCTGGAAAACAGCAGCGAGGCGATCGCCGCGAGCGTGATTCCGGCGATGATGAGGTAAAACGTCATCGTCGGACTCCGGTTTTTCGAGGAGGTCGCGCGTTTTCCGCCCTGGGGTTGAACAAGGCCCCCACGCCGAGGCGGGTCAGGATCTGGTCTTCTTTTCGATGCATGGCACTGAACGCCTTGTCGGTTCTATCGTCGAATCCACACAGATGCAACAATCCATGCAGGGCATAAAGGAGCAATTCGCGCTCCACGGCGATGCCGCGGGAAGCGGACTGTCGCCGGGCCTCCGGGACACAAATGGCTATGGCGCCGGAGATTATGTCTCCACGGGCATTTTCGTCGAGGGGGAAGGTGAGCACATCCGTCGGTCCGGAAATTCCCATGAATTGCTCGTGAAGCCGGCTCATCCGTTTATCGCCGATGAGCGTCAGGGAGATTTCCCGCGGCGCGCGGGGCAGCATGGCGTGGGCGCGCTTCAGATGCCTGCGCAGGAACGGGAGATGCCGTTGCCCGGTCGTCGCGGTGATGGTCAGGTGGAACGGTTGGTGTTTGTCGGAGGTGGACAAGGTTTTGGGATCGCCGGGGTTGATCACGCGGTTTTGCTGGCGGTTGCGGGAGTCGCGGGAATGGCGCTGGTGATTGCCTGCGAGCTGGGATAGGCGATTCGGCCGTGATAGATGCCGAGCAGCGTCTTGACCAGCGAGCGCTCGATGCGCTCGATTTCCCGCATGGTGACGTCCGCCTCGTCGAACTGCCCATCGAGCAGGCGGCGCATGGTGATGTCGTGGACGAGAGCCTCGATGCGTCCGGCGGTCGGTTCGGCCATGGCGCGGGTGGCGCTTTCGCACGCATCGGCGAGCATGAGGATCGCGACCTCGCGCGAACGCGGCTTCGGACCGGGATAGCGATATTGCATCTCGCTGATCGCGGGCATGTCGGGCTGGCGCTGTTCCTGCTGATTGCAGGCCTGGTGATAGAAATATTCGACCAGCGTCGTGCCGTGATGCTGCTGGATGAACGGCATGAGGCTCGTGGGGAGGTTGTACTCCTTGGCGAGTTCGATGCCATCCTTCACATGCCCGATGATGATGAGCAGGGAGACGCTGGGGGACAGGTTGAGGTGGCGGTTTTGCCCGCCGGACTGGTTTTCGACGAAGTATTCGGCTTTGTTGATCTTGCCGACATCGTGGTAATAGCTGGCGACGCGGCAGAGCAGGGAGTTGGCGCCGATCGCCTCGGCGGCGGCCTCGGAGAGGGTGGCGACCTGGAGGCTGTGGTTGTAGGTTCCCGGAGCTTCGACGGCGAGACGGCGCAGAAGCGGATGCGATGCGTCGGCAAGCTCCAGCAGGGTCATGCTGGTGGTGATGCGGAAGGCTTTCTCGATGAAGGGGAGAATGCCCAGCACGACGAAGCCGACGGTCAGCCCGGCGGCGCCGGCATAGAGGCAGTTGCGGAAAATGAACTGCGGGGGATCGAGGGTCATCGCACCGGCGGCGGCGGTGGCGACGATCATCGCCAGCGAGGTCACCCCGCTGACCTCGATCAGCTTGCTGCGACTGCGGATGTCATCGAGAAGATAGCACGCAGTGACGATGCCCACCCACAGGATGATGAAGAATGTCGCGCCCTGATCGAGTCCGATGGTGACGAGCAGCGCGTGCGAGCTGGAGGCGGAAATCGCGAAGCGCTGATCGTAGGCGACCGCGAGGATGATCGCGACCAGCAGCGTCGGGGCGATGCCGAAAAGGTAGATCGGGCCGGAGCCGATCGCCGCGAGCTGCGCCAGCAGCAACATTGAGAGCATGAGCGAGGAAATGGCGATGGCGCGGGCGTGGTTGCGGATGACGCGCGGCTGGTACATCGCGACATAGAGGCTGAGCATCAGCGTGATCAGCACGACGATGCCGACGCTGCCGACGCGGTTTTGCCACTGTCGGCCCAGAACATGGCTGTATTCCTCGTTTTCCGCGCGCAGGATCTGCCAGTCCCGCTGGGTGATCTGCTCGCGCTTGGAGACGATGATCATGCCGGCTTTGAAGGGGATGTCGCCGGCGGTGCTGGCGACGTTCTCGGCGGCGCGGTTGCGGGCCTCGGCGGTCGCGACCGGATCAAGGACGTGCGTCGGTTTCAGCGTCTTCAGCGTATAGGCGACGATCAGCGGCTGGAGCGTGAGACTGAAGTTGTCGCGCGCCGCGGCCTCGAAGCGCCGAGTCAACTCCTCCTCCATCGCCATCGAATAAGTGAGATTGGTGGGAACGGGGGTGTTGGCGTCGATTGAGGTGATGACGATCGAGTGATGAAGGTCCTCCTGGTGCTGATCCTCGGGGAGGATGACCAGCGGAGGAGTCATCGAGCGGATCGTCTCGAAGTAGCCGTTGACTTCCTTCGCATACGATTCCCGTCGCTCGGGGGCGATGTATTCCTTCAGCTTGGTGAGCGATCCGTCGTTCAGCACGTCGCGGAGCGGCTGGCGGACCTGCCCGATGCCGGGGGCATTGCCAACCTGGTCGGGCAGGGAGAGCAGGTCTTTTTCGAGATCCCCCCAGACATCGCCCGCGGGCGCGTAGACTCGCGGCTGACGTTCCCGGGTGATCTGCCGGACCTCGGAAAGCCGGTCCTTGTCGCGGAAGGAGAAATCCACCCGGGCGAAGATGTCGTGCGGAACCCACTGCCCGGGGCGGTAGGGGACGACGTCTTCCCGCAGTTGCAGAATCCCCGCCGCGATGATGCAGAAGACCGCCGCGATCGCCAGCCCGTTCATTCCCCCGGATTCCTTCAGCGCCTGCCAGGTGTGTGCGAAGGTGTCGGGACGATTCTTGCGAATCTCCGCGCGTCGCTGCTGGCTTTTACGGTTTGAAAACATGGATGTACTTCTGATTCGGACGGCCGGGGTCGAAACCTCCAACCTGAAATCCCGAATTTCGGCGGTTGAGGGTCAAAATCCGGATTTCCGCACTGGTTTACCGGTCCCGAACCTGAAAACTCCTTATCCCTTGTCCTGTTCGTAGGCGTTGACGATGTTGGTCACCAGGCGGTGACGGACGATGTCTCCACGCTCGAGCTGGACGGTGGCGATTCCCTTGACGCCCCGAAGCCGGCGAACCGCGTCGTCCAGACCGGATTGCGTGTCTTCCGGGAGATCGATCTGGCTGGTGTCGCCGGTGACGATCATTTTGGAGTCATGGCCCAGCCGTGTCAAAAACATCAGCATCTGGGAAGGGGTCGTGTTCTGGGCTTCGTCCAGAATAATGATGCTGTCGTTGAGCGTTCTGCCCCGCATGAAGGCGAGCGGAACCACCTCGATCACGTCGTTGACCATGAACCGCTTGACCTGCTCGAAATCCATCATGTCGTGCAGTGCGTCGAAAAGCGGGCGCAGGTAAGGGTTTACCTTCGCCTGGAGGTCGCCGGGGAGGAATCCCAGGCGTTCACCGGCTTCGACGGCGGGTCGGGCCAGGACGATTCGCTTGGACTGCCCGTTTTTCAGCAGGCTCGCCGCCGCCGCGACGGCGAGATAGGTTTTGCCGGTTCCGGCCGGACCAATGCAGAAGGTGAGGTCGTGCTGAAGGATCGCCTCGATGTAGCGCTTCTGCCCGTCCGTTTTGGGTCGGATGACGCGGCCTTTGGTATAAACGTCGATTTCGTCGATGGCGCGCTGGTGCGTTTCCCGCACGGCATGGCCGATTGCCTTGCCGACGTCGTCGGCGCTGAGCCACTCCTGGCGTCGGAGGCGCTTTTGCATCTGATCGAGGACGGTCGCCGCCTTCGAGACCTGCTCGCGTTCGCCGGACAGGCGCAGCTCATCCTCCCGGCTGACAACGGTCACGCCCAACGCCTCGCGGATCATGCGCAGGTGCTTGTCGGCCGAACCGAACAGAGCGAGCTTCTTATCTGGTTGTTCAAGGGCGATGCTGAGATTCACTGTTGCATGGCAGGCCGGGTTCCGTTCTCCCCGGTCGGCGGTTCAAGGGTGCGAGTGTTTCGATTCGATCATACGAAACCGAAACCCAAAAGATCGTTCCCCACTGCCGGTCTATTGTGACCGACGCGCGCCGGTGTGTCGAGCGGGAAAGTGGAAAGGAGTGGGCGAATGGATGCAAGTTGTTTCCCGATAAATGGTTGCCGTGCTTCATCCACTCCGGAGCGGGTCCACGAATGGACACGAAATGAACGCGAATGGGGTTCAAACCCCGCGCGGTGACATTTCATTATTCCCGGATTTTCGCGTGCCCGTGCCGGTGGCTCTCGTCAGACGCACGGGTCTCGGAGTACCGCGACCCGTGGCACACGGGTGGAATTCCCGCCGTTTTCAGGGGGGATTCGGGTATAATGGCTTCCCGTCCCCGCCCGTGGGGCCACGAATGAACGCGAATGGGGTTCAACCCCCGCGCGGCGGGATTTTCATCCCGTCTTGTGCGCTGGTAAAGGGGCGAATCGACAAAACGAACCCACCGGCGGGGGGGATGGTGATTGGCGAGGAGGTGAAAATGAAAAACGAACCCACCGGAGCGGGTCCATGAATGGACACGAATGGGGTTCAACCCCCGCGCGGCGGGATTTTCATCCCGTCCTGCGCGCTGGCGAGGGGGCGAAAATGAAAAACGAACCCACCGCCGAAGGTGACGGCGAGGGTGGGGAGGTGAAAATGAAAAACGAACCCACGGGTGGGTGGTGGTTTTTTGTGAGGTCGCGTTGGGTTGAGGGGTTTGGTCATTGCCCCGTGGGGGTTTCGTAGAGGTTGAGATAGAACTGGAGGACGTTTCGGCCGGCGATGTCGGTGCTTTTGGAGAAGACGAACCCGAGTCGCTTGAAGTAGGAGGTGATTCGCGACTGGGCTTCGGCGGGAACGTGGATGAGCAGCTTGAGGAACCCGACCTCGCGTGCGTGGTCGGCGGCGACACGGAGGAGTTGCCGGGCGACCTGGCGATCGGGCTGCCATGGCGGGGCGACGCGCAGCCAGTGCAGCAGCCCGACATCGCGGCCATGCTGGGCGATCGCGAGCATGCCGATGATTTTTCCATCCAGCTCCGCGACCCAGAAATGCTCCCGCGGCGATTGGAGATACGTCTGCTCGATGTGCTCCAAGGCCCGTGCGTCATACTCCACATGCCCGGGCAGCAGTCCCTCGTGGGAGAGCCGCTCGACCTGTTCCTTGTCGGCGAGGGTGAAGGTGCGAATGTGATATTTGTCGTCAGCGGCGGGGGCATTGCCCGGCTTGCCGCGCTTCTTTCGATTGTACTCCAGCATGATGACGCGATCCTCTTGTCGACGGGGGCTTTCCGGCTTGTCCTGTAAGGCATTGTAGTACCGCAGTCCAGGATTGCCGACTATCGGAAGCGAAGAATGATCGCAAGGGCGGGAAACACAGGGGGTTCATTGCTCACCCGATCTTCTCCTCCCGGGTGGGCGAGGGAGGTCACGTTCGCAGCAGCCACCACAATCCCGCGAAGACGAGGGATTGAACCACGAGAAAGACGATCGCTCCGCTCCATTGGAACCGTCGCCGCCGGGTGGAATCGACGGGGGGGAAATAGCGCGATTGATGCTGCACGGCGGCGATGATGAGATTGGCCTCGAACCGGCCGATGCCGCGGCATTGGGCGTCGCGGAGCAGATGCAGGCGGTTGGAATAGCTCAGCAGGCCGTTCTGAAGACGGTTTTCGACGGCGGCGCGGAACGCGCGAATCCCAGAGGCCTCGGGCGCGGATGGGGACACAACCTTGTCTTCGGCATCGCGTAACGGTTGTTTCGCCGCGTCATCGTATGATCGGGACAGATCGCGCAATCCCTGATGGAGACGAAGCGGGTTTCGCGCATGGTCCGATCGCAGCCGCCGGGCGGAGCGACGATAGGCGTCGGGAGAGATGTCGCGTTGGAGATTCACTGTTGCTTAGTGTAGCCCCGATGCGGGCCGGAGGGAGCGGATATTCATTTTCGCGACAGGCATCGGGCGATTTTGACGGGGGCTATGGCGGTTTTTCCGGTTTTTCCGTAGAAGGGTGCAACCTGTGCGGGTGTCGGCGGGTTGGATATGGCTATGAAGTGGATCAAACGCCTTTTGCTTGTGATTGCGATCGGTCTTCTGGGCGCGATCCTCTTTTCCGCGGGAAGCTGGTATCTGTTGCAGGGGGAGCCGGAGTGGTATGTCTTGCGGCAAACGCCCGAGCAGCGCGCCGAAGCGGCCCGTCGGGCGGATCAGAAGGTGCTCAGCGCCCTGAGCTGGGCCGCCGACGCCGAAGCCTATGAGAATCGCCTGGTCAACCGGAATCCCGCCTCGACCGCGCCGGCAAGCTCGCGCCCGTCGGCCCATACCATCACCATCACCCAGAGTGAGCTGAACGCCTTCTTCGGCAAGTGGACCGAGAGTTTCGGGTGGGATGAACGCTATGGTCAATACCTGAGCCAGCCCGCGATCACCCTGCTCGAGGGGCGGCTGGTGCTGGCCGGAACGGTCAAGGAACTCAACGCGGTCGTCAGCCTGCATTTCAAGCCCGAACTGACGGAAGGCGGGCAACTCGACATTCACCTGGCGCGCGTGATGGGCGGGCGGTTGCCGCTGCCCGAGGCGCTCTGGTCCAGCCAGCGGGATCGCCTGGAGCGCAAGCTGCACGCGATTCTGCCGCAGTTGCAACATGCGGCACGGATCAAACCCAACGGCGCCTCCAATATGGACGCCGTCGGCGCCGCGGTGGTGCGGATGGCGCTCAATGTGCTCGATCGCGCGCCGTCCGACGCCGTCCTGTTCCTGCCGATCCTCGATCACGCCGGTGGGGAGACGCGCTCGGTTCCGGTGAAGCTGACCGACGTTCAGATCGAAAACGACACGCTCATCGTCACCGTCGAACCCATGGATCGCCAGGAGCGCGACACCCTCCTCCACCGGTTGCGGGCGCCTTATCAGGCCGTCGTCAGCAGCGGGCGCTGATCCGCAGATTCCGCCGCGCCACCGGCGGAATCCGCGCGTTTCCTCCAGCCCGCTCCTCGGCGCCCTGACGCCACCGTCCTCATTCGTCACTTTATATTTTTACTGTAAGTATCTTTGGGAAATGGAGTTACGCGGGGCAGGCCGGGTGGATTGTCGCGTCCGTTCGCCCGGAGGGCTCTTCTGGCACATCCCTTGTTCAAGGGCGGGATGTTTGGATGTCCAGGAGCGATGCAATGAACGATATGTTTCCAAAGTTGGGTGAGCGGATCATACAGGCCACGCGCCTGGCGGTTGAGCTGCATCTCCAATCGCTCGCGGCATCCCATACGCCCCGGCAGGCGGTCCTGATCGGCGGAGCCGATCGTGACTGGTTCACGGATGAACTGCCGCCGGGAGGCGATCGTCCCAGGCGATCGTCGCTCTTCGCCGATGGAGACGCCGAATGATTTACGGCCTCTATCTCTCGGCCACGGGCGTCCTGACGAATTCATATCGGCAGGACGTCATTGCCAATAACATCGCCAACTCTGAAACGGTTGGCTTCAAACGAGATTTGGCGCTCTTTCATGAGCGCCTCACCGAAGCCCAGGAGAATCGCCTGGGCCCGCGCCATTCCAATCCGCTGCTCGAGAAGCTCGGCGGCGGGCTGCTTGCCTCGCCGACGTTCGTCGACAGCAACCAGGGGGAGTTTGAACCCACGGGCAACAACCTCGATGTCGCCATTCAGGGTTCGGGCTTCTTCGCGGTTGACGATCACGGGCAAAAGCGCCTCACCCGCAACGGACAATTCAGCGTCAACCGCGACGGACACCTGATCCTCTCCAACGGGAGCGGTCAGAAGGTTCTCGATGTGGAGGGCGATCCGATTCTGCTGGACCCCACGCGACAACTCGCGATCGCGCGCGACGGGCAGATCACCCAGGACGAAACCCCCGTGGCGCGTATCGGGTTGTTCGAGGTGCCCAACCCCGGCGACCTTCGCAAGGAAGGCGGCACGCTCCTCAGCTACGAGGACATCGATTCCCTTCGCCCCGCGACGGGAACGCTGCGCAGCGAATTCATCGAACGCGCCAACGTGGACCCCGCCAGCGAGCTTGCCCTGCTCATGGACGCCCAGCGTCAGCTCGAAGCCAATGCCAACATGATCCGCTACCAGGATCAGACCCTGGGCCGGCTCGTGAACGACGTGGGCAAGATCGGATAGGCGATCCGACGTGATGCATGACCGAAACGACATGACCCGGTGAATCATTCAGCGCGGCGGGCCGCGGCGATATCGTCGCGCCGTCGCCGCTCCATGACGCGAACTTGTCGTTTCCACGGCATCTTCCATTCAAGCGTCCCATAACCTCCGTCCGATAAGGATCACATGGCGATCACAGCACTCCATTCCGCGGCAACGGGGTTGAAGGCGCTCAGCACGCGCATTGACGTCGTCGCCAACAATCTCGCGAATGCCGAAACCACCGCGTTCAAGCGCAGCCGCGTCAACTTTGAAGACCTCATGTATCTGATGATGAAGCAGCCGGGGACGACCAGCGCTTCGGGCGAGGTATCGCCCGCCGGGGTGTTCGTTGGTCTCGGCGTGCGGATCAGCAACACCCAGCTCGATCTCGAGCAGGGCAGCCTTGAAAGCACCAATCGCCCGCTCGATATCGGCATCGAGGGGAACGGTTTTTTCCGCGTGCGGATCATGGATTCGATCGGTGACGGGACGGGCTATACGCGCAACGGCAATTTCTTCGTCAACCATGAAGGCGAACTCGTTCTCGGCATGGGCGATGGATACAAGCTCATCCCGCCGGTGCGCATCCCGCTGGGTTCGACGGACATCACGATCAGCCAGGACGGCGCGATCGAGGCTCGGCCGCTCCGGGACGCATCGCCTCG
>CAYUNS010000067.1:264-7605 GCA_964446155.1 uncultured Tepidisphaeraceae bacterium | reverse complement strand
GCCTCGATCGCGCCGTCCTGGCTGATCGAGGCGATGCGTCCCGGAGCGGCCGAGACTTCGAATGTCGGGCAGTTGCGGCTGCACCAGTTCGTCAATCCGCAGGGACTGAAGCTTCTCGGTGGAAGCATCTATGTGCAGACCGAGGCCTCGGGCGATCCCATCACCAGCAATCCCGGTGAGGATGGCTCGGGAACGGTCCTCCAGAATTTTCTCGAAGCCAGCAATGTCGATCCCGTGAAGGAACTGGTGACGCTGATCAAGACGCAGCGGGCGTTCGAGCTGAACAGCCAGTCGATCCAGACCGCCGACCAGGCGCTGCAAACGATCGGAAACCTCAGACGCATGTAACCGGGCGCTCACTTCGGTGAGGCACGATCCTTGAACACGTTCGACAAGATGTCGAACCCGCACAAGCGACAGGAGGTCGCGACCATGATGAACGGAAGACCGCTGGGCATCCGCAAGACGATCCGGCTGATGATCGCGCTGACGATCCTCGCCTGGGCGACCCAGACGCTGCTGGCGCAGTGGGGATTCGGCGGGGAGCTTGCCGGGGAAGAGCGCTTCGTTCCGCGAGATCGCTTCGTGCCGCAGTCCAATCAGTCCGGCGCCACGCTTGAGCTGCGCTCGGAAGCGACCATCTATGGAACCGAGTTGACACTCAGGCAGGTTTGCCGCTGGTCGGACGCCGGCGCCGCGGTGTTCGCGCCGCTGGCGGATTTGAAGATCGGGCGTTTCAGCGACAACACGCCGTTTCGATCGGTCTCCCTGGATGAGGTCCGAAGCGTACTCCAGGACGCCGGGGTGAATCTGGCGGTGATTCGGTTCGCGGGCGCGATGACCTGCACGGTCAATCGCGGCGATGTGCGCTATGATGAAGGCGAGGCGCTTCAGCAATGGATCGCCGCGAAGAATCCGTCGGCCGAGGCGATCGCTTCGGAGCGGTCCGGAAATGCCGAGACGCTCGGAGCGGCGACGGTTTCCGCGCCGCCGCAGGCGCCCGCGATCGCCGCCGCCGCGATGGTCGTACACGAGGAACCGCCCGCCAATCGCACGCTGCGCGATCATCTGCTCGAGGATTTGTCCGCCCGCCTGTCGATTCCAACCGAATTGCTTCAGGTGCAGTTCGATCCGCAACACGACACGGCGCTCAAGCTCGTCGAACCGCACTTCCGGTTCCACATCGTCCCTCGCCGCGTCAATGATCTGGGGCAGGTGTCGTGGGAGGTGAAGATCATCACGGACCAGGGCACGCAGCGGGTCCACATCACCGCCGTCGCGCGGGCGTGGCAGGACCAACTCGTCGCCGCCCGGCCGATCGCGTTCAAGCAGATCATTCGCACGGAGGATGTCGTCACCCGCCGCACGCTGGTCGATCAGCTCACCAGCGAACCGTTGCTCACGCCGGAACAGGCGATCGGACAGCAGGCCGCGCGCGAACTGAAGCCGGGGACGCTCCTGACCGCGCGCATGGTGGATGCCGTGCCGCTGGTGCGCCCGAACCAACTCGTCAGCATCACGTTGCACCAGGGGAACGTGAAGGTGAAGACCGTCGGGCGCGCGATGGAAGGCGGCGTGTTCGGGCAGACCATCCGGGTTCGTAACGAGGGCACGAAGGATATTTTCCAGGTCACCCTCACAGGCCCGCAGACGGGCGTCATGGGGTCGGCGGGGGAAGTGTCGTCCAACCTCGCGGCGCTGAGCGAGTGACCGGCGTTCATCGCCGCCGGGGCGTGTCCGCCTCGGCGCGGTGATTCATTCGATGGAGCGGTTCATGCGCGGATTTCACGTCATTTTCATGTGGGTTGTCACCATCGCGACGCTGGCGTCGGCGCAGACGACGCAGGATCGTCCGGCGGTGGGCGATCGCGATCCCGCGACCGAGATGCGTCGGAACAACGGTTCGCTGCTGAAAGCCTCGTCGGCGAGCCTCGCCGGCGCCACGCCGCACGATCCCTCGCCGGTACTGAAGGAAGTCAGCTTCTTCGCGGTCCCCGCGCCCGAGCCGCGCACCATCAGCAAGCACGACCTGGTCGAGATCATCGTTCGTGAGGAGAGCGAGGTCAGCTCCGACGGCAGCACCGAGACGAAGAAGGATTACAAGCTCAACGCCGCCATCGAGGAATGGGTGAAGCTCAACCTCGGCGACTTCAAGCTTCGCGGAGGCGGCATCAGCGGAGAGGCGCCGGCGATCCGTCTCAACGGCAACCGCGAGTTTTCCGGTGAAGGAACCGTCGAGCGCTCCGACAGCTTCATCGCCCGCATCGCCGCGGAGGTCGTCGATGTGAAACCCAACGGCAACCTCGTTCTCCAGGCTCGAAAGCACATCCAGACCGATGAGGAAGAGCAGCTTTTCATTCTCACCGGAATCTGCCGCGCCGAAGACGTCACCATCGACAACACCATCCTCAGCACGCAACTGCACGATCAGCGATTGCAGAAACATCACAAGGGCGCGATCCGCGACGCGAATAAACGCGGATTCGTCGTGAAATTATTGGACGTGATCAATCCGTTCTGACGAAGAGATGACAGCGGCGCCGCTCGCGGCGCGGCCGGAAACGATTCAAGCCATGTTGAAAAGCATTTCCATCCTGATCGTGGCGTTGATCGCGCTTCCCGCGCAAGCGGTGAAGATCGCGGACATCACCCGCATCGGCGGGCAGCGGTCCAATGTGCTGACGGGGCTGGGGCTGGTGTACGGATTGCCCGGCACGGGCGACGGTGGGAACTTCCAGCCCGCGATCAAGCCGCTGGCGGCGATGCTGGCGAAATTCGCCAATCCCGCGACGGTCGCCGATCTGTCCAACGCCGGCAACGTCGCGCTGGTGAGCCTGACCGCCACCGTGCCCGGCAACGGGGTTCGCGACGGCGACCGGCTCGATCTTTATGTGACCAGCCTGGGCGCCGCGCGCAGCCTGCGTGGCGGGCGGCTGTTCGTCACCCCGCTGCTCGGTCCCACCGGTCTTCCCGCCGCCAACGACATGCCCTTCGCCCTGGGTGAAGGACCGGTGGTCATCGAGGACCGGAGCACGCCGACGGTCGGTGTCGTCAAAGGCGGCGCGGTGATGGAAACCGATCTGCCGGCGAAGTACATCGAGAACGGGCGGTTCACGCTCGTCCTCGAGGATCCGGCCGCAAGCTGGACCACCGCGAGCACGATCGCCAAGATCATCAACGACGCCGAAAGCACCACAGGCGAGACGCTCGCGGTCGCGGTCGATCCCAAGAACGTCGTCGTCATCATTCCCCCGATCGAACTGGAACGCCCCGACAGCTTCATCAGTCGGGTGCAGCGCCTGCCCGTGCCTCTGCTGCCCACCGAGGCGCGCGTGCAGATCAACGATCGCACGGGCACGATGATCCTCACCGGCGATGTCGAGATCAGCCCGGTCGTCATCAGCCACAAGGGACTGACGATCACGACCATCACCCCGCAGCCGGTTCCCTCGCCGCGGTTTCCGGTGGTTTCGCGCCGGGACGTGGTTCCGCTGGACACCACCAGTCAGGGCGGCGCCAAGCTCCAGGATCTCGTCAACGCGCTGGAGCAACTGAAAGTCCCGGCCGAGGATCGCATCATCATCGTCAAGGAACTGCACAAGACCGGAAAGCTTCATGCGAAGCTGATCGTGGAATGATCGAACCCGCGCGGGCGGACAAGCCCGGGCGCGTCGCGGCAGGATGCCGCGAAAACCAGAGCCGCGTCGGAGACGCACATGAGTCCGAAGATCGATTCAATCTCCCCCCTCAACGCGCCGGCGCCGGTCAGGCCCGGCGAGACGCTGCACAAGACCGTTGAAAAATGGGTCGCGCAGACTTTTTTCGGCACGCTGCTGAAGCAGATGCGCGAAAGTCCGTTCAAGAGCGATTTGTTCAACGGCGGGCGCGGCGGGCAGGCGTTTTCTCCCTTGTATGACCAGCATCTCGCCGAACGAATGGCGGGCGGATCGGGACAGAAGCTGGTGCGCGCCATCGTCCGCCGGATCGAAGGCGGCAGGGCGTATTCGCATTCGACCCAACCCGCCGCGGATTCATCCGCCACCAACCAGAAGGTGAGGCCCCATGTCGCGACAGATCTCCGAGCTTGAGACGATTCTCGCGCATCTCATTGTCGAGCATCAGAAACTGCTCAAGCATATCGAGGTGCAGCAGGAGGCGATGAAGGCGCTGGACCTGCGGACGATGGAGGATGCGACGCATCTTCAGGAATCGACCCGCCTGCGGATCGCGACGCTGGAGAACAGGCGCCGCGCCCTGGTGACGCAGCTCGCCCGGGGGATGAAGCTGACGACGGAACCGACGGTGCGGCAGCTCGCCGATCTGTTTCCCCAGCGGCGGGACGCGCTGCTGAAGCTGCGCGAGGCGCTGAAGGAGATCATGACGCGGATCGCGGCGCGCGCGGGCGTCGCCGGCCGGCTCGCGGGCGCGCTGACGGGACACCTGAACACGGTGATGCGCATCCTCGCCGGCGCGGTCGAGCAGGCGGGGGTTTACACGAAACAAGGCGTGCCGCGCGTGGCGTCGCGCATCGGCGTGATGGAGGCGGTGGGATAGGCCGGATTGAAAAGGGCTGTTTCATCAAGTCCCGGAATTGACATCGGGTCACCAGGCAATCAAAGGCATTCACAATGTCCCTTCTCGGAGCGCTTAACGCCGGCAAGTCCGCACTCGCAACGCAACAGGCGGCGTTGCAGGTCACCGGCAACAACATCGCCAACGCGGGCAACACCGATTACACCCGCCAGGTCAGCCACGTCACCTCCGCGCGCGATCAGCAGATCAAGCCGGGGATGTTCATCGGAACCGGGGTGAACCTTTCGTCGATCCAGAGGCAGATCGACGAGGCTCTCCAGGGACGCATCCGCGGCAGCATCAGCGACGACGCCTCGTCGCAGACCATGCAGCAGTGGATCGGGCGGGTCGAATCGGTCTTCAACGAGTTGAGCGATGAGGATCTTTCGACACAGCTCAGCCAGTTTTTCGGAAGCTGGTCCAATCTCGCGAACAAGCCCCAGGATGTCGGGTTGCGCCAGGTGGTCCTGCAAAACGGCGATTCGCTCGCGAAGTGGATGAACAACCTGCGCGGCGATCTGACGAACCTGCAATCGGATGTGGATCGGCAGCTCGCGTCGCTGGTGGTGACGGCGGACGAACTGGCGGGGCAGGTCGCGGACTTGAACGGGCAGATCGTCATCAACGAGGCCGGTGGAACGGGGCAGGCGAACGCGCTGCGCGATCAGCGCGATGTCGTGCTCAAGCGGCTGTCGGAGTTGATCGACATCAAGACCGTTCCGGGGGACAACGGCATCATCAACGTCTTCGTCGGTTCCGAGCCGTTGGTGTTCAACACCGAAAACCGCGGGGTCGCCCTGAGGCAGGAGACAATCGACGGGGAACTGGTGACGAAGGTCATCTTCAAAGCCAACAACGGCGTGATGAAACTCGGTTCCGGGCAGATCGGCGCGCTGAACCGGGTGCGCGCCGAACAGATCGACGGCGTGATCGCGGAAGTCGATCGCATCGCGGCGGGGCTGATCTTCGAGTTGAACAGGATTCACGCTTCGGGGCAGGGGCTGGAAGGCTTCGATCAGGTCATCGGCGGCAACGGCGTCGATGACACGGCGGCGGCGCTGAACGATGCGAAGAGCGGGCTGAGTTTCACCCCCGTCAACGGGAGTTTCGTCGTTCATGTGAAGGAGAAGGCGACGGGCCTGATCACCAGCACGCTCGTGCAGATCGATCTCGACGGGCTGGACGGCGACGACACGACCCTGGCTTCGCTCGCGGCGGACCTGGACGGGATCGACAACCTTTCGGCGAACGTGAGCGGCGGGCGGTTGCGAATCAGCGCGGACAGCGCGGCGGTCGAATTCAGCTTCAGCCAGGACAGCAGCGGGGTGCTGGCGGCGCTGGGCGTGAATGGATTCTTCACGGGCAAGGACGCGCGGGACATCGCGGTGAGCGCCGCGGTCGCGGATCGCCCGCAGCGGCTGGCGGCGTCGAAGAATGGCGAGAAGGGCGACAACCAGACGGCGCTGGCGATCGCGGGATTGCAGGAGGTGGCGCTGAGAGCGCTCGGAGGCGCGACGCTGACGGAGACCTATGAAGCGATGGTCAACGGCGTCGCGGTGCAGGCCTCGACGGCCGCATCGGCCGCGGAGGCGGCGATGGTCGTCAGGCAAACCCTCGAATCGCAGCGGGAAGCGCTCAGCGGTGTGAGCCTCGATGAGGAGGCGATCAACCTGATGCGGCAGCAGCGGGCGTTCCAGGGCGCCGCGAGGGTCATCGCGGCGGTGGACGAACTGATGCGAACGGTGTTGCAACTGGTCTGATGGAGAGGTGACGGAGTTCAGCTCTCCCGAGTCGGGATTTGAGAGTCAACCGGAACGAACATGGCGATTCTTCCCTTACAGATCGCGCGGGTGAGCAACTCGCTTCGGACGAACGTGGCGTCGCAGTCGATCGCGCGGACGCAGGCGCAACTGCTCCGCGTGCAGAACGAGATGGCGACGGGGCGAAAGATCAGCGTTCCCAGCGACAATCCCGGCGAGGCGGCGATCGCGCAGCAGCTTCGCAAGACGCTCGAGCAGCGCGACGCCCACATGACGAATCTTCAGCGCGCCAACAGCCATCTCGGCGAGGTGGATGCGACGCTGGGGGAGATGACCGATCTGCTGCGCGAGGCGCAGACGCTGGCGTCGGCGAACGTGGGATCGGACGTGACGGCGGAGGAGCGTGCCAACGCGGCGACGATCATCGACAGTCTTTATTCACGAGCGTTGGCGCTGGCGAACAAGCAGTTCGAGGGCGTGTATCTTTTTGGCGGGGACCGCGCGACGGACCAGCCCTTCAGCGTCGAGGACGGCGGGGTGAAGTTCGTCGGGTCAAACACCGTTTTGCGGAACAGTTATGACGAGAACACGGTGCTTCCCTTCATGGTCAGTGGCGGGGAGGTGTTCGGCGCGACCTCGACGCGGGTCGAGGTCGCGCCGAGGGGACGGCGGACCTGACGCCGGACATCACCGGGGCGACCCGCTTGTCCGATCTGCGCGGCGCCACGGGGCAGGGCGTGAAGCCCGGTTCGATCGAACTGGGCAACGGAACCGACACGGTGATCGTCGATCTGTCCCATGCGGGCACGATTCGCGATGTGATCGCGGCGATCAACGGCGCGGGGCTGGGCGATATCCAGGCGGACATCGGCGCCGATGGGGATGGGCTGCGCATCTTCACCACGGGCGCGGACGAGATCACGATCCGGGAAGTCGGCGGAGGGACGATGGCGACGGACCTGGGGATCGTTCGCACGAGCGGCGCGGGCGCGGGAGTGGAGATTGACGG
>CAYUNS010000067.1:0-254 GCA_964446155.1 uncultured Tepidisphaeraceae bacterium | reverse complement strand
CTCACGCCGTTGAGCGCGCTGCGCGGCGGGGCGGGAATCGATTTGTCGGGGCTGACGATCAGCAATGGAACGATCAGCGAGGCGATCGATTTCAGCGCGGCGACGACGGTGGAGGGTTTGCTGAACGCGATCAACGGCTCGCGCGCGGGCGTGCTGGCGCGAGTCAACGCGGCCGGGACGGGAATCGACATCGTCAACGCCACCCAGGGCACGGCGATGCGACTTTCGGAAAACGGCGGGAACACCGCGATGCA
>CAYUNS010000066.1:14202-19737 GCA_964446155.1 uncultured Tepidisphaeraceae bacterium | reverse complement strand
GCCCCACGACATGTCGGTGATGTGCAGCAGCCCGTCGATTCCGCCGAGGTCGATGAACGCGCCGAAGTCGGCGATGTTCTTGACGGTTCCCTTGCGGATCTGCCCGACCTCGAGGCTCTCGAAGGTCTTCTTTTTCAGTTCCTCGCGCTGCTGCTCGATCATCTTGCGTCGGGAGATGACGATATTGCGGCGTTCCTCGTCGATCTTCAGGATGACCGCGTCGATCTGCCGGCCGATCCAGTCGGAGATTTCGCCCGGCCGGCGGATGTCCACCTGCGATGCCGGGAGGAACACCGGCACACCGATGTCCACCAGCAGACCGCCCTTGATCTTCTTGGTGACCTTGCCCGCGACGGGATCGCCTTCCTTCTTGCTCTTCATGATGGCTTCCCAGTTGATGATGCGATCAGCCTTGCGCTTGCTGATCTTCACCAGACCGGTGTCGCCTTCGACATCTTCGAGAAGCACGCGAACCTCGTCGCCGACCTTCACGTTTTCAGGCTCGTCGAATTCGCTTTTTTCCAGGACGCCTTCGCTCTTGAGGCCCAGCTCGACGACGTAGTCGTCGCCGACCACGCCGCTGATCTTGCCCTTGATGATGGCGCCGGGCGTGAAATCCTGAACTTCATCGGAAGCGACCAGTTTCGTCAGATCGTCCGCCGCGTCGCCCAGAGCCAGCGCGACCGCCGACTCCGCTTCACTGTCCAGGCTGCCCAGGGAGTTGATGAGATTGAGATCGACCATAACATGTTGCGGCGGAAGTTGATTGCCCGCCTGTTCCTTGTTCGCGTGGCCAATGATGAAAGAAGCGACGGCATCCACGCCTTGCCGGCGCCGCGTTTACTCTCCGCCCGGGCGAACCGCTCGTCCGGAAGCGAATCAGGCATTATCGTCAATCGGGGGGCATCCGGCAAGGGCGGCACAATCCTGAAACGGCCGAAAAAACGGTATGCCCGTCGGGAAAGATCGGGGCGATCCCTCCCGTGCGTGGAAAGGCGCGTCGCGGGCGGCGCCGGGCGGCGGCTTCATCGTGACAAAGCCGGGCGTCTTTCCTATTATTTCCCGCCCTGATGAAGATTTACCGAACGGAGACCTTGAATGCCCGCTGAAATCACCATGCCCCAACTGAGCGACACGATGGCCGAGGGAACGATCGTCAAATGGAACAAGAAGGAAGGGGACCAGGTCAAGGTCGGGGAGGAGATCGCGGACGTCGAGACGGACAAGGCCACCATGCCGATGGAGACGTTCGATGCGGGAACGCTGGCGGTGATCGTCGCGAAGGAGGGGAGCAAGGTGAAGGTCGGCGAGCTGATGGGCGTCATCGCGACCTCGGGAGAGGATGCCGCGGAGATCAAAAAGCGGTACATCTCCGGTGGAGGCGCGAAAGCCTCGAGCGCGCCGGTGGAGGAAAAAGTGGGCGCGGCGAAGCCGGATGCGGGGAAATCGCGCGCGGAAGCCGCGGTTGGCAAGCCTGCGGCGAAGCAGGGCGCGTCGGCAGGGGGAGCGTCGAAGCCGGCGCCGGTGAAAAAGAAGACGAATTACAACTTCGATCTCATCGTCATCGGCGGTGGCCCGGCCGGATACGCCGCGGCGATCCGCGCGGGGCAGTTGAAAAAGCGCGTGCTTTGCGTCGAGAAGGAAAATCTCGGCGGGACGTGTCTCAACTGGGGCTGCATCCCCACCAAGGCGCTGCTGGAGGATGGCGCGTTCGTGCGGAAGATCCGCACGGAAGCCGAGGAGCGCGGGGTGCATGTCGAGAATCTGAAGATCGACTTCGGCAGGATGATCGCGCGCAGCCGGGGCATCGCCGACAAGCTGGCCAAGGGGATCGGGCATCTGCTGCGCAAGCATGAGGTGAAGCACGAGGTGGGCGTCGGGCAGCTCATCGGCGCGCACAAGGTGAAGGTGACGGGCAAGGACGGATCGAAGGAATACACCGCCGACCACATCATCATCGCCGTGGGCGCGCGGGCGGTGGAGCTGCCGTTCGCGAAGTTCGACGGCAAGACGATCATCACGGCGCGCGAGGCGATGAATCCACCGAAGCAGCCGAAGCGGATGGCGATCATCGGGGCCGGCGCGATCGGCTGCGAGTTCGCCGATTTTTACAATGCCATCGGCACGGAAGTCACCGTCGTCGAGATGCTCGATCATCTTCTGCCCAACGAGGACGAGGATGTGTCGATCCTGCTCGAGCGGAGCTTTTCCAAACGCGGTATCGATGTGCGTGTGAAGACGAAGACCGAAAGCATCGACAAGAGCGGCGGCGGGGTGAAGCTCAAGCTGTCGGGGGCGAAGGAGGGGACGGTCGAGGCCGACGTGGTCCTCGTCGCGGTGGGCGTGACCGGCAACGTCGAAAACCTCGCGGCGTCCGAAGCGAAGCTCGAACTGTTCAAAAACCGCGTGAAGGTCGATCACGAGTATCGAACGAGCGTGGAGAACGTGTGGGCGGTCGGTGATTGCGTCTCGCTGCACTGGCCGGAACGCATGGCGATGGGCGGGTATCGCCATCCGGACCTGGCACATGTGGCGCACCACGAGGCGGTGCTGTGCGTCGAGCGGATCTTCGCCGATGCGCATCACGACATCGATTACAAGTTCATTCCCGGCTGTACTTACACGCATCCGCAGGTGGCGAGCCTGGGATTGACGGAGAAGAAGGCGCGGGAGACGCACAAGGAGATCAGGATCGGCAAGTTTCCCTTCAGCGTCTCGGGGCGCGCTCTGGCGTCGGGGGAAACCGAAGGCTTCGTCAAGCTGATCTTCGACGCGAAATACGGCGAGCTGCTCGGCGTACATATGATCGGGGACAACGTCACCGAGTTGCTGGCGGAACTGGTGCTGGCGAAAAAGCTCGAGGCGACCGAGGCGGAGATCATCGAGGCGATGCACCCGCATCCCACGCTGTCCGAGGCGGTCATGGAAGCCGCCGGCGTTGCCGACGGGCGCGCGATCCATCTGTAGAACGCGGATGGGTCACACCACCTGCACGATGTCGATTTCCCGGATGGTTCGTGGATCGAAGTCGATGCGCTGCTCGAACGTTCCGGCCAGCCCCTCGCGGGTGAGGGCGATGATCCATCCTTCCTCGACGATCAGGTTTTCGATCACGCGCCCGTCGGCGAGCACGGCGCGCAGAACGGCGGTGTACTTCCGTCGCGGCGCTCCGGCGGCGACCAGCTTCCGACGCCATTCCTCGGGAAGCACTTTGGCGAGACGATTGCGCGGGGGTGTTTTGGAATGCATGTCTTATTGCGAACGACGGGATTATCCCAACCCTGTGAGCGCCCATCAAACGGAGGGAAGGCCATCACAAGCGGCAGCCGTGTGAATCGAGGGCCATTCGGTGGGGCTTCACTTGGGGTAGTCGGGCTGTTGTTGCCAGTCCAGTTCGACGCTGCCGGGGATGCCGTGGTATTCGCGGGGGAACTGGTAGTCTTTGCGAAGGGGGTGGCCTTCCCAGTCATCGGCGCAGAGGATTCGGCGCAGATCGGGATGCCCGTCGAAGACGATGCCCAGCAGATCGAACGCCTCGCGTTCGTGCCAGTCCGCGGCCGGCCAGAGGTCGGCGACGGAGGGGATGCGCGCCTCGCGCCGCGGGCAGAACACCTTGACGGCGAACGTATGTTTGTGATCGAAGCTCCAGAGGTCATAGACCACGCACATCCGGTCGTCGGCGACGTAATCCACGCCGCTGAGATTGGCGAGCCAATCGAATTTCAGCGCCGGATCGCGCAGCAGCCGTTCGGCGATGTCGCGCCAATGCTCGACATTCACATGCACGCGCGGATGCTTGTCATGGGGCAGCGCGGCGAAAATGCGCTCGTCGAACGCTTCGGTGAGATGTTGCGCGATCCGGGCAGGGGTCATGTCAATCTCCTGTTTCGCCGCGCAGTATAAATCCTTCGACCGGTTGTTGCCAGAATTCCCATCCTCCGCGAACCGCCGCACGCTGCGGGGAAAGCCCCTCATTCGAGGTAGGTGTAGCCTTCCAGCCCGGAGTCGTAGAACTTCAGCAGCAGGCGGGATTCATCCAGACTGAGCTTGCGATCCTTCAGCGCCCGCTCGACGGTTTTGCGCATGGCGCGCATCATGTCGTCGGCGGAGAACTGGACATACTGAAGCACCTCGCGAACGGTGTCGCCTTCGATGACCTCGTCGATCGAGTAGCGCCCGTCGCCGTCCACGGTGACATGGACGGCGTTGGTGTCTCCAAGCAGATTATGAAGATCACCGAGGATTTCCTGGTACGCCCCGACGAGGAAGGTGGCGAGGAAGTAGTCGCGGCCGTCGTAGGGATGCAGCTCGAGGACGGTCTTCACGTCGCGACGGTCGATGAAGCGGTCGATCTTGCCGTCGGAATCGCAGGTGATGTCGGCGAGGACGCCGCGGCAGGTAGGCTCCTCGTTCAGCCGGTGAATCGGCATGATGGGGAAGAGCTGGTCGATCGCCCAGGAGTCGGGGATCGACTGGAAGATCGACATGTTGCAGAAATAGGTGTCGGAGAGCATCGCCTCGAGGCCCTCGAATTCCTCGGGGACGTAATCCATCCGGCGGACCATGTGCAGGGCCTTGGAGGAGATGCCGAAGAACAGACGCTCGGCGAGGCTGCGGTGTTCGAGCGTGCAATAGCCGAGGTTGAACAGGTTTTGCACGGCGTCGCGGTTGATCTGTGCGTCGTGATAATACTCGAACAGGTTCTGCTCGCCGATGTCGCGAAACGTGTCGAAGAGATTGACGACGGGGGCGGGCATTTCCTTTCGCTGGGCCTCGGTGATGTTGGCGGGCAGCTCGAATCGCGCGAAGCCGCTCCAGCCGAGGACGTTGAAGACCAGCACGCTGTGATACGCCACCATGGCGCGCCCCGATTCACTGATGATGATCGGATGCTCGACGCCGGCGCTGTCGCAGATTTCCTTGACGTGGAAGATGACGTCGTTGGCGTATTCCTGAAGCCCGTAGTTGATGGAGGACTCGAAGTTGGTTTTGGATCCGTCATAATCGACGCCCAGCCCGCCGCCGACATCGATGTATTTCAGCCCCGCGCCGAGGCGCTGAAGCTCGGTGTAAACGCGCACCAGCTCGATGATGGCGTTCTTGATGTTGCGGATGTTGTTGATCTGGCTTCCAAGATGGAAGTGCAGGAGATTGAGGCAGTCGCCCATGTCCTGCCTGCGGAGATAGTCGAGGGCGTCGAGCACCTCGCTGACGAACAGCCCGAACTTGGATCGCACCCCGCCGGACTGCTCCCATCGTCCCGCGCCTTTGGCCGAGAGCTTGACGCGCACGCCGATGCTCGGCTGCACGTTGTGCAGCTTGGCGTATTTGACAATCAGCTCGAGTTCGCTGAATTTTTCAACGACGGGGATGATGTTGCGCCCGATCTTGGTCGCGAGGATGACGGCCTCGATGAACTCATCGTCCTTGAAGCCGTTGCAGATGATCGGGGTCTTGTCGTCATCCACCAGTGCCAGCACCGCCAGGAGTTCCGGCTTGCTGCCGGCCTCCAGGCCGAAGCCGAACGGCTTGCCG
>CAYUNS010000066.1:0-14192 GCA_964446155.1 uncultured Tepidisphaeraceae bacterium | reverse complement strand
CCTCGATGAACTCATCGTCCTTGAAGCCGTTGCAGATGATCGGGGTGTTGTCGTCCACCAGCGCGAGCACGGCGAGCAGTTCCGGCTTCGAGCCGGCTTCCAGCCCGAAGCCGTATTCCTTGCCGAAGTCCAGGATTTCCTCGACCACGTGCCGCTGCTGGTTCACCTTGATCGGATAAACGCAGCGATACTGTCCCTTGTAATCATGGTCTTTGATCGCCTTGTTGAACGCCGAGTGGATTCGGCCGACGCGGTGACGGAGGATGTCGGTGAAGCGGATGAGCAGCGGAAGCTGGATGTCGCGCTCGCGCAATTCATCGACGAGCTTTTTCAAATCGATCGTCTGTCGAGGCTCCTGTGAGGGATGGACGGCGACGTGGCCGTCGTCATTGATGGAGAAATAACCCTGTCCCCAGTTTTCGATGCCATAGAGGCGCGACGCCTCGGTGACATCCCACGCGCGAGGCGGAATGGGGCGGTTGCCGTTGATCAGCGTATTGGAATGCGCATCGGTCGCCTGGGGCGCGCCGCTGGGCGGGGGAAGGGGCTTGTTGGAGTTGGCCGGTGCGTCGGTTTTTGTGTCCACGGTCGCCATCGTCGATTTTTCCTGCTCGTGTGTCGGGAAGCTGTTGCGTCAAATCGCTAATCGTATCGGAAATTGGGTGAAGTCAAGCGGTATGTTCCGCGAATTTTCCCCGCCGTTCCGCGCGTCGGATTTATGTCGGCGGGGGATCAGAATTTCGGCTGCTGCTGGGTCAGGCAATGGATCGCGCCCAGGCCCCAGATCAACTCCACGCAATCGATGCCGATCACTTTGTGCTTCGGCAGGTGTTTCTGAAGGATTTCAAGGGCTTTTCGGTCGTTTTTGCGGTGGCGATAAGTGGGAACAAGGAGCGCGCCGTTGACGAAATAAAAGTTGACATAGGTGGCGGGAAGTCGCTGGCCGTCGTGCTCGACGACGCCGGGCATGGGGATTTCGACGATCTCGAACGCCCGGCCGGACTGGTCGCGCAGCGATTTCATCCGCTTGAGATTGTCCCGCAGGACCGCGTAATTCTCGTCCTTCGGGTCTTGCTCGATCCCCATGACGACGGTGGTGGGGCTGATGAAACGCGCCAGGTCGTCGATGTGCCCGTCGGTGTCGTCGCCGGCGATGCCGTCGCCCAGCCAGATCACATGTTGCTGGCCGTAGTAATCCTTGAGGTATTGCTCGATCCGCTTTCGGCCCAGCTTCGGGTTCCGGTTCTTGTTCAGCAGGCATGACTCGGTGGTCATGACGGTTCCCGCGCCGTTGAAATCGACGGCGCCGCCTTCCATGACGATCCCGGGATAAAACACGGGAAGTCCGAACGCCTCGGCGATGCGCGTGGGGACGGCGTCGTCGTCATCGTAGGGTGGATATTTCCCACCCCAGGCGTTGAAGCTCCAGTCGACGATGGCGCCCTGCGTCTTCGCGAGCCGCGCGCTTTTCTTCAACACGAAAGCCGGCCCGTGGTCGCGACACCAGCTTTCGTTGGTCCTGATGTGGTGAAAAAAGACGTTCCTCGTCGGGCAGCCATGTTCCTTGAGCTGCCGTCGGACGAGGTATTCGTAGTTTTCGTTGGGTACGTTGATATGCACCGGCTCGCGCGACTGGATCTCGCGCATGATGCGGGCGAGGTTCTCGGGGACGGTGTGATACTTGCCGGGAAACGAAATACCCTCCGGTCGCGGCCAGGAGAACCAGGTGGCGGCATGGGGATGCCATTCGGCCGGAAAGGTGTAACCCAGTTGTGCGGGGGTCTTGTGATGAACTTTCAGTTTTGCTTTTGCCATGAAATTGCATTGCTGATACCGATGAAAACCGAAGAGGTTCGTCGGTCAGGCTCCATCCCGCGAGTAGGGAATCGCATTGTCCACGAATCGCTTCGTCAGGTTGTCGTACGCATCAATGCGGCGGTCGCGGAGGAACGGCCAGTGGGTACGGCTGAACTCGACCCTGTCGAGGTCGCACGGGACGATCAGCACTTGTTCCTGATCGACCGACGCCTTGGCGATGATCTGCCCGTTGGGGGCGGCGACGAAGGACTGGCCCCAGAACTCGATGCCGTCCTCGCTGACGGGTTTGCCGTCCGGCCCGAGGATTTTTTCGAGACCGATGCGATTGGGCGCGCAGACGTAGCAGCCGTTGGCGACGGCGTGGCTGCGCTGGATCAGCTCCCACGACTCGTGCTGCGCCTTGCCGTATTCGGCCTTTTCGCTCGGATGCCATCCGATGGCGGTGGGGTAGAATAGAATCTGGGCGCCCTGGATGGCCGTCAGCCGGGCGGCCTCGGGAAACCACTGGTCCCAGCAGATCAGTACGCCGATCTTGTCGTATTCCGTGTCCCAGACGCGGAAGCCCGTGTCGCCGGGCGTGAAGTAAAACTTCTCATAGAAAAGCGGATCGTCCGGGATGTGCATTTTGCGATAAATGCCCTGGATCGAACCATCCGCGTTGATGACGGCGGCGGTGTTGTGGTAGACGCCCTGGGCGCGGCGCTCGAAGAGCGACGCCACGATCACCACGCGGTGCTTCTTCGCAAGCTTTGAAAACAGGTCGGTGCTTGGTCCGGGGATGGTCTCGGCGAGCTTGAAGAAGCGATGATCCTCCACCTGGCAGAAATACTGCGATGCGAACATCTCCTGCGTGCAGATGATGTTCGCGCCGCGTCGGGCGGCCTGCTCGATCAGGCGCGCCTGATTGGCTCGGTTGATCTTCGGATCCTCCACGCACGCCATCTGCGTCAGACCGACGTTGACCACGCGGGGAGCGGGCGCGCCTCGCCGAACGGATCGTTTTGTCGTTTTCCTGAAGGTTGTTTTCGCCATTGCATTCCATCAAACGTTGAAGATGCGGGATATGTTCGCGTAAATCGCGGCTGGGGTAAAGGCGGGCCTTCACCGCCGCTCGTCCGGTCGTTCCGCCCGCCGGCATCAGGAGGTCAGATGGAAAGGCTCAGCAGGAAGCGCTCGACGTTGTCGGCGGCATTGCCGACGCCGCTTTTGGATTGCTTGTCGATCTGCGCGAGCAGGTCGTAGGCGCGGGCGTGCCTGGATTTGCCCAGCGCCCGTGCCGCCGCGATGAACGGTTGCAGCCCGTTCTTGTATTTCCACGAGAGGCTGTTGATTCCGGCCTGGGATCCGTTCAACACCACGCCGACATCCTCCAGCCACATCGACAGCCAGGTCACCGCGCGAAATTCCGCGGAGGAATCGAGCGCGATCAGTTGCCGCCATTTTTTCAGCGCTCCGGCGGTGTTACCGATCGCCACCTGGCTGGTCATGTCGCGCATCTCCTGCTCGCGCTGGAACGCGACGCCGCCGGTGATGTCCGCGGCGGTGATTTTGTTGGTGTCGGTCTGAAGGGCGAGCTTGGCAAGCTCGTTGTCAAGCCGGCCGAGATCGTCGCCAATGTAATCGAACAACATCGCGGCCGCGTCGGGCGCGAGCGCGAGCTGGTGATGCTTCGCTCGATCGAGAATCCACCGCCGGACATCTTTTGGCGGCGCGCATTCCACGATGACGCCCGTTTTCACGATCGCCTTGTAGATGCGCTGCTGCTTCGGCAGTGAGTTGAGGCGCAGCGCCAGCGTGGCGCTGTCGGAGGGTTTGGCGACGTAATCCTCGAGTTGCTCACGGAATCGCGTGAGAAACGGATCGGCGTCGCGAATGACG
Organism: uncultured Tepidisphaeraceae bacterium; assembly: GCA_964446155.1. Classification (GTDB taxonomy): domain Bacteria; phylum Planctomycetota; class Phycisphaerae; order Tepidisphaerales; family Tepidisphaeraceae; genus CAYUNS01. The sequence goes on along the minus strand of CAYUNS010000066.1, from coordinate 10,496 downwards.
ACGAGCTTTCCTTCGCCGAACATCGAGTAGCTGCGCAACTCGTCGAACACATCCGCAAGCTCGGCGGATTCCCCCTCGAAATCCACGCGCTGCGTTCCTTCCGGAAGCTGCGCGAGCAGGCTCCGCAACGCCTCGAGCTGGAGGAACGTATCGTCGCCGACCAGCGCATGGATGGGCCTGGTTTTCATCCGGTCTTTTGTACGAACAGGGAAAAGCGGAGTCAAACGAGACCGGCGCCGGCGGTCTTTCGTCACGACGGAAATTGATTACACTCATTTGGGCTGATCAGTCGATTTTATTCCAGGCGCGGACGATGCGGGAACGCGCGTCCGCCGCCGGTCAAGGATGGCCATCGGGGCTTCGGAGAATTTATGTCCAACCCTTACTCGACATTCTGTGAGGATTTTTACGTCAACATGCGGCTGGGGTCGCAACTGGCGCTGCCGCATCAGCGCGACACCGTGCTGCATTTCTTCGAGCGCGTCCAGAAGCGGTTCCCGACGATGACGCGCTTTCGCAGGAACGACAACGGCGAGCTGAATCTCGAGGAGGATCGCAACAGCCAGAGCTATCGCTGGGCGAGCCTCGAATCCAAGCGGCTGTCGAGCGGGCATGTCAACCCCGCCTCGATCGAGGAGGCGCTGCATCTGCACACGTTCCTGCTCGAGCAGGCGCCCTATGGATTGAGCCTCAGCCCCGTCGAGATCGATTATCTCGACGTGCTTTTCGGATTCGATCTCGCCTTCAGCGGCAACCATGACGAGATCATCGCCGAGAGCCTCTATGCCGATTCGCCTCTGATGTGCCTGACGGAGGAGCAAGGCGCCAAGGCGGTGGATGTTCAACCGTCGGTGACGGTCGCGCTGACCGAGGATTGCCGGTTGCAGGCGCGGATCGATGTCGTCACCCGGACCAACAGCTATCAGGTGCGCACAGGGGAATATTCCGATGACGTGATCAGCGTCTATCTCATCCTCCGTCGCTATTGGGGCGACCGTCCGCGGGAACCGATGGAGCAATTGCTGGCTGGGATGGCCGGGCGCGCCGAAGCGCTCTGCACGACCCATATCGTTCCGCGCGTCCTCCGTCCGATCTCCTCGGCGATCGCCTCGCGGTCGTAATCGCCGGCGAACCAGACAATGACCGCACGATCCCGCACAACCCGGCATCCGCCGGCATGGCGTGTCGTTGAGCTTTCCCCCATCGCCCGCTTCGATTGTCTCCGTGAGGGCGTTTCTGATATTCTTGCGCGGATTGCTTTTGAAAGGTTCAATGAAGATGTCGCGAACGGATGAATTGCTGCAACGGGGAAAGAAGGCGTTGATCGGGAATTATGCCCGTCTGCCGGTGGTGATGGATCACGGCGAGGGAGCGTATGTCACCGACACCGATGGCAAGCGATATCTCGACCTGTTCGCAGGTTTTGGCGGGGCCATTCTGGGGCATTGCCATCCGGCGCTGATCGCGGCGGCCACGGAGCAGTCCCGCAGGCTCTGGCATGTCGGCAATACGTTTCACACCGAACCCCAGATTGACCTGGCCGAGCGATTGAACCGAACCGCGTTCGCGGGGCAGGCGTTCTTCTGTCACAGCGGCGCCGAAGCCAACGAGGCCGCCTGCAAGCTGGCGCGTCTGCGCGGCGGGAGCGCTTCACCGCGGAAATGGAAAATCATCTCCCTCACCCGGAGCTTTCATGGCCGCACACTCGCGATGATTGCCGCGACCGGCAACCCTGCCGTTCGCGCCGGATTCGATCCAGCCGTGCCGGGCTTCCTCCATGTCGAAGGCGGCGATTTCGACGCGCTCGCCGCCGCCGTGGATGAGGAGACCGCGGGGATTATCATGGAACCGATCCAGGGCGAAGGCGGGGTCAATGAATATCCCCCCGACTATGCCGCGCGGGTGCGGGAATTGTGCGATCAGAAGGGGATCACCCTGATTTTCGATGAAGTCTGGACCGGCTGCGGACGGACGGGACGATGGTTTGGGCATCAGCATTTCAAAAATGCTGGCGGTGGGGGAGTGGTCCCGGATATCATGACGCTCGGCAAGGCGATCGGAGGCGGCTTGCCGGTGGGCGTGATGTTCGCGCATGCCGAGGTGGCGGCGCTGCTCGTTCCGGGAAAGCATGGATGCACGCTGGGCGGCAATCCGATCTGTATGGCGGTTTCACGAACGTTGTTCGACGTGATCGAAAAAGAGAAGCTGATCGACCACGCGGCCCATCTCGGCGAACACGCCGTCGCGCGCCTTCGGTCGGAAAAGCGCCTTGAGGCGAAGATCGCCCAGGTGCGCGGCAAGGGATTGTTCCTGGGCATCGAATTGGCGCGGCCGCCGGAGAAAATCGTGGAAAAAGCGATGGCGAACGGCATCATTCTCAATCTGACCGCGCAAAAAGTGATCCGGCTCGCTCCGCCGATCAACATCACGGCCGAACAATGGGATCGCGGGCTTGACGGGGTGATCGAGACCCTCGCCGCGATATGACGAATATCGACCGATGACATCCATCCGTCAACCATTTCGATCCTGCCCGGGCGTCCTGAGCGCCCTGCTGCTGGTCGGCTTGTCCGCCGCGCTTGCGGGCTGCCAATCCGCCTCGGGCGTCGCCCGGCCGACCGCACAGCCTTCGGCAACGCCGCCCGCCCTGAAATCGTCCGCGATGCGCATGGTCGATTTCCGCAGAATCCCCACCGCCAGAAAACCGCGGGATCCCGCGCCCGTCTCGCGGGTTTTCGTCCGTCTCGATGTCTATCACCTCTCGGTTCCCGAAGGCACGATCAGCCGCAACGACGAGTTCTGGAAGCGCATCAATGAAACCTCCGTCAACATCGCCACGCATGACCTGCTTTATAAAAATGGAGTGCGCGTCGGGGAAGCTCCCGTGAGCGAATGGTCGACCATCGCCGACGCGATGCGCGCCAATCCAACATCCGTCAAGCCGTTTTCCATCCTCGCCACCGATTCCCGCGCGGTCGAGCTGGAGATGAACAGCCAACCGGTGTCGCAAACCATTTTTTACTTCGACCGGCACAACAACCTGTCGGGAAGAAGCTTCGATCGATGTGAGAATCTGATGACGCTGTCGGTGCAGCCCGTGCCGCGAAAGCCGGACACGGTGCGCATCGCCGTGTGTCCGCTGGTGAGAACCGCGCGCAAGCGTCTGGAATACACCACCCGCAACGATGAGCAGGAAATTCAATATGTTCGCCCGGAGCGTTTTTATGACGTCAATCTCAAGTCGGACGTGCCAGTGGGCAGCTTTCTCATCGTCGCACCGTCTCCGGAATCGATGTGGGAGACGAGCATCGGCCGGATATTCTTCATGAAAGACGGCGCGGCCGAGCGCTTGGAGCAGGTGCTGGTGATGGTGCCTCGCCTGGTCACCCAGGAAGCGCCGTCGGGCGCTTCGGCCGCAGGCAATTCCCCGTCCCGCTGATTCGCGCGGCCCATCACCCCGACGCATCCGCCTGTCGAACCACCTCGACGAACCGCTCGATTTTCTCGATGGATTTGGTTCCGATGGCGCTTTCGACGCCGCTGCTGACATCGACCGCCCAGGGGCGCAGCCGCCGCACGATATCGCCGGCGTTGTCCGGTGAAAGCCCTCCTGCGGCGATCATGGGGGGGAGATCGTCGAACTCCCCCGATTGCCGGCACGATTCGATTTCGGCCCAGTTGTTCTCGATGCCGGTTCCACCGGCCTGTCCGGTTCCGGCGGTTTCGAGCACCAGCCCCTGGAGGTTCGTGATTGACTCGGATCGGATCGCCCGCCGCCATCGATCCAGCTCGACACGAAACGCGCCGGTTTCCACCCGAATCGCCTTGATGACGGCCAGTCCGCGCAATTCCGCGACCTGTTCCGGCGATTCGTGCCCGTGCAGTTGCACATGGCGCAGGCGGAGTTCTTCGGCGACATCGAGAATGTCGCGCGAGGGGGCGTCCACGAACAACGCCACGGGGGTTACGAAAGCCGGCAGGGCGTCGATGATCCGCTTGGCGCGCTCCCGGGCCACATGCCGCCGGGCGCTCGGATGGAAAACCATCCCCACCGCGTCGGCCCCGCAGCGCGCCGCCGCCAGCGCGTCTTCGACGCGGCAAATCCCGCATATTTTGACGCGCGTCCGACGCATGATCCAGATGCTAAGAGGAAATCGGGAGCGAGGCAAACGCGATTTGACGAAAGAAAGTTGCCCGAATGATCCTGTAGAGTATCCTTGTCCTCCGTTGGAGGATCATTCATGGCAGACGGCAATTTCCTGGCGTTCGATCTCGGCGCCGAAAGCGGACGCGCGGTGCTGGGGACGCTTTCGGGCGGACGGCTGATCTTGGAGGAAAAACATCGATTTGTGAACCCCACCGGCAGGATCAACGGTCATCTCCACTGGAACCTGCTCGCGCAATGGGAGGAATTGAAGACGGGACTGCGAAACACGGTCGTCGCCGATCGCACGCTGCGTCTTGATGGCGCCGGGGTGGACACATGGGGCGTCGATTTCGGACTGATCTCGCGCAGCGGCGAATTGTTGTTCAATCCGTTTCACTATCGCGATTCGCGCACGGATGGCGTGATGGATCGCGTCTCGCGGCAAATCGGACAGGATCGCCTCTTCGAGACGACCGGTATCCAGTTTCTGCCGTTCAACACGCTCTTTCAGCTTGTCGCGATGCGCGAGAGCAACTCGACCAAGCTCGAGGCCGCCCAGACGCTGTTGTTCATGCCCGATTTGTTCAACTTTCTTTTCTCGGGCGTTCGCAAATCCGATTTTTCGATCGCGACCACCAGCCAGATGTATGATCCCCGCGCCGGCGGCTGGGCGAAGGAGTTGCTGAAGGAGCTGGAGCTGCCGGCGCATATTCTGCCGGAGGTGGTTCCCTCGGGGACGGTGCTTGGGACGATCCGGCCGGATGTCGCGGAGGAATGCGGAGTGGGGGGTGATCTTCGGATCATCGCCACCGCCGGTCACGACACGGCCAGCGCCGTGGCGGCCGTGCCGGCCGAGGGGGACGACTGGTGCTACATCAGCTCGGGAACCTGGTCGCTCATGGGGGTCGAGTTGCCCGCGCCGATCATCAATGCCAAAAGCGCCAAATACAACTACACCAATGAAGGCGGTGTCGGGGGGAGCTTCCGTCTCCTCAAGAACATCATGGGGATGTGGCTGGTGCAGGAATGCCGGCGGGATTTCGCGCGGCAGGGTTATGACCACAGCTATGGTGAGTTGACGGAGATGGCCGGGCGCGCCAAGTCGCTGGCTTCGCTGATCGATCCCGATCACGCGCCGTTCATGTCGCCGGGAGGGATGTCCGAGAAGATCGAGCGGTACTGCGTGCGGACCAATCAGCGTCCGCCGGTGAATCGCGGCGAGTATGTGCGTGCCTGTCTCGATAGCCTGGCGCTGGCCTATCGACAAACGCTGGAAGGGCTGGAGGAAATCCTCGGCCGGAAGATCCGCACGATCCATATCGTCGGCGGAGGGACGCGCAATGAACTGCTCAATCAGATGACCGCCAACGCCTGCGGGCGGACGGTCGTCACCGGCCCCATCGAAGCCACGTCGGTAGGCAACATTCTCGTCCAGGCGATGGCGGTCGGGCTTGTCAAATCGCTCGATGAGGCGCGCGGCATCGTCCGCAACAGCTTCGAAGTCAAACGGTATGAGCCGCGCGACACCGCAACCTGGGACAGCGCTTATGAGCGATATCGCAACATTCTTGCGGGAAGTTGATGCCGCGGGACGGGTCCGGCAGGTTGGCCCGGGGTTTTTCGGGGAGTGTGAATTCACCACATGATCGTCGATTGTCACGTTCACATTTCCGCCTGCACGGCGGCGCATGGCCGCATGTCGTCCCGACTGCTCAATAGCATCCCCTTCCGGTTCATGCGCTGGCGATTCGGTCTGAAAGGCGCCGATGAGCGGACCGAGTGTGCGCTGGAACAAAAGCTCGCGCGGACCATCGATGAAACCCCGGAGATCGACGCCGCCGTGGTGCTGGCGTTCGATGCGGTGCATCGCGATGACGGCTCGATCGACGACGCCAACACGCACCTGTATGTGAAGAACGATTACGTCATCGATCTGTCGCGAAAGCATTCCGCGATGCTGTTCGGCGCATCCGTGCATCCGTATCGTCGGGACGCCGTCGCCGAGATCGAGCGCTGCGCGTCGGCGGGCGCGGTGTTGATGAAATGGCTGCCGGTGACGCAGGGGATGAACCCGGCCGATCCCCGCTGCATCCCGTTCTACGAGGCGCTGGCGCATCATGGCATCCCGCTGCTCTGTCATACGGGAGGTGAAAAATCACTCCCGCAAATGGACATGAAACTGGCGGACCCGATGCTGCTCGTGCCGGCATTGGAGCGCGGGGTGACGGTGATCGCCGCTCATTGCGGAACGCGATCCTGGCCCGGCGAGCCGGATTATCTCGGTGAGTTTCTCGATCTTGTCCGAAGATACGAGAACTGCTACGGTGACACTGCAGCCCTCAATCTGCCCATGCGGTCGCACGCTTACCCCGCCATTCTCAATGATCCCGACGCGCGCGGCAAAATGATCCACGGAAGCGATTGGCCGATTCTGCCGCTGCCTCCCATCTCCCAACTCGGCACGCCCGCATCGCTCGAGCTGCTGCTCGAGCCTAACTGGCTTCGCCGCGATGTGTTGATCAAGCGGCGACTCGGCTTCGACGATGCCTACTGGCATCGCGCCGCCACGATTCTCAGGATGCCGGAAAAGATGAACCTCCGAACTCACGCGGATCAGCGTGAATGAAGCGAGGCCGCGCGCCCGGAGCCGGCTTGCCGGCGTCATCTTTCGTCATCCTCCCGATGTGACACGGTGTCGGCATGAACAGGACGGAGTGGCGGGGCGTTGTCGGTCATCACCTTGATCAACCGGGTGTCCATCACCATCGCGAGGCACAAGGCCTGCTGCTGTGGGATGGGCGTGGGCGGAAAGTCGATGCTTCTTCCGTGATCGCAGAGTAATTCCACCCGCGATTCGTTTTTTCCCGGTCGGCCGTCGCAAAGCGTCACCTGGATTGCCTGAACATTCTGAAACGCGATGGATTACTCCCACCGCAACCATCCCACCCGCCATCGGATCTGAACGCATCGGATCGCCGGCAACACTGCTATTTCCGTGCGGGTCTTCAGGAACAGGATCGCGATGGTCGTGAAACACACCGCCAGGCCGACACTGAATGAACCCTCCCATCTTGTGTTGAGTAATGAGGTTGCGCCATTGACGAGATGGAGCAAACCCAGGCATCCAAAGAACCCGACCGCCGTCCAGTTGGGGGCGAAGCGGAAAACCAGGTCGGCGAACGGTTGCGAAGGCGCTTCAGGCTGCCGGAATCGCATGCAATGTCTCCGTTGTATCGTCTTCAACAGAGAGCAAAGGGCAGGCCGCGTGCGCCGGAGGAAGGAGGGGGATACTACCGTGGAAGCCGGGACAATTCCTCACCGATCGCCGCCATGAGTGGCCGAAGTGTGCGATGCGAGAAGTCGAAGGCGATTCCCGCCGCCGCGAACAAATCCGGAAGCGCGCGCGTTCCCCCGAGCTTCAGCGCCGCGCGGTAATTCGACAACGCCCGATGCGGATCCTCCTTCGCCTTCATCCAGAGTTGCAGCGCGCCGAGCTGCGCGATGCCGTATTCGATGTAATAAAACGGCGCGTGGAACAGGTGCAGTTGCCGTTGCCACTGCGACGCGCGGATTTCCTCATGGCCAGACCAATCCGTCCCGCCGCCAAAGCGATCGAGTGTCGCGAGCCACTGCTCGGCGCGCTGTTCGCGCGAGTGGCCGGGGTGGGTGTAAATCCAATGCTGAAAGCCGTCGATCGTCGCCATCCAGGGAAAAAAGCGAATGATCCCCTCGAGCAGCGAGCGTTTGGCGCGGGCGGTGTCGGCTTCGTCATAGAACACGTCGATGTGCTCGCCGCCGAGAAGCTCCATGGACATGCTGGCGACTTCGCAGAATTCCATCGGCGCGTTGCGCAGAAACACCAGCGGCTCCGCTTCCGCCGCCGCCAGGAAATGAAATGCGTGCCCGCCTTCATGCAGGAGCGTTTCGACATCGCGCTGAAGCCCCGCGGCGTTCATGAAAATGAACGGCCGCCGCGATTCCTCCAGGGATGCCTGATACCCGCCGGGCTGCTTGGCCTTTCGGCTGTCGAGATCGAGGCTGTCGTGGCGCCGCAGCGCCGCGAACTGCCCGCCGAGCGCGGGCGAGAGTCGGTGGAAGATCGATTGCGTCTTCTCGATGAAGCCGTTTATGTCATTTTCCTCGAATGGCCGCAGCGCCGGCCGGTTTTGGGGATCAACGGACAAATCCCAAGGCCGAAGCGTTTCCAGACCGAGGTCCGCCCGTCTTTGCCGATCCAGTTCATCGACCAGCGGCACGCACGTCTCCGCGATCGCATCGGCGAATCGCAGGCAATCCTCCGGCGTGTAATCGAACCGCTTGTAGGCCTTCCAGCAGTACGAGCGATAGTCATCGACGCCCGCATTGTTCGCCGCCTGCGCGCGCAGATTGAGTTGCTGGTCGAAAATCGCCTCGATCCGATCACGGTCCCGCATCCGGCGTTCCTGGATCAGCTCCCACGCCTCCCGCCGCGTCGGGCGATCCGGTTCCTCCAGGAATCGGGCCATTTGCTGAAGCGTATGCTCCTTTCCGCGAAAGCATGTCGTCATCGCACCGCTGATCTGGTCATACTCCGTTGTCAGCCTGGTGAGCCGCGTCTCCAGCGGAATATTTTCCTCGCGGAAGATCTCCACCTCGGTGGACCACCTGCGATCGAGGATGCCGTGTTCTTTGCGATCGACCCGCTCCCTCGCCGGCGAATCCAGATATTTCCGCTGAAGCTCAAAAAACAGCGGCTTGATTTTCGGCTCGATCTTCTCGACGAAATGCAGGTATCGCTTTTCAATCTCCGGGTCTTCCGTATGGCGGCTTTTGTCGATGTGGCGGTGGTTGCCGTATTCATCCATCACCGCCGTCAGCTCGGAAAAATCCGCCAGCCATCGTTCGACATCGGCGGGCGCGTCGAGCGAGCGATCGAGCAGGATTCGATACAGCGGCTCCACCTGCGCCAGATCGGAAGGATCAAACTGGGCGGGCACAAACGATCTCACACTCGCGGCGGCGGACATCAATGCGGCTCCTGGTTTTCGGGGTTTTCTTCATGCTCCGTTATCTCGTTGAAGCCGGTTCCGGTCAGGCGGACGAAGACATCCTGAAGCGTCGGCTTGCCCACGGAGATCGACTCGATCAATCCGGGCGCGGCTTCGATGAGTTGGGGCACAAGCTCATGGCCGCGCGGACGCTCGATCCGCAGCGCGCCGTCCAGTTCGTTCATTTCGACCGAAAGCCGCTCGCGGATTCGCACCCGCACCGCATCGCGATCCCGCGCGAGGATGGAGATGACATCCCCCCCGACCAGGGCTTTAAGCGCATCCGGCGGATCGTTCGCGACGATTCGGCCGCGATGAAGGATCGCCAGACGGGTGCATTGGTCGGCCTCATCCATGAGGTGGGTGGTGAGGAGAATCGTTACGCCATCGGTTGTCCGCAGCTCGTCGAGCGCCCGCCACAATTCGATTCGCGCGATGGGATCGAGTCCGGTGCTGGGTTCATCCAGAATGAGCAGGCCGGGGCGATGCAGAATGCCCTTGGCCAACTCCACCCGGCGGCGCATGCCGCCGCTGAAGCGGTCGACGCGCTCGTCGCGGCGATCGAAGAGGGAAAACCGTCGCAACGACTCATCGATGCGATCCTCCAGCGATTTGCCTCGAAGTCCATACAGATGGCCGTGATGACGAAGGTTTTCCGCGGCGGTGAGGTTCCTGTCGAGGCTCGGCGACTGGAAGACGATCCCGAGCTTTTTGCGGATGTCCCGTTTGTGCGTCGTGAGGCTCATCCCCATGATCCGCACGTCGCCGGCCTGCAACGGCACGAGGGTCGAAAGCACGCGGAACAGCGTCGTTTTTCCACTGCCGTTGGGTCCGAGCAGTCCGAAAATTTCGCCGCGCGCGACGGACAGACTGACATCATCCACCGCCATATGCCGGCCGTAGTGATGGCGAAGATGATCGACCTGGACGATTGGATCAGTCAAGAAACTCACTGCTTGCCGCGTCGACGGCTGAAAATCAGGTGACCGGCTTTGCGACCTTGCAAGGATTGCTGCAGCGTATTCACGCCCCGCTCAACCGGTGGCTGCCGCGCGCCGAACTCCGGAAAGGCGAACTGCGGGGATTCGGACCGACGCTCACCCTCGCGCGCGCCGACTGGAGACAGGGCGCGCTGGCCGTAACCGATTTCCGACTGCTGGGTCACGACCTCGACGTCACGCTGAGTCTCCCCCCTGGCGGTGCTTTTTTGCTCACGGCTCATTCCTCTGCAGAACCAGCGCAATTGCAACTGACCTGGTCGGAGACCGAAATGAAGGGATCGGCAAGCCTTTGGATTGAACTGCGCGCTGAGTTGCAGCGGC
>CAYUNS010000065.1:18485-19875 GCA_964446155.1 uncultured Tepidisphaeraceae bacterium | reverse complement strand
GAACCGAGAAACCCGGCGCCGCCGGTGACGAGGATGCGTTTGAGGGATGAGTTGGGCATGGTTTCGTCCTTAATCACTTTTATGGCGTATTCGGTGCATTCAATCGATTCAATGCCGCGACGACAAAGGCGCATGCGGCGCCAAAGTATCGAAACGCGAATGGATTCCCCTCATGTCCTCACGTTTCCAGGCTCCGGAAATAATCGACGATCGTCGCGAGTCCCCGCTGGCGCGGCACTTGCGGACTCCACCCGAGCAGTTGCCGGGCGCGGAGAATGTCGGGTTGTCGAATGCGGGGATCATAAGCGGGACCGGCTTCAAAATGAATCCGGCTGGTCGTTCCGGGCACGAGTTCGATGATTTCCCTCGCCAGTTGGACGATGCTCACTTCCTCGGGATTTCCGAGATTGATTGGTTCGTGGAAATCGCATTCCATCGCCAGTTGCAACCCGCGCACGAGGTCGGAAATATGGCAGAGGCTGCGGGTCTGCGTCCCGTCGCCGAAGACGGTGATCGGCTCCCCGGCCAGCGCCTGGCGGATGAAGTTGGTGATGACGCGGCCGTCGTCGCGGTCCATGCGCGGACCATAAGTGTTGAAGATGCGGATGATCCGCGTATCGGCGCCCTTCTCACGATGATAGGCGATGGTGACGGACTCGCTGAAGCGCTTCGCCTCCTCGTACATGCTGCGCAGACCGATGGGATTGACGTTGCCCCAGTAATCCTCGCGCTGGGGGCTGATCGTCGGATCGCCGTAAATCTCGCTGGTGCTCGCGACGAGAAAGCGTGCGTTCTTCTCCACGGCCAATTCGAGCAGGTTCCAGGTTCCTTCGCTGTTCACCTTCATGGTTGCGATGCGATGCCGACCATACGCGCGCGGCGACGCCGGCGAGGCCAGGTGATAGATGCGGTCCACCGCGCCGTCGATCCGCAACCCGTCGGTGACATCCTGCTCGATAAGGGCGTATCCGGGGTTGCCCGACAAATGGGCGATATTTCCCCTCCGGCCGGTGATGAAGTTGTCGATGCCCAGCACTTCGTCGCCTTTGGCGAGATGAAGGTCGGTCAAATGGGAGCCGATGAACCCGGCCGCGCCGGAAATGAGAACTCGCATCACGCCCTTCAATTCGTGAACCGAAACCGGATGATGGCCAGGATGGCCTTCACGCCGTCTTTCCAGGTGATCTTCTTTCCCTCTTCGTAGCTGCGCCCGTAATAGGCGATGCCGACTTCATAAATCCGCAGGCGCGGGCGGAGCTTGGCGATTTTCGCGGTGATCTCCGGCTCGAATCCAAACCGGTTGCACTTGATCTCGATCCGATCCAACACCGATTTTCGGAAGACCTTGTAGCAGACCTCCATGTCGGTGAGGTTGAGGTTGGTGAACATG
>CAYUNS010000065.1:14787-18475 GCA_964446155.1 uncultured Tepidisphaeraceae bacterium | reverse complement strand
CAGAAATAGAGCACGCGATGCGGCTCGCCGATAAACCGGCTGCCGTACACGACGTCGGCCTTGTCCTCGACGATCGGCTGAAGGAGCTTCATGTAGTCCTGCGGATCGTATTCCAGATCGGCGTCCTGGATCAGCACCACATCGCCGGTGGCGAGTTTGAACCCGTCGCGCAGCGCGGCGCCCTTGCCCTGATTCACGGGCTTGTGGGCGATTTTGAACTCGACATCGGGAAAGAGAGATGCAAGCTCGTCAAGTTTCCGCGCGGTGTCGTCCTTCGAGCGGTCGTTGACGCAGATGATCTCGCGTCGAATGCCCTCGGGGAGCGGGGCTTTCACCACCAGGCTGACGAGGTGCTGAACGGTTTGCTCCTCGTTATAGACCGGAATGACGATGGAGAGCTTCTCCAGCCGGCGCGGCGCCGGCGTTGAGGAAACGTAGGTGGAAGGCGTCAGTTCCGGGGGGGCATTCGTCGTTGGGTTTTGCGTCATCGTCATCATTCAAAACAGATTCAATCCGCCGAACGACGCATAGCGACATGAGCCGCGGCGCGCCGTGGTGAGAGGGGAAATACTAGCGGAGACGAAACATTTCGCAAACTACCGATCCCCCGCGATTCCTCCGGTTTCCCGACCCTCCCCGGTCGGCATGACCGGAGGAGAATCCCTTCCGGCGGCGGGATCGACATCGGAGATGACGTTTCCGTCCTCCATCGTGATGATCCGCCTCGCCTTTCTCGCAAGCGACTGGTCGTGGGTGACCATGACGATCGCCTGCCCCCTGCCGGCCAGGTCCTGAAAAATCTCCGCGACGAGATCGCTGTTTTTGCGATCGAGGTTGCCCGTCGGCTCATCCGCCAACAGCACGGCCGGCTCGTTGGCCAGCGCCCGCGCGATCGCCACGCGCTGCTGCTCCCCACCACTGAGGCGATTGGCCCGGCGACGAAGTTTCCCGCCCAGCCCGAGTTGCTCCAGAAGCGCCGCGCCGCGGTCCATCGCCTGGGATCGGGAAAGCCTGCCCAGCTTAAACATGGGTAGACAAACATTCTCCTGGGCCGTGAATTCCTTGAGAAGATAGTGGAATTGAAAAACAAATCCCACCTTCTCATTTCGCAGCAGCGCCAATCCCTGGTCGGTGAGCGCGGCCGTGTCCTCGTTGTCGATCCATATCCGGCTCGACGGCGAAAACACCCGCCCCGCCGCATCCACCTTGCTAGGCCGATCCAGCCCGCCGAGAAGATAGAGCAGGGTGCTCTTGCCCGATCCGCTGACGCCCACGATCGACGCATACTCCCGCCGACCGATCGACAGGTTGACGCCCTTCAGGATCGGCGTCATCGCCTCGCCGGTCCCAAGGAATCGATGCACGTTCTGCGCGCGCAGAAGCGGTGTCGTGGCGGCCAACGGAAGGGTACGGCTCGTCTCGTTCAACGGCTGCATGATCCCCAGCATAGACCGCGAGACGCATTTCTTCGAGAGGGCAATGCCCTGCGGGTGGAAATCGAGTAGTTGCGCGCGGCGCGATCCATTCGCGCAAACACTTGCCTGCCTTAAAAGGTGGTCCGTCTGCAAAATGCGCACCGGATCGCGCCGATCAGTGCGCGCCCCGAATCACGTCCACGGGATCATACTTCGCGGCCCGGCGGGCGGGATAGGCGCCAGCGAGGAGGACGATGGCCATTGATGCGACAAACGCGATGATGTACTGGCTCAGATGCTCGCTCATGAGCAGGCCTTCGGATTTCACCAACCCTTCCATCTGGATGGGCAGCCGGCGCAGCGACTCGATTCCGATCTTGCCCAGCACCAGGCCCAGAAACGACCCGATCAGCCCGATGACCAGCCCCTGGAACACATAGATCTGCGTGATGTCGGCTCGCGACAGGCCGAAGCTCTTGAGGATCGCGATGTCGTTCACTCGCTCGAGCACCGCCATGATCAGGATGTTCAGCACCCCGAACGCCGCAACCACCAGCAGCGCGCCGGTGATGAAGAACGTGATGATGGTCTGAATCCGGAAAATCTTCAGGAAGTTCGAGTTCGCCTCCTGCCAGCTTTCCGTTTTATAGCCGGACAGGGACTCGATCTGCGCGGCGTACTCGCGCGCCTTCGTATAGTCGTCGGTGCGCAGGACGATCGCGTTGATGATGTTTCGTTTGTCGAGCAGGGTTTGCGCGTCATTGATGAGCATATAGGCGCGCGAGTAATCGACGGGGGTGACGCCGGTCTGGAAAATCCCCACGACTTTCGCGATCGCCTGCCCGCCGGTCGGGCTGGCGAGCATGACGTTGTCGTCCATGCGCAATCCCAGCACCTGGGCGACGCCCGCGCCGACGACGACGCCGTTCGCGGTCGATTTGAGCCTTCGGAAATCACCCCCGACCAGCTTGTCACCGATGGTCGTCACCCGCAGATGATCGTCGGGATCGACTCCCAGCACCGCGATGCTTCCCGTTTTCGTGCCGTAACTGGCGATGACATCCCCCTGCACCTGCCCGGCCACGGCGCGGATGCCCGGCAGCCGGCGAAGGGTCGCCATCAGCCCCGAGGCGTTTCTGATCTGCTCGATCTTGTCGCGCGGCTTCACCCCTTCGACGACGAGCAGCGCGTTGGGATCGGTGTAATGCCGCGCCAGGATTTCCGTCTCCCGCTCGCGCGGTTCGTCATGCACCGTGATGTGCCCGGAGGACTCGACGGTCTCGATGATGAACTTGTCGCTGAAGCCGGCCATCATCGCGGACATCGTGATGAACATGGTGACGCTGATCGTCACGCCCGCGATGCAGACCAGCGACTGGCGCTTGTGGGTCAGAAGATAGCGGATGGAGATGAACCAGCGCATGGGCGGTGTCGGGCTTCGGCCTCAGAGCCTGGGTTTCCAGTGCATCAGTTGAACCCCTTGAATGATCCTTCGGTGGTTTCCTCCGGCTTGTTCAGGCCGGAAGCGACGATCGGGTCCATGAACCGGGCGCGAACGTGCCGCCCTTCGGAGAGGGTTCCGATGGGGCTGAGCAGGATTCGCTCGCCGGGACGGACACCGGACAGGACCTCGATGCGCTCGATGCTCCGCAGGCCGATCCGCGCATCGAGTTTGACGATCCGTCCACCGCGAACCGCATAGACCGCGCCGCCCTGAAGCGCCTGCGCGGGGATGACCACCGCAAGCTCCTTCTCCGCGACGATGAACGCAAGCTCTCCGGTCATGCCCGGCGAAAGCTTGTCGTTGAGTCGATCGAGCTTCACATCGATCTCGAAGGTCCGGCGTTGCGGATCGGCGCGATCGTAAATGCGCGTGACCGTCCCCTGAAACACGTCTCCGGGAAAGGAATAGAGCGTCATCTGCACCACCTGCCCCATGTGGACGCGCGTCTTGTCCTCCTCATCGACCTGGGCGCGCATGACGAGATTGGTCGCGGCGACGTTGGCGATCTCCATGACATGATCGTTGATCGCCAGCCGCGTGCCAACCGTGACCGGCCGATCAAGCACCACGCCGTCGATGGGGCTGGTCAGGGTCTGCTGATCGAGATTGCTGTCGGCGATATCGAGCGTCGCCTGCGCGACCTCGACATCCTTTTGCAACAGCAGCATCCTCTGGGCTCGGCCGGCTTTGAGGGATTCCAGTTCCGACCAGTATTGCCGCAACCGTTCGAGGGCGCGATCGAAGTCGGTCTGCGACGCGGCATTGGCGC
>CAYUNS010000065.1:13798-14777 GCA_964446155.1 uncultured Tepidisphaeraceae bacterium | reverse complement strand
GAGATGGTGCGCGCCAATGCCGCGTCGCACCATCTCGCTAATGCGCTCATGCTCCCGCCGGGCGATTTCGACGAGATCCTCCATCGCGGCGATCTTCGCGTCGTATTCCCGAAGCACCGGTGAATCGTCGGCGGCGAGCGCGAGCTTCTCGCGCAGCTCGGCCTGGGCGCGCCGCTGGATGAGGACCAGCTCGGGATCGTTCACCACCGCGAGCTTCTGCCCCTTGCGCACCACGTCGCCCTTATCGACGAGCATCTCCCGTACCGTGCCGGCGGTGTTGCTGCGAATGGGATACTCCCGTTCCGGGGAGATGGTTCCGGTGGAATAGAACGCCTGGACGACCGGCCCTTCCACCGCCTCGGTGACGCTCACCCTCGGGCGGGTGAAGGCGTAAGCGCCATAACCGGCCAGGCCAAGACAGATCAGCACCGTGACGGAGAGCAGAATCCATGAAACCGTGCTGCGGCCGCGTGGGGTGGGCATAAGACCCGGAGTATAGCCACCACTCTGTGAAAAATATAACAAGGCGCGGCGTCTTTGCGATCCACAACCGAATCCTTTGATACCAATCCGCCGGCTTGTCATCCTCCCCATGCCCGTTATCCTCTTGCGGCTATGCTGAGTGAAGTCAGTGCTATCGCAACGAGAGCGCGAGTGACGCTTAGCCGGGGATTGTCCCGATTGGGGTTCAGGGACGACACCTTTCTCATCCTCATCGCGGTGATGATCGGGGTGTTGACCGCCGCCGCCGCCGTGGGATTTCACGAGCTGATTCTTTATCTGCGCAACACCCTGTACGGGCGGATCGATCCGGCATTTTTGTACGGTCGAGGCCTGCCGATGCTCATCCTCTGGCCGGCGCTGGGAGGACTGGTCGTGGGGTTGATCAGTCATTTCATCACGCGCGAGGGACACGGCGTGGTGGACGTGATGGAATCGGTGGTGCGCACCAGCGGATTTGTCCGCCCGGGCGTGGCGG
>CAYUNS010000065.1:0-13788 GCA_964446155.1 uncultured Tepidisphaeraceae bacterium | reverse complement strand
CGGTGGAAAAGATCGTCACCTCGGGGATCACCATCGGCACGGGCGGATCGGCGGGCGCGGAAGGCCCGATCGTGCAGATCGGCGCCGCAGTGGCCTCGGGGGTGGGACAGTTGTTTCGCGTGGCGCGGCATCAGATGCCCATCCTGATCGGCTGCGGCACCGCCGCGGGGATCAGCGCCATCTTCAACGCCCCGATCGGTGGGCTGCTGTTCACGCTCGAGATCATCCTGCTCGATTTTTCATTGCGAACGGTGACGCCCGTCGTCATCGCCAGCGTCATCGCCAACGTCACCACCCGCGCCATCTTCGAATACATCCAGGGGATGAGCCACGGCGGATCGGAATACGCTTACGCGGCGATCTTCGCCAAGCCCACCTTCATCTGGCCAGGAGAAACCCTCCTGAACATGGGGCAATTGTTCAATTTCCTTCTGCTGGGATTGGTCTGCGGCGTGGTGGGCGTATCTCTGACGCGAATCATGTACGCGACGGAAAAACGATTCTCGGCCATGCAGTGGCTTGGACCGCTGCGCCCGGGCATCGGCGGAGCGCTGGTGGGGATCATGGGCGTCGCCTATATCATGATTTTCGGATGGCTCATGATGAACCGGCCCAAGCCGTTTTCATTCGAGAACTATCCCATGCCCTCATTTTATGGCGACGGCTACGGAGTCATCGAGGTGCTGCTGGGCGATTCGTTTTACACCGGCGAGGGAATGGGGCAAATCCTGATTCTGCTCGGTGTGCTGTGCGTCGCCAAGCTGCTCGCGACCTGTCTCACGCTGGGAAGCGGCGGGAGCGGGGGCGTGATCGCGCCATCGGTGTTTCTGGGCGCGGTGACCGGCGGAATGCTCGGAATCGTGCTGCGATCCAGCGGATGGTTCGCCGATGTCAGACCTGAAATGTACGCCCTGGTCGGCATGGGTGCGGTGCTCGCCGCAGTCGTGCATGCTCCGCTCGCGTCGATCCTCATCCTGTTCGAGCTGACCCAGGATTATCGCATCACCCTCGCGGCGATGCTCGCGACCGTGGTGGCGACGGGCACGGCCCAGCTCATCTTCCGCGATTCAATCTACACGCTCAGCCTGCGGCTGCGCGGCGTGCGAGTGGGCACGGCGGCGGATCTCACGATCCTCCGGCGGTTGACCGTCGAGCAGGTCGGGCTTGACCCGGCCGTCACCGTGAGAACGGAAGACCCGTTCCAGCGAGTGCTCGATCTCACCCAGGCCGGCAGCGCGACGACATTCGTCGTGACGGACAAGCGGGGGCTTTATATGGGAATGATCATCCCCGAGGACATCAAGACCGCGCTGCTCGAACGCGAGGCGATCCCCCTGCTGCTTTGCGAGGAACTTATGCGATCCGACCTCCCGCTGATCCGCAACACGGATGATCTCTCCAGCGTGTTCGACGCCTTCTCCATTCATGATACGACCCATCTGCCGGTCTGCCTGACGAGACAATCGGGAAAAATCATCGGGCTGATCAGCCGGTCGGCGGTGATGAAACGATATCAAAAGGCGCTGGCGGAGTCATAACCACGGCGATGCGCGATATCGGAATCGCGGCGGAGCCGGATGTTCCTGCTCAGGCAATCACCTCATGCCGCAGCAGCGCATCCCGCGCTTGCGCGATCGGATCCCCCGCCGGATCAATGCGGCAAGCGCGCCATCCACGCTGCACGGCGGCATCGACGTTCGCCTGCGCGTCATCGAAGAACAAAATCGATTCGCCGGGCAATTCGGCGCGACGTTCGACAAACGCGTAGATCGCCGGGTCCGGCTTGCGGGCGCCGACCAGATGGCTTGCGAACTGGTATGTGAATCGATGCAGCGGCAGATGATTGGGGCCACCTTCGGTGAGCATCAACCTCCAGTGAGTCTCATTGGTGTTCGACAGGCACGCGGTGCGCGTCCCGGCCGCGTGAAGCTCATCGACCAGTTCCACGACACCCGGGAAAGCCCCGCACAAATACGCGCGGCTCATCGCCTGTACCTGCTCGGCCGACACGTCCATCAGCGGCGCGACCGTCTCGGCGAACCGTGCCAGATCCGTCTGCCCCAGCTCGTGCCGCTCGACCGCGACCTGCATCCGCGCGGCGTCGGTCGCGTCCATCTCGCGAACCGCCCCCACACCGGCAATCTCGCCCGCATGCGCCCAGCCATCGCAAATCCCCACCAGAACGCGCCCCAGATCAAAACAAACCAGTTGTATGTTCGATTTCATGCTCGAATATCTTAGGCGGCCTCCACAGGTTTCGTCGAATTGATGCCGCGCGTGAAAAAGCGGCGCGCGAGCGCCGCCTTTTCCCTTGTTCATCGGTGGATCGGTACAGCCATTTATGCCGCCACCATCCCATTCGGATCGATCACGAACTTCTTCGCCGCCCCCTTGTCGAAATCCTTGTATCCCTTTGGGGCGTCGTCCAACGAGATTGTCTTCACATTGACGGCCTTGGCGATCTTCACCTTGTCATGCAGGATGCACTGCATGAGTTGACGATTGTATTTCTTCACCGGACACTGGCCGGTGTGGAAACTGTGGCTTTTGGCCCAGCCCAACCCGATGCGGATGCCCAGCGTGCCCTGCTTCGCGTTTTCATCGCTCGCGCCCGGATCGCCGGTCACATAAAGCCCCGGAATGCCCAGCGCGCCTCCGGCCCGGGTCACATCCATGATCTGGTTCAACACCGTCGCCGGGCGCTCCACACCGGCCTGCTTGCCTGTGCCGTGCGCCTCGAATCCGACACAATCGACCGAGCAATCCACCTCCGGCACGCCGACGATCTGCTCGATCTGCTGCGCGATTGACGCATCCCTGGTCAGGTCGATCGTCTCGCATCCGAAGCTGCGCGCCTGCTTGAGGCGATCCTTGTTCATGTCTCCGACAATCACCACCGCCGCGCCCAGCAAATGACACGACGCCGCGCAAGCCAGCCCGACCGGACCGGCGCCCGCGACGTAGGCGATCATGCCCGGACCCACGCCGGCCGTCACCGCGCCGTGATATCCCGTCGGGAAAATGTCGCTGAGCATCGTCAGGTCCTTGATCTTCGCCATCGCCTGATCGCGATCGGGAAATTTCAGCAGATTGAAGTCGGCATAGGGCACGAGCACATATTCCGCCTGCCCACCGACCCATCCGCCCATGTCCACGTACCCATACGCCGCGCCCGGCCGCGACGGGTTGACGTTCAGGCAGATCCCCGTCCGTCCCTCATTGCAATTCCGACAGCGGCCGCAGGCGATGTTGAACGGAACCGAAACCACGTCCCCCTTCTTGATGAACAGCACATCACGCCCGGTCTCGAGCACCTCGCCGGTGATCTCATGCCCCAGCACCAGCCCCGCCGGCGCCGTCGTGCGCCCGCGCACCATGTGCTGGTCCGATCCGCAAATGTTCGTCGAGATGATCTTGAGAATGACCCCGTGTTCGATTTTCTTCTTCGTTGTGGGATCCCAGAGCCTGGGAAAATCGATGCTTTGAACCTCGACAACGCCCGGTTTGATGTAGGCGACTCCACGATTGTCCGCCATGATTGACCTCCGCCCGTGTGTGAGAAGAAATGCAAAGAGAAACAAAATGCGACCGATGCTGAAACTATGCCGCCGCCACGATCACGTCAAGATATTTTCCACCGCCTATTTTCTCCACCCGACATGACCCCGATGGCGAATGCCCCAGGCATGTCCGGCTTACGCCCGATCCGGCGAGGCCATGCGCGCGGAGACCGTTTCGGCTTCGGGTAGTTCATCCCGCTGGTGAGGCATCACGGACGATGGATGAGTCCCGTTCCCCCTTTCCCCTCCGCCGAACAGCCGCCTGACACCCTCGCTCAGGTCCATCATGAGGCTCATCAGCGCCGGGGTGAGGAACAGTGTGAAGAACGTACTCAGCAGCAACCCGCCGATGACCACCGCGCCCAGCCCGCGATACAGTTCCGACCCCGCCCCACCGAACACCACCAGCGGCGCCATGCCCGCGACCGAGGTAATCACGCTCATGAAGATCGGCCGCACGCGCGTCTGCGTGCTCAGCGCGATCGCGCGCCGATATTCCATCCCCGAGTGCATGTAATTCAGCGCCTGGTGAACGATGAGGATCGGATTGTTCACGATCGTGCCGATCAGGATGACGAATCCGAGCATCGTCAACACGTCGAGCAGCGCGCCGTTGGTCTGGTGCAGAATCCACAATCCCGCGAACCCGCCCACCAGGGCGAACGGCACGCTCATGATGATGACGAACGGATGCAGCCAGCTTCCGAAGAGCGCCGCCAGCAGCAGGTAGGTGATCAGTGCCGCCAGCGCGAATCCCGGGATGAACGCCTTCATGAAGCTGTCGAGTTTGTCCGCCGATCCCGTCGCCCGGACGATCATGTCGTTGCTGATGATCCCCTGCTCGCGCAGCGGATCGATCACCTCGGCGAACACCGCCTCCCTCGCCTGCTGCACGGTGAGATTGGAGGGAATCTGGATCGACAGCGTCACCGCGGGCTGCTCCTCGATCCGGCGGATGCGCTGCGGCGCTTCCGTGTGCAGGATGTTGGCGACCGCGCTCAACGGCACGACCTGCCCGTTGCGGGTCGCCAGCGGCACGTCGCGCAAATCGTCCGCCGTCGCCAGGCGCGACCCATCGATACTCGATCCGGTGTTGCTGATGACCGTGAGGTCGATGCTCTTGGCGCCTTCGCGATAATCACCGATGATTTCGCCGTCCACCGCGACCGCCGCGGCCCGGCGGATCGCGGCCGTCGTCACCCCCGCCGACGCGGCGCGCGGACGATCGGGAATCACCTGCGCCTCCGCTCGACCGATCAGGAAATTCTGCGGATTCGGCAACGCATACACGTTCATCTTCCGCATGATCTCCATCTGCGCCATCCCCGCCGCCACACGCACCTGGTCGTAATCCGGACCGGAAATGTTCACGTCCACCGTGCTGCCATAGCTGTCGCCGAGATCGAAGATCGTCGCCTGGATCGGAATCGCGAAGCTGCCGGGAATGCCCTGCGTCGCCTGTTGAAACAGGTATTTCAACGACGTCACGTTTTCCGCATCGAGGCTGGTCGCGCCCATGAACACGTTGCCTTCAAACGTGACGAAGAAAAAATTGTCGATCCCCGCCGGCGCCGGCGAATGCCGAAGCTCCTCCAGCTCCGCGATCATCTGCGTGCTCGCGGATGCGAAGGCTTCCGGAGGCATCGACGCCTTCATGCCCTCGAGCTGCTGCTCCATCATCGGAACCATCATGGTGTCCCGCGCTTCCCTCCATCCCGCCTGGAGCGCTTCGAGCTTCCGCCGCTTTTCCTCCAGGATCGCCTCGTCATCCCCTTCCGCCGGGGCGACATCCCACCACGGGGCGAGCGTGCGCTCGATGTGTTCGCCCATCGCGCGAAACTCGCTGATGCTGTATCCCGGCGGGGCGAGGACGAACGCGAACATGAGATTCTGATTGCCCGCCGGCAAATAGGTGCGCGGCGGAATCAACAGCCAGCTCCCGATCATCGCCACCGCGATCAGCGATCCCACCAGTGTCAGCCGACGCACAAACCCCTGCGTGAACCAGAGCGTCAGATCGTAAAATCGATGGCTCATCGCCCCGGCGGCACGCGCCAGCGGCGCGGTCAGCCGCCCCAGCCGCGTGCGCGCCTGCTCTTCATGGCTCGATTCCCCGCCTTTGCCTTCGACAAAGCCTCCCGGCATCTTTCGCAGAAACAACGTCGCCAGCACCGGAATGACCGTGGGGGAAACAAACAGGTACAACAGCAGCGAAATACTGATGGCGATGCTGATGTCCTGGAAGAGCTGGCCGGCCTCCTCCTGGATGAACACCACCGGCAAGAACACCGCGATGTTCGCCAGCGTCGCCGCCAGGATCGCGCCCCACACCTCCGAGGCGCCGTCGATCGCCGCGCGCAGCGCGTCTTTGCCCATCTCGCGATGGCGGAAAATGTTCTCGAGGACGACGATCGTGTTGTCCACGCCCATCCCGATCGCGAACGTCAGCCCCGCCATGCTGATCACGTTGAGATTCCGACCCGTGATCGCCAATCCCAGGAATGTTCCAATCACGCTGATCGGAATGCTGATCGCCACCACCAGCGTCGCGCCCACGCTGCGCAGCGTCAGGAACAGCACGATCGTCGCCAGCGACCCGCCGAGCAGAAGATCCGTCCGCGCGTTGTCCACCGCCCGGCGGACATAGACGGTCTGATCGTACACCTGAAACAGCTCCAGCCCCCAGCCGCGCGGGTTGAGCACGTCGGCGTTGACCTTCTGAATCTGCGACTGGAGATTGTTCATCACCTCGATGACGTTCGTCCCCGTCTCGCGCTTGGCGTTCAACGCCATCACGCCCTGCCCCTGCGAACGAACGAACGTCACCTGCCGCTTGAACCCGATCCCCACTTCCGCGACATCCGCGACATACACCGGCGCGCCCGCGTCGGTCCAGCCGACCACGGTGTCGCGCAGCTTCTGCGGATCGTCATATTGCCCCATGGCGCGTACGGAAACGTCCCGTTTCCCCTGCGCCACCGCGCCGGCCGAAACATTGCGGTTCTCGTCGCGAAGCGATTCGACAAAGCTGTCGATGGTGATCCTGCGCGACGCCAACTTCGCAAGATCCACGCGCACCTGCATCTCGCGCACGCGCCCCCCGAGCACCTGCACGTCCTTCACACCCTCGGCGCGCTCCAGTTCCGGCTTGACGAAATCGCGCAGGAACTGCTCCAGTTCGACGACATCGCCCCGGAACACCCCCTGTGGATTGAGATTGTCCGGGTTGTTGTGCAGCGGCCGGATGAGCATCCATGCGATCCAGTCGCGCGAGCTGCTATCGACCGATTCGATCACGGGGCGATCCGCATCCGGCGGATAGTCCGACACCTGGTTGAGCTTCTGCTCGACCTCGTTGATGATCGCGTTCTTGTCCACGCCCACATAAAACTCGAGCCGCACCGTCCCCTGCCCCTCGACGGCCTCGCTCGACATCTCGCGCAGCCCGGGAATCGTCTTGAGCACCTCCTCCTGGTTCAGCAGGATCTCCTGCTCGATCTCCTGCGGCTGCGCTCCGAACCAACGCGTGGAGATGCTGACGACGGGTTGATCGACGTTGGGCGTCAGTTGGACGGGAACCCGGAACAGCCCGATCAATCCGAAGATGACGATCAGGATCACCGCGACCGCGACCGCGACGGGTTGACGAATGCACCGCTCGATGATCGACATGAGAAAACCTGTGTTTGCCGCAAAAGCCAGGGGAAATTCGGAATCCGTCCCGCGCCGCTACCGGGCGCTTTGGGTCGTCGCCGGCGGCATCGCGTTCTGAATCATCAGTTGCTCTCCTCCGCGCAGCGATTCGTTGCCTCGGATGACCACGACATCGGCATCGGTCAATTCCCCGGTGACGGACACCTTGCTTCCCAGCCCTTCCCCGAGCACGACCGGCACCACCACGGCCGATGAATCCCGCGCCACGACCACCCGGCTTCCTTCCCCATCACTGATCACCGCGTCGCGCGGAACCATGAAAGACGGCGCCTCACCGGGACTGGTGACGACCGCCCGGGCGAAAAAGCCCGGCCAGACCTTGTGATCGGAATTGGGCAGAAGAATCTTCACCGCGAAGCTCCGGCTCGCCACGTCGGCGACGGGGATGATCTGATCGATCTTCCCCGTGCGGCTTTCGCCGCGCAGGGCGTCGAACGACACCCGTGCCTCATCCCCCCGCTTCAGCAGCGCGATGATGTTTTCCGGCACGTTGACGCGCACATGGAGCGGATCGAGCTGGACCAGGTCCGCGACCGGGTCGCCGCGCTGAATCCATTGTCCGATCTCGATGTGCCGCGCGGCGATCACGCCGGTGAGCGGCGCGAGAACGACGGATTTTCGGATCATCACATCGAGATGATCGACCTCCGCCTGGCGGGCCTGCAAGTCGGCCTTGCGTGTCGCGACGATCGCGGCGGCGACCTTCTCCTGCGTCACGCGATCGAAATATTCCTTCTCGGGCGCGACATTCCCTTCATACAACTGCCTGATCCGCGCCAATTCGCGCTGCGCCTGCTCGAACTCGGCTTCAGCCTGGTCGAGATGACTGGCCGCCGCGAGGCGCGCGGCCTCCGAGGCGTCACGCTGAATCCGAAGAAGCTCGATGTCGATCTTCGCCAACACCGCGCCGCGCTCGACGGTCTGCCCCTCATCGAACATTCGTTCGACAACCACCCCCTCCTGCTCCGCGGCGACCGTGGTGCGGGTGACCGCTTCAACCGACGCCACCAGCGGCTGGGTGATGTCCACCACCTGCCGCTCGACGGGCGCGACCAGAACGATGGACGGCCCCATCTGGGCATGACAAACCGATCCGATGAGAATGGAGAGCAGAAACGTGGGTGGGAATCGCATCGCGCCCGATGCTATGGTCGCCGGTTCCCGGCGTCAATTCGGGGACCAGTTCCGAATGATTCGTCCCTCATTATCGGCAAACGGGACCGCCCGGAGCGCGTCGAGGTCGGCGGCGAAATCGATGTCCGCCGCCAGTCCCGCATCCATCACGTTTCGCCCGCCCAGTGATTGCGACAGCAGCATGGGAAGCCGATCTTGCCCGGTTTCAAACAGGCGCAAGGCGATGCGCGCCGCGTCCGAGAAAATCGGCCGGGCGTCCATCTCCGGAGACCGGTTCAATGCGAAAGCGACAGCCCCCGCGCCCAGGACATCCTCCATCGCCGCCTCTCCATCGGTGCCCGCGCATAACAGGATGGTGTCGAGAGGCAAAGCCGCCAGCGCCTTTGCGACGGCCGATGCGTTCACCAACGCTCCGCCGAGCAGCGCCCGCGCGCCCCTCGCCGCGACCATGGCGCGCGTGCCGTTTGTCGTACACATGAAAACGGTTCGACCCGCATGCGCCGCGGGCGTGAATCCACCGGGGCTGTTCCCCAGGTCGAATCCCTCCGGTCGAAGACATCGGCGCTCCCCGCAAAGCACCTTGGGCGCATCGGTTGCCCCCGCCGCCTCCTTCGCCGCATCGAGCGAATCGAAGATGTGAATCTCCCTCACCCCCGCCGCCAGCGCCGCCGTCATGGTCGTCGTCGCGCGCAGCACATCGAAAACGACCACTGCCCGCGCGGACAAATCCACCTCCCGCAAATCGCGCGGGGTAAAGCAAACATCCACTCGCATGAGGGGGAGACTATCCTCGAACGACACCAATGCAAAACGCGGCGGTTCGGAAACCATTCCGAACCGCCGCGCTGCGTTGTGTGTCCTCATATTTATTGATGCGGTCGAAACAAATTCAAAACGGCCTGAAAGCGTCAGTATCGGCTCGCGTTCTCCAGGATGCTGCCCGGACGGGTATAACGCTCGAACGATTCACCATGACATTTCGGGCACAACTTCGGCATCACCACCGTGTCCTCCGGCTCGAATCCGCAACTGCGGCATTGGATCGTGAAGACTGAAATCCGCTGCGGCATGGCCTCATAGGGGTCGTATCGCAGAAAATGGCCCTCGGACGCGAATCTTTCCATGCTGATTGACATATAACACTCCTTCATTACTAGCGTTAGGTTATTTGTCCCTGACTGCCAAGGTTATCTTTGCAAAGGGTGTACCAGACGGGAGAACAAGCCGGAAGGAAGCCGAAAACCCACATTCCTGCGGAGGATTGAGGAGCGGATGGAGATGAGAAAATGCGCGCAGCGACCTCATGGGTGCGACACCATGACATAGTGTCGCACCCATGAGGTCGCCGATGTCACGCCATCGGGATCAGGTCGGTTCAGGCCTGGGTCAGCACATCGTCCGAAAGGGATTTGGTGCGTCGTTCCAATTCGTACTGGCGGAGCTTGCGCTGAAGCGTGCGGACGGAAATGCCCAATCGCCCCGCGGCGTGCGTCCGGTTGCCGTCGCACTGATCCAGCGCCTTGACGATGGCGAGCTTTTCCAACTCCTCCATCGTCAAACCGGCGGGAATGTTCGTCGGATCGGACATTTTCTCGGCGCCTTCGGCGATGCGCTCGGGTAGATCGCCCTCATAAAGCACCTCCCCTTCGGCGAGCACCATCATGCTTTCGAGCGTGTTGCGCAGCTCGCGCACATTGCCAGGCCAATGATAATTCTGGAAACAGCGCATCACTTCCGGCGAAACCCGGCGCGGCGCGGTGCGCTTCTGCTCGCTGATTTCCTTGAGAAAATGCTCGACCAGGATGGGAATGTCATCCGGGCGCTGACGAAGCGGGGGCAGCATGATCGTGATGACGTTCAGGCGATAATACAGATCCTCCCGGAACGTCCCTTCCTTGACCATCCTGCGGATGTCGCGGCTCGTCGCGGCCAGCACCCGCACGTCCACCTTACGGTCCTCGTGCCCGCCGACGGGCGTGAGCGTGAGCGTCTCCAGCACGCGCAGGAGCTTGGCCTGCAGACCGATTTCGAAATCCCCGATTTCATCGATGAACAGCGTTCCCCCATCCGCCTGCTCGAACCGCCCCATGCGCTTGTCGGTCGCGCCCGTGAACGCGCCGCGCACATGACCGAACAGTTCGCTCTCCACCAGCGTCGCGGGGACCGCCGCGCAGTTCACCGCGACGAACGGGCCTTTCTTTCGATTGCTGTTGTGATGCAGCGCCTGCGCCACCAGCTCCTTGCCCGTTCCGCTTTCGCCCAGCACCAGCACGGTGCTGTCCACCGGTGCGGCCCGTTGAATCTTCGCATAGACATCGCGCATCAGCCTGGACTGCCCCACGATCTGATCCAGGCCGAATTTCTGATCCAGCCGGCGGCGAAGGTTGTCGATTTCCTTGTCCTTCGCCAGTCCCTCGACCGCCCGGCGGATCAGCACGATCAACTCATCGGGATTGATCGGCTTGGTCACATAGTCGTAAGCGCCGGCCTTGATGGCCTCGACCGCGCTGTTCACGCTGCTGTGGCCGGTCAGGAGAATGAACTGGGTGTCGGGCTTGCGCTTCTTCCAGAGCTGCAGCAAATCGATCCCGCTCACATCCCCCATATGAAGGTCGCTGAGCACGACATCCACGTTTTCATCAATATATCCCAGGGCTTTGTCGGCACTTTCGGCGCCGAAGATGGTGAACCCCTCCTGCTTCAGAATCTGGCTCACCGCCCGCCGTTCCGTCTCGTGGTCCTCGACCACAAGCACTCGCCCAGCGTTTGTCATAAACTGCCTCGTTTGTATTCACTCGTTGAAATCAAACCACACAACCGGTCTGACTAAAAGTCATACCACGTTGGCCGATCAAACGGCAACGGGCAATCCGTCAGCATTCCAAAAGGATCGCCTCGTTGGTCTCCAGACACTATACCCGAGCGTGAACGTCGCTAGAATTTCGCAGGTAATGCTAAAACGGGTCGAGAAGCTTCACATCTCGCTGGCGAAAAAGTGCCAACTCCTGTTCGGGGCGGCGGTGGTGCTGATCATCGCGGCGGCGCTGGCGGTTCCATGGCAGCGGATGGAGCAGTTGATGGAGGAACTGAACGTGCGCGCCGCGCGGACCCTGGCTGAGAACGCCGTGCGCGAGCACGTCGCCCTCGCGGTGCTCGGGCTGCCCCCCAGGACCGGGAATACCTTTCCCCCGCCGACCACGCGGCCGACGACGCAGCCCGAAACCGAGCAGCGATTCGAGCCCCCCAGGCTGATCGCGCTGAAGAACGCGGAAAACCCGGATGAGACAACCTCGTTCGAACGCCGGGCCTTCGCCCATTTCAAACGGCATCGGGATCAGCCGTTCGCGCGCTATTATTCGAGGCGTGACGGCGGCGAGGGGTATCGCTATGCCGCCCCCCTCTTTGTCACACGCGACTGCGCGGGATGCCACTCCTCCGACGCCGCCTCCATCGAGTCGATCTTCCCCACCCCCCTGTCCACCGCGGCAACTTTGCCGACGACCCGATCGACGGAAATGATCGGACTCGTCAGCGTCGATATCCCGTCCCAGATCGAAACCAATCAGCTTCTGCTCAACCGCATCTTCATTCTCGCCGCCGGATTGCTCGCGGGGACGCTGGCCATCATCGTCTTCTATCTCATCACCACGCGGCTCATCCTCCAGCCGGTGCGCGTGCTCCAGGAGACGGCCGAAAAAGTCAGCCAGGGCGATCTGAACATTCGATCGGACATCTCCACCGGCGATGAATTCCAGCAGCTCTCCGAAACGTTCAACACGATGCTCGCCAACCTCAAGCAAAGCGCCGATCAGCTCCGCGCCATCAACAGGAGCCTCGATGTCAAGCTCGGGCAGCTCGCCGAGAGCAACGTGGCGTTGTACGAGTCCAATCGCCTGAAAAGCGAGTTTCTCGCCAACGTCAGCCATGAGCTGCGCACACCCCTGAATTCGATTCTGGGATTCGCCGACCTCCTGCGCGAGGCGATGCCGGCCGTCGATGCGAAAACGACGCGATACGTCCAGAACATCCTCAACAGCGGGAAAAACCTGCTCGATCTGATCAATGATCTGCTCGATCTCGCGAAAATCGAAGCCGGGCGCATGGAGGTGCGATCCGAACCGCTGCCCATCAACGATCTTTTTGAGGGATTGGTCAGCATTTTCAAGCCGCTGCTCGAGGGCAGGGATTTGTCGATCCATGCGACAATCGCGACAGACGTGCCAATCCTCCACACCGATCCGCCCAAGCTTCAGCAGGTGCTTTACAACCTGCTGTCGAACGCGATCAAGTTTTCCCCCGTCGGCGAGATCGATCGATCTCGCCGCGGTGCGGGAAAGCGAGGAGACGATCCGCATCTCCGTCACCGATGCCGGATCGGGGATCCAGTCCAACCTGCACGCGGTGATCTTTGAAAAATTCCGGCAGATCGACGGATCGGTCACCCGCCAGCACAGCGGGACGGGGCTGGGGCTGGCGATCTCGAAGGAACTGGTCACGCTGATGGGCGGATCGATCGGCGTGCGCAGCGCGCCCGACCAGGGAGCGACATTCTGGATCATCATCCCCGTCAAAGTGCAACCCGGCGAACAGGATGTCCGCCGACCCGTGGATGTTGAATCCGACGCCACCACATAATACGTTTTCCGGGAAATTCCCCATGCGCGCGATAACCCCCACCATCCTGCTGTTGATCGCCTCGACCCTGCCCGCGCAGGACGTTCCCGCGAAACAGGCGCCCCCGGAGATCAACCTGCGCGAGACGGTGACCGTGGAGGTCTTTCGACGCACGCGCGACGCCGTCGTCAACATCTCCACGACGAAGCTCGTCCACCAGCGCATCGGCCCTTTCGGAAGAGACCCGTTCTGGCAGCGGTTCGAGACCGGCGAGTTGCAGAAGATCCCCGCCAACTCCCTCGGGAGCGGATTCATCATCCATCCTGAAGGATACATCGTCACCAACCACCATGTCGTCGATCGCGCGCGGCAGATCACGGTGGAACTGGTGGATGGACGGAAGATCGACGCGGAACTGATCAGTTCCGATCCGGATTCGGACCTGGCGATCCTGCGCATTCATCCCGAGAATGGCAAGGCGTTTCCCCATCTCGAGCTGGGCGACTCATCGGATCTCCTGATCGGCGAGCCGGTGATCGCGGTGGGCAATCCGCTGGGGTTCAGCCACAGCGTCAGCACGGGGATCGTGTCGGCCGAGCATCGCGACCTGCGAGACGATCGCGATCAGGTGCTGCTCAACGATCTCATTCAAACCGACGCGGCCATCAATCCCGGCAATTCCGGCGGGCCGCTGCTCAACGCCTACGGGCAGGTGATCGGCATCAACACCGCCATCCGCGGCGACGCCCAGAACATCGGATTCGCG
>CAYUNS010000064.1:8335-19991 GCA_964446155.1 uncultured Tepidisphaeraceae bacterium | reverse complement strand
CGCTCGTGTCGGGCACGGTGTCGAGGGTGGACCACTCGACCTGCTGCGCCTTGAACCGCCGCAGATACGAACTGTCGTCGGGATGCGCCAGATCGAGACAGCGGGACAGCAGCCTGACGGCGTACTCCGTGTCCCGCAGCAGCGCGACGTTGTAGTACGCCTTGGCCGCCCGCAGCGCCTCGTCCGCCTTGCCGTCCTGCTTGAGCAGCGTCTCGGCGCGGATGCGCTGATGCCCCGTCACGTTCCCGATGTTTTCAGGCGAGTTGAGGATCCCCTTGACCGCCAGGTTTTCCACGTCCGCGAAACGGTCCTTCTCGGCCAGGATGAGCAGCCAGTGCGTGTTGACCGCCACGCCGGCGTCGACCATCGTGCGGATGCGCTCCAGCGTGGGCTGAAACGTCGCCTCGTCGCGAAGCTCCATGATGGTGTATTCGGTTTCGTTCCTGGGCGGAGCGCCCGACGCGTCGGCCTGCCCCCATGCAACGAACGCGGCGACCCAAACGGGAACCAGCGCGGCCCCGAAACCAGTGGTGGATCGAAATGACATGACCATCCCTTCTTGAAATGCCGGCGACCCTGATATCCCGGACAGGGCCATACCGATGAAGTGCGATGGACAACTTATCCCGCAAGCCCAACGAACACAAGCAAAAAATGAAATGTTGTGGGAATGACCCCGGACATCGTACCCCACCTGCGGCGGATCGGCGTCAAGATTGCCGACCCAGGCGTACAGCATTCCGCGATGCCGCATTGGCCTGCCCCCATTCCTGGTACCAGCCGTCATGAGCGCATGACCACTTCCTGCTCTTGCTTCGCTTGCCGCTCCGAAGGGAGGGGCGCGGCCCCGACCGCGGGAGCGGCGAGCGAAGCGGCGAACGCCGCCGGGGTCACGCAACCCGGGCCGCCGTGCGGACGCCGATGGTTGTAATCCAGCCGCCACGCCGTCGCCAGCATCTTTGCCTCCGCCACGCTGGACCTGGCGCATCGCCACCGTTCGACCAGTTCATTTGGCGAGATGTATTCCGATCGCTCCAGAATCTTCTTTGCCCTGCTCATGCCGCCCCCGTTTCCGTGTCATTGAATCCCAACTGGATGCGCTCGATCCGGTATCGCTCCTCGAAGTTCTTTTGTGCCCAATACGCTTCCGCATCCTGCATGTAGCTTCGCATCGCCTCGTTCAGACATGGGAGATTCCTCCGGGCGGCGTAGCCGACAAGGCAACCGGCACCGTGGGCGATATACCATTCCGCCAATGCTGATTTGGGGCGTTTGTGCTGTCGCTTCAGTTCAAGCCCTGATCCGAAGTCGATCGCCACTTCCTGCACGGCCTGCCACCACGGATGCACCGTTCGGCGAGTTGGATTTGGATCATCCCGTAGGCGGAATGACAGCCAAGAGGATGTGAGATTTGTCCATATGCCACCGGACTTTTTGACCAGATCATCGAAGCTGTCCACGCGAAATTGCTTCAGCACATCACGCCGAATCTGAAACTCGACCCGCCACACGTCGCTGAGTTCCTCGATCTTCCACAGGTTGAGGAACCAGGACTTGATTCCGTCGCGGGCAACTTCAATTGCTTTGTTGTAGATGCGGCATTGAAGCTCGCCACCATTTCCGCCGACGTAGAACGTTTCGAGGCTGTCACCCATCAGGTATGGCTTCCATGCCCGCGAACGTGAAACTTTGAATTCGCGGAGAAAGTCGAGTGTCAGCCCGCCGGGAATCAAGAAATCACAACAGAGATCGCACCGGCTTACCTGCATTCGCTCGATGTTCCCGCCCCAGCCGATGATGAAGTCCGAAATGCGCTCGATGGTCGGGCGCGGACGGTCCAGCCACAGCGCCTGCGCGGTCGTTGAGACATAGACATTCGGATACCTGGTGGAGTGGTTGGCTCGAGCCAGAAAGATATGCAGTTCTGGCGTCTGGAGATGGAAGGCATACATCGGCTGCTTGCCGCCAGGCAGAATCAGCACGTTATCCAACGACGAGCGATTCCAGGGAATGCCTTTGGTCCCCGCAGCACTCTCTTTCGCTTTCGCCATCGACTGAACGAGCTCGATCCAGCGGTCCGGCCACTCGACATAGACGCCCAAATCCAGGGAGTCGATGCCAGTCAGAAGGTGCTTCCAATTGGCAGGTTCTGAAATTAGCACCTGGCGTGTTACAGACTTCGCCAGGTGCGGATGGAGAGGATCCGCATTGGCCGGGCGGGCGGCGGCGGTGCCGCTTGCTCCGCCCCGGCCAGCCTGCCTCGACTCCTTATTGTCCGATTGCTTCGTGTTTGCCATGTCGCCCTATATAGGACTTCATGGTCACCAGCGCCCGGACAGTTCATTTTTTCTTTTTGTCCGGTTGGGGCGGCAGGATTCGAGTCCAAGTACTCCGGAACCGCTGGATTGCCTTGGCAAACGCTTCAGGACTTTCCGGCAGCTCCGAGTCAATCCGTTCCTTACCCTTCGTGTGCATGGACTGGAGGATGTCGGACAGTTCTCGCAGTTCCGGCGAATCAATGCCGCCCGCTCCCTGGTGAAACCGGGACGCCAACGCGGCGAGACGTATCTTGGTCGTTTTACTGCTCAATTGCTTCGGCTTGCCGGCGAGCGCCTTCGTCATCCGGTCAAACTTCCGTCGCCCTCCTATAAACCAGGCATCGCGGAACTGTTCAGCAATGCGTGGATCATGCAGTATCGTCTTGTCGATTCGCAGAAGATGCTCCAGTGCTTCGATATCGCCCTGGCGAGCACGGCGCAGCAGTCGCCCCGGGTAATCGTGCGCGAGCAGTATGCACGGCAGCCAGACGATCACCAGGAACTGGAGAATCCCCGACGGCCTCAGTTCTTCAAAGCCATCGTTCATATTGGACGGATCATCCCCAAACAGACTGCTCCACTCCCTGCGGGTCAACAGGTTTAGGCCAGCGGTGATCTGCTCGACGTTCCCATGGAATTCCGGAGCTACCATTACGGCCGCCACCGCTTCTTTCTCTTCCCGTGACAGCGTTCCCAGTCCACGCGCAATATCGCAAAGGGGAAGCAGGAACTGCGATACCTTGATGCTCGGATCTCTCGACGGATAACGCAAGTCGATGAGCGTCGCCATCATCCGGCGGTGATCGCGATAAAGCCGCAGCCACGCATGCGGTGGCGTCGACGGCCGCAAACGCTCAATTTCCTTCGTGCCTTGAGACAAAATCCGCAGCGCATCCACAAGACCATCTGGCGACGCCATCAGTTCAGCCGTAGGGAGCGCCAGAAACGGGTTCCGCCCTGTCATCCACCTGCCGAGGTTCTTCTGTGCCTGCTTGCTCATCCGACTGTTCCATGCGTTCCTATACCCACGGCCTACGCGGCCGATTCGCTTCGCGAGCGCCGTTCGCTGTACGGCCTTTGGTCTGCTCACGCCACGTGGTGCAACTGCGCTACACGTTGTCGGAACCCACGAATATAGACCGACCGGGCCGGGCGAAAAGGGTCGTCCTCCCTCCTCACCCACCGCACGACCCGAGGGGTTCGATTTGCGGCAGTTCTCCGTCGGGGTGATACCCCGAAGGTCGGGCGAAAACCGCCTCGATAAATGTACATCAGCTTGTACATTTTCTCTTGCAAAACATGGAAAATCCGGCATATATATTAATGTACATCCGAAGGATGTAACGCCTTCGGATTGCTGTAAGTTACGATGAATTCATACAGTTGTATTGTGAGCGAGGATTACGCTCGGTTCCCTGTTGTCCTGTTGCACCAAAAACAGAGACGAGGACGGCAATTCGACAATCGGCGTTTTTGCGCCAAAAACGCGGTTTCTTGAAGCTTTCTCTCGAAGCATGTGCAGTTTTGAGGGGAGGACAAGCTCGCAAGCAACTCGACGGGGGACGCAACCAGCATTTCCGCAACAGAGGCACAGCAGGACAAAGGCGCAATGAGCCATGGAAGGCGTTGAGAATCCCCGGTCCGGGGGGGGCGGAAGCGAAGGAAGAACGAGGCAGAAGGGACGGGAGGCGGGGGAAAGGTGAACCACGCGGCGGGGGGCGGATGGCGTAGCCATTACCGCCCGTCCCGCTCGCGTGGCCGATCATGCTTCGGATTGCAATCAACCGGCGGATCGAACAACGGCAAGAACGGCAGCCCGGAGCGCTGGCGACAACGTCGGCCAAGCATCCACGATCAACTGCAAATCCGAATCGGACATGATTTTGTGCGGCCTACAGCGTTTTTGATAGCGCCAGTGGCGTTTTTCGGGGGGTTCGAGTCCTACCTGCCGAGCTTTCCATTTTGGTGCGAATCTACCGCACCGACCAGTTAACGCAAAACCCCGTCACCGAGAGGTCGCGGGGTTTTTCCATTTAGACCTGTAATTGCAGGGGTTTACGCGCTGTCCGAAGAACGCCGACACAAACCGAGAGCGCAATCAGAACGCATCAATCCGTCGTTCGGCGTCACCTGGCACCTCTCTGGCCCGGAACTCTCAAACTCTCGCGTCCAAAAACCCCAACCAGTTAACAACCCGGTTGCCAAGTAACCCCGAAGGCAACCGTTTCCTAAATCGATCGGCGGCGTGCCTATCTCCCACGTTTCAATAGGTGATGCTTGGCACCGCCGTGAGCAACACAGCCTCCGCATGACGAACCATGTCCAGGCAGCGCGATCGGTCTGTAGTCACGTGGTGAAAAGCTCGCACTGGAGGCCCAACTGGTCTTGTCAAACGGCTCACGGGTCGTATACGAGGCCGATTATAGCCAAGATTCCGCTAGGCACCGTGCCGATCAAGCGATACACTGGCCATGACCCACGGCGGTGGTCGCCGGCGGGAGCCATATGGGAAATGTCGGTTGGGGTAATTTTGGTGACTGGATCGTTCATTTGGACGGTGCTATGGTATTCGTTTGGTAAGATACGCGCCATACGTAAAGGTCTACGTGGCTACCGAGGTTATTTTGATACAATTGCATTATCAATATGATTTTATAAACTAATATAGCAATCTTCATATCTGCCTGTATATTGGTCGATACAATGAAAATGAGACATGGCACACGATTGGCTTGCGGTCTGTTCACCTTGGTCTTAACTGCTGCTGGTCTGTTTGGCTGTAGCGCCACCACGCCAGCCAAGACAATGGCCGAGCGTACCGTACTCAAGCAGCAGCAATTCCAAGAGCACCCGGACTTTTGGCGCAATCGCCTGGAGCCCGAGTCGAAAATGGAACAGATTGGGCCAATCCCCATCGGCGACAGGCGGGTCACGCTCAAAGTACGTCATCTCATCGATCGAAGGAAGACCCAAACAGGCTGGACGATGCTACCGGACGTCAAGTACACCCAACACCAAACGATCCATGCCAGGAACGGTGGGTTTTACGAGCTTGTCGATTCAGACACCGGCCAAGTCATCCTGCCGTTGGGTTATTGGGAAATTGTGCCCGTTCCCGGTGTCGGAGTCTATGTACACACGCAAGAAGAGCGACTGGTTTCGATCAATGCAAGGTTGA
Organism: uncultured Tepidisphaeraceae bacterium; assembly: GCA_964446155.1. GTDB lineage: Bacteria > Planctomycetota > Phycisphaerae > Tepidisphaerales > Tepidisphaeraceae > CAYUNS01. The sequence continues at coordinate 14,495 of CAYUNS010000064.1, read as the reverse complement.
ACAAGACCACGACCCCAGCATGGCGCAAGCTCGACCTGGCGACAGGCCAAATGCCCGTCACCGATGTGCTGCTGGCTCTGACGTATCTGAAACCTTCGGTAAATTACCGCTACTCATATACGCCCAATCCTTTGAAATATGCGTCGGTGCTCGGTCGGGCTGATCCCGCTTCGACGCCCGAGCGTCCTTTGACTCAGTTTGAGGTTTACCCGGTTTATAAGGCAGGCACGCTGCCGGTCACGCAGCCGCTGGTTTATGGGCGCGTGCTGGGCAAGACGGTTCAAAGCCAGTTCACAGGGGCAGGCAAGTTTTCGATTCTGACGGGGGCGGACGAACAAAACCGGACGTTGACGCTTCTACTTGATGAGCAACTCCGGTATCTCATGGCGACCGACCAGCCGGTCCGCACCTTCCATGCCCAGAGCATGACAAAATTGCTTCCCAGCGGCAGCAGAGCGGTCGTCTCTTTCCTGGCCATGACTGCGCCGGGTACGAATGTGTCAGATGACCTGTGGGTCATTCTCGATGAGAACGGCCGATTCGGCTCGCCCCGCGACGTGATCGGCTATCGCCCGTTTAATAAAGATTGGCAGCAGGATGACGGATCACAAGCTGCCGTCAAACCGTTTAAAGGCACTGTTGAACGCTGGCTGGTTCGTAAGCGCACCGATGCGACCACGCCTTTTACCGATCTTCCAGGCGGCGGGCGCGTCTTCAACGCCCGCTGGACCATGGTTCGCGGTGACTTCTCGCCATTACCCGTTGAGCCACGGATCTGGGATTTGCAACTGGTTCGCGTCCCCTGGATCGACCGCCATCAGGACAACACCTCAAGCTTTACCAACACGTACACCGACGGCAGGCAATATGAGCGTGTTTTCATGGCTTGTGTTCAGTGGGAAGGCTGGAGCATCGTCGACCCATTTGGCAAGGTGAAAGACGATCGCTCGTTTGCCACCGTTTTCGCCAAAATTGCCAGCCCCTCAGAGGCGGTTCCTCAACTCACGGCCATGCACCAGCGAGAAATTGCCTTCCGTGCCAAACTGCAGAAGGTACGAGATGCCTACATTGCACAAAAGGCCAAGGAAGCCTTGGAAAAACGCCTCGACTGGATCAACAGAAACTGGAGTCGATGTCTAGACAGTGGCAACTATAAATGGTGCATGAGCGTCGCCGATGAGCGTGGCGCATACTCGTGGTACGACATCGCCAAAGCCATGCCAAGTCCTACCGTCGAATTTATTAAACAGGTCATGGAGCGAACCTCCGCCGAGCATTTGCAAAAAGAGCTTAATGCCATGCTCGCCAGCGCTAAGCAGCGTGATGCTCAGGCACTTGCGGAATACTGGGCCCGAGAAAAAGAACAAAAACGCCTCCGCTGGCTGGCCGCCCACCCGCCTGATCCAGCCAGCTTGAGCAGTTACAGACCCAGCAGTGGTGGAAGCTACAGTGGAAGCAGTAACGGCCCCGGCGGCGCCATGCTCGCCGGCTGGAATGTCAGTGACGATCATAAACGCGCCTTCATGAAAAACTTGAGTATTACCCAACACAATATAAACATGGGTTGGACAGATCCGTATGGATTTTGATTCTGTCATGCGAATCTCGCTCACGACAGATTTGAGATTTATGAAATGGTTATGCTCAGAGCCGACTTGGCAAACGGCTTGTTAACCGGTAGCGGCTCTTGAGTACAAACGGCGGATCATGAATCATCACGGTTTGCAGGGATGTAGGTTGATTGTAGCTCCCCAATTTCATGACGATGACAACAAGCGTGTGATGAGGATTCAGCACGCCAGTTACAGTGACACGATCGTCAAATGGGTGGATCGCCTGATCGTACGCGGTCATCAATACAAAGCGTCCCTTAACGCACAAACGGAAATAGGTACGCTGTTAGCTCATCTCGAACGTTTTGATCATCGTACGATTCAGGATGTACACGACCACATCGCAGCAGCGTTTCGGTTTCGCATGGCTCCTTCGCTGCCGCTTTTTGATTGTCAGGGGGATAAGGTCTATTGGGAAGAAGAAAAGAGGTTGGGAGCTCTGACGTTTTTTACGGCTGGTCCACAGCCCAAGGCGGCTGGCTGACAGGATAGTGGTGAACTACCTCGCTTCCTGTTGGCAACATGGCTTCCGCGTCTAAAGCCGATTGTAGCTTTTTGCGCAATTGCTTTTCAGACTTAGTCTTTGCCGGAAACGGTACTCGATATTCGCTCTATGCCTCGTTTGCCTTTGCATACGACAAATTTTTTAGTTATCCCGAGTAGCTCCCTATCTTTCAGGCTAGGATGCTGCGTGGGCTTCAATTTTCCAAACAGCCAACTGAATAGACCCATTTGTGTCTCCATCGAACCTGGTTGGGAATGTCGCAATCACGGCTGTACGCGATGCTCACGCTACAGGCATCTGAGCCAACGGTTGAATATTGCGACTTCCAGAGCATTCGACCATAAATGACCAGCTTTGTCATCAGAATCAGTGGTTGGCCTCCAGGACACATGGCACCTCTCGCGCCAAAAAACACGCCCAGTTAACAATCCGGTTGCCAAGTAACCCCGAACACAACCATTTCCTAAATGAATCCTGTCAATAAGAGATGAGGGGACCAGCAGTGTGCTGGTCACCCCCATTCTTGTTGCCAGGCATCTGACCCTGCCGCTAAGCGGAGGTCGTTGCGGGCATCGCCTCTCATGGAGAGCGCCGATGGCCTGTACCAACGACCCTACCGATCCCGTCAATATGTCACCTAATGAGCGGCTGACCGAGGCGGTCGTCGCCCTGAGCGACCAGCCAGCGGGTGCCTTGCGGAAAAGGCTAAGGCAGGTTCTGTCTGGTTCGCTCACCCAGGATTTCTCACCTGAGCAGGCCAAGGACTATTTCTACGAGTTGGAGATCGCGACGATCTTCAAGCGGTCGGGCTTTGCGGTGGCCCTCCGCGAGCCCGATGTCGTGGTCAGCGGCAACGGGCTTGCGCGCGAGCTCGGCATGGCGTGCAAATACCCGTCGAGCGAGGCACAGATCCACGAGCACCTGTCGAAGGGATACCGCCAACTGGCCAACCAGAACATGGACGGCTGCGTGGTCATCGGGCTGGACATCATCGTGTTTCGGGCTGCCTTCGACTCGGCACCGAAGTTCCTCGACTTCCGGCAAGGCGACAAACATCCGCTCCAGGTTGCTCAGACCCTCGTGAACGACGCGATGAAGTCGTTGGTGGTCCAGCGGGCGGAGGACTATCCCTCCGAACGTCCGATTGACGGCGCGATCTTGACGCTCAACATGTGGGGGATTTGGGAGAAACCCGCGGGCCTCACCAGCGTGACGGCGTGGGCGGTTCAATGCGATGCCCAGAATCCGCGGTTCCGCGACATCGGGAGGCTGGTCGAGTCCGGAAGCCAGGGCACCAAGTAATAGCGCCCGAGCAGCAGCGTGGCTCTTTGACAAGTCGTCGTACCGATGGCTCTTTTCGCGTGCCGACCGCAGAGAGAGCTTATGAAGAGGGTTGCCTTCGGGGAGCTTTATCTTAGGTTGCGAAACGACGCGACCGACCAGTTAACGCAGAACCCCGCTGCCGAAAGGTCGCGGGGTTCTTTCGTTCCCGCCAGCAATCGCAAGGGTTTACGTCACGTTCGGCCGGGCCGTCGGGCGGTGCGAGCGCCGATGGCCGTCTACGTCGAGCAGGTCTACGAGTACGGCAACTTTGGCCTGCTTGGCATCTGCCCTTCCGGAACCTGGAACATGAACCATGAGTGACGCCGACGTCCTCAGAAAAGTCCGCACCGGCGGCTGGCTCCGCATCCCCGCCCGCGCCTACAACGCGTTCAGCGACGCGGCACAGGCGCCTCGTCAGCGCGAGCAGGATCAGCAACGTCAGGCCTGAAGCGACCATCCCTCGGCCGACATGGTGCTGGTGCGCAACGCCAGTGGCGGAGATCGCGCCCGGAAACGCCCGTGCCGACCTCGCATCGGCCGGGGAATCAAAAAGGTGACATCCAGAATGCCATTCACTTAAAGCTTCAAAATGGCTGGCTCAACTGCATTGGTTGCGCTAAAACAGGGATCCTCTGAGCGAAAATCACTTAAGTAAATGCCATTTTGGATGTCACCTTTAGATCCTTTCGCCGGCACTCTTCCGAGCACGAAACTGCCGTCGAAAACGCAATATCACAACGCATACAAACGCCAGCGTTGCCGCGGCCGTCAATTCGATACCGCCCCGCATTCCGTTGGTGAGAAAAAAGCCTGCGGGGCGAACACAACGATTGCACCGAGCAGCATGGACTGGAGCGATGGAATCCAGGCCTATGTCGGATCGCATCGAACCCGCTGAAGCGGGAGGGCAGGGCGGGCATCGCCGCCAGGTGGAAAATTCGCGGATGGGATGATGACTACCTCCTATAAGGTCGTCGGAGGCTGAATTTCCGCTGCTGGCGATGGCTCTGGAGGAACTGAGCCGGGCTTGCTTTGCGGTGAGACCTTCGGGGGATGATGCGCGCGGGGGTGCGGCGGGGGGAGGGTGATTCTACAATCATCGCGTGGTGTCCGATTCGACGGATCCAATTTCTTCGCAGACGCGAAGCGTCTGGCCGGCCTTGCCGCCGCCGGTGAAGGTGGCGTTGACGGTCCTTCCCGATCAGACCTGTTCCTATTTTTCAGATCGCCGGTCGCGGTTGCGGGCGTTCGCCGCGCGGGAGCTTCCGCCGGGCGTGTATCATGCCTTCATGGACGCGGGCTTTCGCCGCAGCGGGACAGTCGTCTATCAGCCGATGTGCGATCGATGCCGCGACTGCGTTCCGCTTCGCGTACTCGTGAATGAATTCCGCGTCGGGAAATCCCATCGGCGATGTCGTCGACGCAACGCGGATTTGCGGATCTCCCGGAAGTTCGCGCCGCGGGCCAGCGCGGAAAAGTTGTCTCTCTACCGGCGTTATGTGACGCAGTGGCATGGGGAATCGGAGGAGATATCCTTCGAGTCCTTTGAAACGTTCCTGTACGACTCGCCGGTCGAGACGATCGAGTTCAGCTATCGCGACGCCGTGGGAACGCTGCTGGCGGTGGGGCTGTGCGATGTGTGCCCTGAATCCCTGAGCAGCGTTTACTTCTATTTCGATCCCGCGCACGCCTCGCGTGGACTGGGGCGGTTCGGGGCACTGTACGAGTTGGAATATGCCCGGCTCAATGGCATTCCTTACTACTACCTGGGGCATTGGATCAACGGTTGTCGCAAGATGGAGTACAAAAATCAGTTCGGCCCGCACGAGTTACTGGGAACCGACGGGGTTTGGCGGCGGGCGCGGGAAGGCCCGAACGCCGGTCCATGACGAGGCCCAATCGATTGACGGCGCGGAATCCCACGAGTATCTAGTTTCGTCAATATGTTATAGCCTGTCGTCTTGCGCGAGGTTTGAGCGGTTCTGAAGTGTATTATTCCTGATATGTAAGCGAGATTGCTGAACAATGGTTTGTGCCATGCTCGACGTGCCCGATGTGAATCCGCGGAAGCTGCGTGTGCTTGTGGTGGAAGACCATGCTCCAACACGGCTTGCGATGGCCAGACTCATTCGGGAGACCGGCGCGCAGGTGGTGACCGCCCGCGATGGGGAGGAGGGGTTGGGCTACCTGCTGACCCAGCGGTTCGATGTGTTGCTGACGGATCTTCGCATGCCCGTCATGGATGGATTTGAATTGCTCAACCATTGCGCCAAGCTGCCCGAGTCGCATCGGCCGGGGCGGGTGATCGCGATCAGCGGGGAATACGAGGCGGGGGTGCTGCATGGGCAGCCGGTGTCGTTTCTCTCCAAGCCATTCAATCTCGACGCGCTGCTCAACATGATCTCGGGCAAGCCGAACTGAGGGGAGGCGTGTCCGCCTTCGGGGTCGGCCGGGGCCATCCCGCAAAAACCCCGGCGTTGGCCGGGGTTTCGGGGAAATTCCTGTTGCTGCGAGCCGATGCCCTATTGGGCGGCGATCTCGACGAACGTCGCGACGCTGTTCAGGTCGCGGATGGACTGCGGGGTGGTCCTGATCGTCGCGGCGTCACCCCGATCGAGATTGGGGTGAAGCTTGTTCGGGCGCTTGGTCCAGATCGTTCCGCCGCGGCGCTTGGGCAGTTCCTTGAAGTTCCTGCTGCGCGCATCGAGGGGGGCGGAAA
>CAYUNS010000064.1:0-8325 GCA_964446155.1 uncultured Tepidisphaeraceae bacterium | reverse complement strand
TGTCCTGAAGGAAAAGGCGTTCGAGCGTCTTCCGGGCGGAATCGCGATTGATCGTCTTGTTGATGGTGACCCGAATCGTCTGTCCGGGCTTCACGTCGATGGCCATGTCTGTCTCCGTGTCTGTTTTTGAAGAGCGAAGAAGTATAAGGATTCCCCGCCGGCAGGCAAGAGGGGTGATTTCACGAATTCCACCGCCGGTTTATCTTATCTTTGCTCTATCGGCACATATTTCGATCTGGTCGGCCCGGTGTAGATCTGCCGCGGGCGGGCGATGCGGGTGGCCTGATCGTCGTACTGTTCCTTCCAGTGCGCGATCCAACCGGGCATCCGGCCGATGGCGAACATCACCGTGAACATCTCCACGGGAATCCCGATCGCCCGCATGATGATGCCGCTGTAGAAATCGACGTTGGGATACAGCTTGCGATCGACGAAATATGAATCGTTCAACGCCAGATCCTCGAGGTCGCGGGCGATGTCCAGCAGGGGGTCTTTCACGCCGAGCATGTTCAGCACCTTGTCGGCGCTGGCTTTGAGAATTTTGGCGCGGGGGTCGAAATTTTTGTAGACGCGGTGTCCGAAACCCATGAGCCGGAAGCCGCTGTTTTTGTCCTTGGCCATTTCGAGGCACTTTTTGGGGCTGAGTCCACCCTTGTGGATGCGATCGAGCATTTCGAGGACGGCGACGTTGGCGCCGCCATGCAGCGGTCCCCACAGCGCCGACACGCCGGCGGCGCAGGAGGCGAACAGGTTCGCACGGCTGGAGCCGACCACCCGCACCGTGGAGGTGCTGCAATTCTGCTCGTGATCCGCGTGCAGCAGCAGGATGAGATTCAGCGCCTGCTCGATCTCCGGATCGGCGATGTGCTGATCGTAAGGAGATGAGAACATCATGTGCAGGAAATTGGAGACGTATTTCAGTTTGGGGTCGGGGTAGTTGATGGGCAGTCCCATCGATCGCCGGTAGCTGTACGCCGCGATCGTCCGCACCTTGCTGATCAGCCTCGCCGCGGCTTCCTCGAAGGCCTCGTCATCCTCCAGGACCAGGAACTGCTGGTGAAAGCAGCAGAGGGTGTTGATCATCGCCGAGAGCATCGCCATCGGCGGGGCGTTGACGGGGAAGCCTTCGAAGTGATGCTTGAAGGCTTCGTGCAGATGCGCGTTGCGTGTCAGCCGGTCGCTGAAGCGGTTGCGTTCATCCTCCCGCGGCAGCCGGCCGAAGATCAGCAGCCAGGCGGTCTCGATGAATCGCGATTTTTCGGCCAACTCCTCGATCGGAATGCCGCGATAACGCAGGATGCCTTTTTCACCGTCGATGAAGGTGATGGCGCTCTCGCAGGCGCCGGTGTTGCCGAACGCCGGGTCCAGCGTGATATATCCCGTTTCCGCGCGCAGGGAGGAGATGTCGATTCCCTTCTCGCCTTCCGAGCCTTCGATCACGGGGAGTTCAATCGTCTTGCCATCGATCGTCAAAGTTGCCGTTCGCGCCATACCAATTCCTTACGACAGGTTGTCCCAAATCCGCAGCCATCGCATCTTAGGGAAAATCAGTCCAAGATTGAAGCGAGGGAAATCCCACTTGGCTTCGTTTTGCATTTTTGCCCATCACCCACCCCTCGCCCGGCCGATCCTGCCACTCTGGCAGAAATGGGTTCGTTTTCCATTTTCGCCACCCCGCAGGCAATGGGTTCGTTTTGCGCTTTTCACTCCTCCCGTGGGTTCGTTTTGCACAATCGCCTCCTCTCCCGGGCGTGGGAGTGGAAGGCTCACTTCCTGGGCGCCACCGAGTCGTGGTACTCCGAGACCCGTGCTCGTCGAGATGTCGAAGAACCCGACCGACAAATTGTCCCGTGGGTTCGTTTTGCATATTTCCTCCCTGGCGTGGATTGCATCCCGGATGGACCGGCAGGGACGAACGGGCGGTGGCCCCGACGCATGACGCCTCCGGGGCAGAGGCAAGGCCCAGAGGGATTGCCCAGGTTGCCATCGCGGTATTTGGCGCAGGCCGGCGGTTCAGGCCGGCTGGCGGCGTGCGAGCAGGGGGGCTGCCGGCAGCAGCATCGCCAACCCTATCGGCTCGGGGACGGCCGACTCGTCCAGCGCGACGATGCCCGACGCCGCGCATACCACAACCGCAACGCCCATGGATGCCATTTTCATCAATGTCATCAAGGAACCTCTCGACCAATCCCCGAATTGATCCGGCGTCGACCGCCGGAATAACGCAATGATACCGATGCAATCGTGCCAAATACAAGGAAAATCGAAGAGATGGAAAGAGGAGGGGTGCGGCGGGTTTACCGACTCGGCGGGGGAAACGACAGCGCCGGGGGAATGACGTTTGTCCGCGTGGATGAAGGCGGCGCTACGCGCCGGTGTGGGAGAGGGATTCTTCCCGCACGACGCGGTCGGTTTCCGGATCGCGCGTGACTTGGCGGTAGAGCGTGTCGCGCTCGATCGGAAGTCGGCCGGCCTCGCGGATGAGGCGCTGGATGTCGTTGACGTGAAATTCCTGGTGGACGCCCTCGCCCTGGCGCTTGGTGATGTCGTACCAGACGACCGTGCCGTCCAGGTCGTCACAGCCCCAGCTCAGGGCGAGCTGGGAGAGGTAAATGCCCTGCATGATCCAGAACGCCTTGATGTGCGGGATGTTGTCGAGCAGGAGGCGCGCGATCGCCAGCGTCTTCAGGTCGGTCAATCCCGTCGGGCCGGGGAGATCGCCCAGCTCGCTGCCGTCGGGGATGAAGGAAAGGGGGATGACGCAGTTGAAGGAGGCGGGGGAATCGGCGAGGGATTCGGCCTGAAGCTCGCGGAGCCGGATCAGATGCCCGACGCGCTCGGCGGGGGTTTCGACGTGGCCGTACAGCATGGTGGCGTTGGTGTGAATGCCCAGGCTGTGCGCGGTGCGATGGACATCGAACCAGCGGTCGGCCCGGACTTTTCCCTTGAAGACCTCATCGTGAACGCGATCGTCGAAGATTTCCGCGCCCCCGCCGGGGAGCGAGCCGAGACCGGCGTCGCGGAGGGCGGTGAGGACCTCGCGCACGCTCATGCGGCTGATGCGGGAGAAATGGACGATTTCGATGGCGGTGAAGGCCTTGATATGCAGGTCGGGGCAGGCGTTTCGGATGCCGGCGAGCATGTCGGTGTAATAGTCGAACTTGAGCCAGGGATGCAGCCCGCCGACGATGTGGACCTCGGTGGCGCCGGTGTCGGCGGCCTTGCGGGCGGTGGCGATCACCTGCTCGAGGGGCATTTCGTAGGCGCCTTCCTCGCCGCGCTTGCGGTAGAAGCTGCAAAACTTGCAGCTCAGGGCGCAGACATTGGTGTAATTGATGTGTCGATTGCGATTGTAGTAAGCGCGATCGCCGTGCAGGCGTTGGCGCACGACGTTGGCGAGCCGGCCGATTCCGTGCAGGTCGCGGCTGGCGTAAAGCGTCACCCCGTCGTCGAGCGACAGCGGCTCTTGGGCCAGCACTTTTTTGGCGATCGGAGCGAGGGCGGCATCCTGAAACGACATCGACTCGGTTTGCATGATCGAAGCAGTATAGACGTTGCGGGGGAAGGGTTCTAATCGTTTCATCACTTTTGGAAACCGGCGGTCAGACGTAAATGTCGAGGATGCCGAGCGTGCCGACGAGGACGCTGATGACGCCGTTGATCGTGAAGAAGGAGAGACCGACCCGGGACAGATCGTTCGGGCGGACGAGGCTTTGCTCGACGACCAGCAGGGCGATGGCGATCGCGACGCCGATGAAATAGACCATGCCCAGCGCCGGAGAGGCCATGCCGAGCAGGATGAGCATCGAGGCGCAGAGGGCGTGGGTGAGTCGCGAGATCCAAAGCGCCGGGGCGATGCCCATAGCGGCGGGGATGGAGAAGACGCCGGTTTCCATGTCGGAGGCGTAATCCTGACAGGCGTAGATGATGTCGAATCCGGCGGTCCAGGTGAGGACGGCGGCGGCCATGAGCAGCGGCGGGAAGTCGATCGATCCGGCGATGGCGAGCCACGCGCAGACCGGCGCCAGCGCCAGCGCCGCGCCGAGATAGTAGTGGCAGAGGCGCGTGAAGCGCTTCATCAGCGGGTATCCGCAGAGAAACAGGAGCACGGGGATCGCCAGCGCGATCGGCCAGGGGTTGCGATCGAGGAACCAGAAGCCCGCGGTGGCGGTGATGAAGGCGATGCAGCAGAGCGCGAGGATCATCGCGACGAATCCGCGCGAGAGCCGCCCGCTGGGGATGGCGCGTCGGGCGGTGCGGGGGTTGCGGGCGTCGAGTTCCGCATCGAGCAGTCGGTTGGCCGCCATGGCGACGGTGCGTGCGGCGATCATGCAGATGAGGATGAGGGCGAGCGACCCGCTCGCCGGCAGGCCGTCGGCCGCGAGAAACGCGGCGAGAATCGCCCACGGCATGGCGAAGATGGTGTGGCTGATCTTGATGTCGCGCGCGAAGGTCGCGAGACGGGCCGGGATCGGGGCGATGGGCGGCGAGGCGGTGGATGAAGGCGGCATGGGGGACATTGCGGTCATGTTGGGTGGAATTTCCGGTTGGGTCCAGTTCAGTCCCGGCTTGCGGGACGGTCGGGTTACGAATTCAACGGCTCGTCCAGGGACATGGGAGGACGGGGCGTTTTCGGGTCCCATCGCGTGTCGAACGCATGGTGAATGCCCAGGAGGTCCAGGAGCTTGCCGGCGACGAAGTCGGCGATTTCCCCGAGGGTCGTGGGGTTGAGATAGAAGCCGGGGTTGGCCGGCGCGAGGATGGCGCCGGCGTCGGAGAGGATTTTGTAGTTGTTCACGTCGATGGGGGACAGGGGCATCTCGCGATGGACGAGAATGAGCTTGCGGCGTTCCTTGAGGGTGACGGCGGCGGCGCGGGAGATGAGATTGTCGCCCAGGCCGTGCGCGACGCCCGCGAGGGTGTTGCCGCTGCACGGGACGATGACCATGCCGTCGTGCAGGAACGATCCGCTGGCCGGCTTGGCGCCGACATCGTTGTAGTTGTGGAGCGTGATGTCGTGGGACGACGTGCCCGCGAGCGCGTCGAGATCGATCGATTCCATGCCCAGTTCATCATGCAGCAGCCTCCGTCCGAGAGGGGAGACGATCAGGTGCGGGCGCGCCCCGGCGGCGACCAGCCCCTGGATGAAGCGCTGCGCATAGAGCGCGCCCGAAGCGCCGGTGATGGCGGTGACGATGTTCATGGTGCCCATGATACGGCAGCGGAGGGAAATATGGCGATAGTGGTGCGAAAGAACGGCGATTTGGATAGAGTGCGGCGGTGAGGAAGGACATGGCGGGTCGCCGGGCGGTCATTGATCGGCCGGTTGGAAGCCCCGCGGCGGATCAATTGGAGGGCGCATGATCACAGTGATAACGACGGCGGTTGTCGGGCTTGTCATCGGCGCGGGGGTGGGGTGCGTCATCGCCTTTCTCATGTGCGAGCGGCGGGGCAATGCGGAGCGGGCGCGGCTTCAGGCGTCGGTGGCGTCGGCGGAGCAGCGCGGGCGCGATCAGGTCGATCAGATCAATCGGGAACGCGAGCAGACCGAATCGCTGCGTGGGCAATTGTCGTCGGCCGAAAAAAATGCCGCGGCGCTGTCGGCGCAACTGGAGGAGGCGCGCCGGAACGTGATCGAACAGAAGAAACTGCTCGACGACGCGCAAACGCAGTTGAAGCAGGCGTTCGCCAGCGTGTCGGCCGAGGCGCTGGCGAAAAACAACGAGGCGTTTTTGCAACTGGCGAAGCGGAATTTCGCGGTGTTGTCGGCCGAGGCGACCGGATCGCTCGAGCAGCGCAAGGCCCAGATCGAGGGGATGCTCAAGCCGATGCAGGAAATCCTCAATCAATACCAGGTGCGATTGACGGACATCGAGAAATCCCGCGTCGAGTCCTACAGCATGTTGCGCGAGCAACTGGGCACGCTCGCCGAGACGCAGCGGACGCTGAACACGCAGACGACGCAGCTCGTCACCGCGCTGCGTCGTCCGCAGACGCGCGGGCAGTGGGGGGAGATCACATTGCGGCGGCTGGTCGAACTGGCGGGGATGAGCGCCCGATGCGACTTCACCGAGCAGACCTCCGTGGACACCGCGGAAGGGCGGATGCGCCCGGACATGCTCGTCAACCTCCCCGGTGAGCGACAGATCGTCATCGACTGCAAGGCCGCGCTGGACGCCTTCCTCGACGCCGCCGGCGCGCCGGATGAGGACGCGCGCAAGCTGCACCTGCAGCGCCACTGCCAGCAGGTCCGCGCCCGCGCGCGGGAGCTGTCGGCCAAGAGCTACTGGTCGCAGTTCAGCCGTTCACCCGAGTATGTCGTCATGTTCCTCCCCGGCGAGGCGTTTCTCTACGCGGCGGTGGAACACGACGGGACGCTGATCGAGGATTGCCTCAAGAACCGGGTGATCGTCGCGACGCCCACTACGCTGATCGCGCTGCTCAAGGCGATCGAGTTCGGCTGGCGGCAGGAGGAGGTCACGCAAAACGCGGAGGAAATCCGCAGGCATGGACGGGATTTGTACGACCGCATCGTCGTCCTGACGAACCATTTCACGAAGCTGGGCTCGAGCCTCGATACGGCGGTGGGGCATTACAATGCCACGATCGGCGCGATGGAATCGCGCGTGCTGGTCGCCGCGAGAAGGATCGGGGAGCTTGGGGCACGGTCGGACAAGGAAGTGCCCGAGATCGAACCCATCGAGAAGAAGGCCCGCGAGTTGACGTCGCAGACCCGCGAATGAAAGACGGGTTGCAAGGGGGTGGATGAGGAAAGGATCGATGAGCCAGGTCATTCTCGAAACCATTCTGGCCGCGCGGGAGCGGCTGCGGGGGGTGATTCACCACACGCCGTGCCCGTATTCGCTGAGCCTTTCGCGGCTGTGCGGATGCGATATTTACTGCAAGCTCGATCATTTGCAGATGACGGGCAGCTTCAAGGAGCGCGGAGCGCGGAACAAGCTGATGCTGCTGCCGGACAGCGCGAAAAAAGGGGGCGTGATCGCGGCGTCGGCGGGGAATCATGCGCAGGCGCTGGCGCATCACGGGCGGGAATTGGGGATTCCCGTCACCGTCGTCATGCCTCGGTGGGCGCCGTTGATCAAGGTGCGGAACTGCCGGACTTTCCAGGCGAACGTCATTCTTCACGGGGAGACGTTCGACGAGGCGCGCCGGCACGCGAACGAGATCGCCGCCGCGAAGGGGCTGACCTATGTGCATGGGTTCGACGATCCGGACATCATCGCGGGACAGGGGACGATGGGGCTGGAAATCCTCGAGGATGTGCCCGAGGTGGACGTGGTGATCGTGCCGGTCGGCGGCGGGGGATTGCTCGCGGGGGTGGGGCTGGCGATCAAATCGTTGCGTCCCGGCGTGCGGATCATCGGTGTCGAGCCGCGCGGCGCGCCCACGCTTCACGAATCGCTCGCGCGGGGCGAAGTCGTGCATGTGGAGGCGAAGCCGACGCTGGCGGACGGGTTGGCCGTCGCGGAGATCGGACAACAGTGCTTCGAGATCATCCGAAAAGTGATGGATGACCTGTTGCTGGTGGATGAGGCGCAGGTGGCGCAATCGATCGTGCGATTGCTGGAACTGGAGAAGATGGTCATCGAAGGCGCCGGCGCCGTGCCGCTGGCGGCGGCGATGGATGAGCGGTTCGACCTGTCGGGAAAGAAGGTCGTGCTCTGTCTGTGCGGGGGCAACATCGATCTGACGGTGCTGTCCAAGGTGATCGAGCGCGGCCTGGCCGCGGATGGAAGACTGTGGCGGATCGTCGCGCAGATCAGCGATCGCGCCGGTTCGCTGGCGCGGCTCACCAGCGTGCTGGCGGCGGCGGGCGCCAGCGTCAAGGAAATCAATCACGATCGCGAGTTCGGACCGGCGGGAGTGGGCAACGTCAGCGTTTCCTGCATCCTGGAGACGTGGGATTTCGATCACCAGGCCGAAATCGGCAAAGCCCTTGACGCCGCCGGTATCCCCTATTCCCGGTGAACAAGAAAACGCCGGCTTCGTTCCCCCTTGACGAAATCGGGTTGTCGGCGAACATCATTCCATGGCTGAAACTCGCTGCTGCAAACCCCCGCTCAAATGGCATGGTGGAAAGTATTATCTCGCTCCCAGGGTCATCGCGCTGATGCCCCCGCATCAACAGTATGTCGAGCCGTTTTTCGGTGGCGGGTCGGTGCTGCTCGCGAAAGACCCCTCGCAGGTCGGCGAGGTCGTCAACGACCTGAACGGCGATCTCACCAACTTCTGGCGAATCCTCCAGGATGAGCGCCTCTTCGCCGCGTTTCACCGCATCGTGCAGGCGATCCCCTTCAGTGAAAC
>CAYUNS010000063.1:19975-20857 GCA_964446155.1 uncultured Tepidisphaeraceae bacterium | reverse complement strand
AACTCAGGAGTTGAAAATCCACCGTCACCGCCGCATATCCGGGCGCCGCCGCCAGCATCGCCGCCGCAACCACACTTTGCATCCATCCCGACTTCATACACGTCTCCCTTTCTTCCCTGTCAGCACAGGCCCGTGGGCGATCGCCGCCCGCCCCCATTTTTGATAATGAGACCCAATCTCAATATCAATCATATTGAGGATTGTATAGTCCTATTACTTTGCGTCAAGGCGCACCAAAGCACAAATAATCGGATTGAACAGCCGTTTTTATACTAATTTATGACCAAAGGATCGAATGGGCCACGAAATGGCGGGATTCACTCGGCGGAGGCGCGGATCAACTCAAGTTCGGGATGCCAGAACTTCATCACGTCCCAGTAAAGGTGCTCATCCACCCGCAGGGGCGCGAGGCGTTTGCCCTTCATGTCCCCCGTTCCCTCCACGGCCACCCCCGCGAGGCTCCAGCCGCTGCCGGTGTCGTTGTCGATGAGGAACACCTCGCGCGGATCGCCCGGAGGCTTTGGCCGAAAACGCGGGGTGAGATCGTCCTCGATCCGCCGCTCGAACGCGCGAATGTGCTTCGTTTCCGGATCGCGAAAGACCAGCACCGGCGTCCTGCCGGCCATCAGGTTGAGAGGCGCTTCGGTGACGTCATCGGTCACGACGGCGATCGGCGGGGAAGTCGCGATCAGGCTGACGCTCACATGCGCGGGCACTTCCCCGTCGGCGGGCATCCGGTAGCGCGGACCGACCGGATGGGCGCGCGAGGCGGTGTAAACGCCCGTCGGCGGCAGCAGCACGCGCGAGTCCGGGTGCAGCCCGCGCCATTCCCCCCAGGTCATGCGGAAGGTGGGGAGCGTCCGTGAGAAGCCGGCGGGCTTC
>CAYUNS010000063.1:12508-19965 GCA_964446155.1 uncultured Tepidisphaeraceae bacterium | reverse complement strand
GCCGTCCACGGTCATCCCCGTCAGCCCGTTGATGAACTGCCCGAGGCGCTTGTTGTACAGCAGCAGCGCGTTGGCGGGCATGGACAGGATTTCCACGTCGCGCGGGCGGATCTCCCGCGTCGTCTCCGTCGCGACGGCGAGATTCGCATAACGGGACCACATCAGCAGCAGGCGCTTGTCGTGATCCGCGTGAAACACCACCGGATGCTCGAACAGCACCGCGTAGGGAAACGCGTGGGCGATGCCCTGGAACTCGAGCCCAACGACGTATTCGTCCGGCTTCAGGAACGTCGCGTCCCGCGCCATCGTGAAGATCGGCGACTCGATCGACGACAGCGCGTTGAGCGGGTCGGTCGCGAACCGATGCACGAACAGCGCCATCACCGGCGCCAGCCCGATCAGCCACCACGCGCGGTTTCGGCCGGCCATCACCAGCGCCACCAGCGCCAGGCTCACCCCCACCGCCCCCGCCGCCAGCAGCCACTGAAGACGGCGCGCGTAAAGGATCAGCTCCAGCCCGAAGGCATACCCGCCCAGGTCCGGGTGCGTTCCATAGGCCATCCCCCCCGCCGACAGACAGGCCAGGGCGATGAGCGACAACGGCAACGCCATCCTCCACCGCCCGGCGCGCGCGTCGGCCACCGCCGATTCATCGACGAGGGGCGGAGGCGGGGTTTCTTCGATCACGTTCATCTTCTCGCTGCGCGGGCGACGACGCCCTATCCCGATTGGAACTCTTGTCCTAGAATCGTCCCTATGTCGTTTGTCGCATCAGTCCAGAATCTGAGCAAGGTCTACCGCAAGCCCGGAACCAATGTCGAGGTCCACGCCCTGCGGTCGATCAACGTCGATTTTGTCGAAGGCGAGTTCACCGCCATCATGGGCGCCAGCGGCTCGGGCAAGAGCACGCTGATGAATATTATCGGATGCCTGGACCAGCCCACCGGCGGGGGGTATGTGCTCGGTGGGCTGGATATCAGCCGGCTGCCCGACGACGAGCTGTCCGAGATCCGATCCCGGCGCATCGGGTTCATCTTTCAGAACTTCAACCTCATCCAGCAGTTGACGGTCCTGGAAAACCTCGAGGTTCCGATGTTTTATCTGCGGATTCCACCCAACGAGCGCCGCAGGCGGGCCATCGAGCTGGCCGAGCGCGTCGGGCTGTCGCAGCGGCTGGATCATCGACCCATGCAGCTTTCCGGCGGACAGCAGCAGCGGGTCTGCATCGCCCGCGCCCTGATCAACGAACCCCTCATCCTCCTCGCCGACGAACCCACCGGCGCGCTCGACAGCAAGACCGGACAACAGATCCTCGAACTGTTCGATGAGCTGGTCGCAACCGGCAAAACGATCATTCTCGTCACCCACGACCCTTCGGTGGCGCATCGATGCCATCGCGTGATCCAACTGCATGACGGGCGCGTCGTCAAGGACGAGCGCAACGCCCGGCACGAGGTCAAGGTCGAGGGAGGACAGTTCTCGGTGCATGGGCTGTGACCCGAACCCCGGACACCTGACCGCCATGGCGGGCCTCGGATGAGCAACTGGTTTCCATTCACGTTCACCCTCATGCCGTGGTGGTCGATCGCCGCGCTGTGGGGCGCGATGGCGCTGCCCATCCTGTGGCTGGGGATGCGCTCGTTCCCCGGCATCGACCCCTGGCGGAAATGGACGAGCATCGGACTGCGGCTGGACCTGGCGCTGCTGCTCATTTTTCTGATCGGCGGGTTGAGCGGAGTGCGGCGGAGCGACGACCTGACGGTGATCATCGCCACCGACGAAAGCGGCTCGACCCTCCCGGCGAGCATCGACGGCGCGGAACCGCGCGCCGCGATCGACCGGTTCGTCAACCACGAGATGCGGGACAAGCGCCCCGGTGATCGCCTGGGCTGGATTCGATTCTCCTCCGACGCCTGGATCGAGTCGCTGCCGGCGGCGAATCCGCTGCGCGGCGCCGCGGCGGTCGCGCCCTCGCCGGACGGAACGGACATCGCCCAGGCGATCCGGCTGTCGCTGGCGATGCTGCCGACCGACACCATGGGACGCATCCTGCTGCTCTGGGACGGCCACGCCACGCGAGGAGACCTTGACGCGGCGCTGGCCCAGGCCGCGGCGCAGCGCACCCCCATCGACGTGCTCCCGCTGGAATATCACATCACCGACGAAGTCTCCGTCGAGCGCGTGCAAACGCCCACCTCCCGATCCGAACGCGATCCGTTCACGGTCGAGGTCGTGCTGCGCAACCACGGCGCGACGCTCGTCCACGGCGACCTGCGCCTGCTGCACCAGGGCATCGCGATCGACGCCGCCGATCCATCGGCGCAAGGCCCACGGACGGCAAGACGGGTCACGCTCGAGCCGGGGCTGAACGTCGTTCGATTCCCCATGCCGCCCCAGCCGTCGGGCGTCCATCAGTTCAAGGCGATGTTCGAGCCGGATTCCGGGGACACGCGCTTCACCAACAACACCAGCGAAGGCGTCACGCTCGTTCACGGCCGATCGCGCATCCTGCATGTGACCCGCGCCGATCCGGGCGTCTCGGGCGCGCTGACGGCGGCGCTTCGCGGCGGCGGCGCGATCGAGGTCGTCACCATCGGTCCCGGCGATTTTCCCGACGACATCCTTGAGCTTCAGCAATACGCCGCCGTCGTGCTCGACGACATTCCCCGAGGCCCCGGCGGACTGAACGCGCGGCAGGACAAGATGCTCGCCCGGCTGGTACACGATCACGGTCAGAGCCTGATTATGATCGGCGGACCCGAATCCCTGGGCGCGGGGGGATGGATCGCCTCCGATGTCGAGGACATTCTCCCCGTCACCCTCAACATCCCCGGCAAAAAAGTGCTGCCGGCCGGAGCGCTGATCCTGGTGATCGACCATTCCGGGTCCATGAGCGGGCAAATGCCCGGCTCGAACCTGAACAAGCAGGACATCGCCAATCAGTCCGCCGTCCTGGCGCTGGAAACGCTGTCGCGCCTCGATCTGGTCGGGGTGATCGCGTTCGATTCCTTCCCCGACTGGATCGCGCCGCTCGCGGTGAACACCCACCCCGAGGCGACCCGCGCCCGTATCCTGGCGATAGGCCCGGCCGGGGGAACCAGCATCGCGCCGGCGCTCGAAGAGGCGCTGCGCGCCATGCAGCGCCTCGATGGATCGGATATCGCGGTCAAGCATGTGCTGCTGATGACGGATGGGCAGAGCGGCGACGGGGATTACGAGAACATCATCCGGCAGATGCGGGAGCGGCGGATCACCCTTTCGACCATCGGCGTGGGCGCCGACGCCGACGACAAGCTGCTCGCGTCGCTGGCGGCATGGGGCGGTGGACGGTTCCATGCGGTGAACGATTCGGCGAAGCTGCGACAGGTGTTCATCCGCGAGGCGCGCGTCATCCGCGAATCGCTGATCCGCGAAGGGACGATCCCCGTCACGATCCTGTCGCCCGGCGGGCATCTACCCGCCGGCGCCGCGTTCCCTCCCCTGTCGGGACTGGTCCGAACCACGCCTCGCCCGGACCCGCACAGCACGGTGGTGCTGGGCAGCGGTCCGGGAGACCCCGTCTTCGCGGTCCGTCATGCCGGGCTGGGAAAATCGGCGGTGTTCACGTCGGACGCCCGATCCCGATGGGCCGAGGGATGGATCGCGTCGGGCGCCTTCGACGCCTTCTGGTCGCATGTGATCCGCGACCTGGCGCGCTCGGCGGCGAGGGATGTCGAGGTGAGCATCGTCTCCGCCTCGCCCGGCGAGGCAAGGCTCATCGTCGAGCGCTTCCCGCTGGAACGATCCGCCCCGCCCGCATCGGTCATGCACGCCACGATCATCGACCCGGACCCATCGCAACCGGCGCGCTCCATCCGGCTGGAACAGCAGGCGCCTGATCGGTTCGAAGCGAGTTTCAGCACTCCCCGTCCGGGCGCCTACCTGGCTTATGTCCAATCGATCGACGCCCACGGGCAGTCCGCGGTGACCCCCGCCGCGTTCATCGCGCCCCGTTCGCCGGAGATGCAGGCGCTACGGACCGATCATTCCATCCTGCAACAGGTGGCGCTCCGCACCGGCGGGCGGATGCTGTCGTCGCTGGAGACGCCGGTCCACCTCTTTTCCCGCGACAATCTCCAGCCGGTGATGGCGACACGCCCCCTGCGCGGAGAGTTGATCGTCGCGATCATCGTCACGCTGCTGCTGGATGTCGCGGTGCGACGCATCGCCTGGAGCCGGCAGGATCTGCACCGGGCGCTGTCGGCGGCCGGGGCGTGGCTGCGCCCCGGCGCGCGCGATGGTGGGAAGGCGGCGGCGAAAACGCTCGACACCCTCCGCCGCGCCCGAGCGGAGACCACCTCCCCAACGACTTCCGAAGCGAACTTCGAAGCGACCAAGGTTCCATCCTCCCCGACACCGCCTTCCCGCGAGGCGATCGGGCCGATTTTCGAGAACAAGCCCATCCCCAAAGGCGATCCGACCCACTCGCCGGACCGTCAAGCCCCTCCGGAAGACACCTCCTCCAGGGAAGAAACGCTCTCGCGTCTACTCGCCTCGCGGCGCAAACGCTCGGATCGCTGAGATGCGATCAAGGCCGCCAGTTCGGATCCCCCGATCGCGCGGCCGGATCGCTCCACCGGGTCATGTCGCGCAGTTGATCCATCGACAACAACTCGCTGTGACCGTCGAGATGGGCGACGACCGCGCGATGGTTCCAGCGCGGATGAACGTACCCCCAGGCCGCCGGTTCGTCGTTGGTGCGGTACGTTTCATTCGTCCAGCCCGAGGCGCTGTACTCGAACGACTGGGTCGGGGGAACCACCTTGAAGTAGCCGTCCACCATGCCGTCCATACCGGGACCGCGGGCGGACACGAAGACGATCATCTGGCTGGAACGATACACCTGCGTCAGCTTCTTCAGGCAATGCGACGGATAAACCGTGCCGGTCGCGGCGTTGAAATCACCGCCAAGACCATAGTAATTCAACCCCAGGCTCGGCGTGAGGCTCACCATGTAATGCCACCAGAACGCGTTGCGATCCGCCAGGGTCGCGGCGCGCTCATTGACGAGAATGGAACCGTAAATCTGGAATTTGATGTACTCGGTCAATCGCCACGGCCACCGTTTGATCGGCTCGCCCGCGATGGCGACGCCCATGTCGTCGATCGCCTTGATCGAGGGATCATTGGCGATGTGGCCGGGGATCAGCCAACCGCGGTTGTCGGTGCTGTAACCGAGGTATGCGAGAATGAGCTGCCGGCTCGCCGACAGTTCCACGGCCATCCGGGCTTGCTGCCGCGCCTTGCCGACGACGGGAATGAGAATGCCGATGAGAACGGAGATGATGCCTGTGACCACCAGTATCTCGATGAGCGTGAAGCCCGCCCGCGATCGCGGGGAAACGGGAAATCGATCGTCCGACATGACGATTGCTCCGCAGGGATTGAAGAATCACAAAACCGCGTTGGCCGGCGACAGAAACGCCGCCGGCCAACGCCACACACGAAACACCCACAATCAGCGCGCTCGTCGGCGCCGGCCGAGAAGCATCGCGCCCGCGCACGCGATCAATCCAATCGCCCCGGGTTCGGGAACGGCGACATCGGACTGGTCCAGCCGCAAGCCATAAAGCTGCGCGTGCTGCACCCCGTTCCACTGCACCTCGAACAGCTCGATCTCCTCGACGACCGAACTGAGGTCATAGGTGAGGAGATAGGTGTTGATGTAAACATCCTCCGGCCCCGTGGGCATCTCCACGGTCCCGTTGTGGAACTGCTGAAGCAGCACATTTGACGTAGGCTGAAACGCCATCGCGCCGTCGTTGATGACGAGCGTGGGAAGCTCGTCGCCGTCGATGTTGACGTCGGGATCGTAGAAGTCGAAGCCCCAGGCTTCGCCGATCTCGATCTGGAAGGTGACGGTTTGTAGCCCCGCCACCGGCGTTTCATCGCGAACGGCCAGAGTGCCGCCGTCGTTATTGATATCCCCGCTGAATCCCCCGTAGTAGATGCTTCCGCTGGCGAGATAAGGCCCGCCGCCCGTACCGTTGGCCACTTTTCTCAGAACCGCGTCGCCGGGTTCCGAGAGATTCAGACCATTGGTGGCCGTGCGATTCGAGCCGATACTCGCCGGCCAGGCCCCCGAGCCGGGAAACCCGCCGTACCCGGCGTAATTCACCGACGTCAGGCCGATCCAGCCGTTGTACTCCGTCGTGCCGGACAGTCCCGGATCGATCAGGGACGCTCCCGTGACATACTGCCCCGAAGCCGTCAGACCATAACCACCCATCGCCACCGCGAACGCGAGAGGCGCGAATGCGCGAACAAACTTGCTCATCTCAAGACTCCTTGTGTCCCATCTGCAATCAGAAAACACGAAAGCGGATTCCCCCCGCGCGGATGACCTCCTTTCCGTTGTCAATGTGATGAACGAACGTGAACGACCGCACCATGCCGCCGTTGCATGTCGTTGCTCGACAGGCGCGTGAGATGGCTTGACAGGACACGCCGCAGATGGGTTAATGCGCGGCGATGGCAGCCTTCACGGGTTTGTCGTCACAGCAGGCGGTCAAGCACTCTTCCAGGGGTATCTTGGCCGCCTCTTTTCACACTCAACCATTAGTTGAGATTGAATCTCAACAAACATAGCACCGAACCAGGACGCGTCAAGCGGTATTTGGCGAAATCGGATTCTTTTGCGGATTTGCCCGGAAAACGCCCTTTTGTCAGCGGGACACCGTGCAAATAATGCACACTGTATTGGATCGTTCCCGGCTCGAATGAGGACCGCCGTCCATCCCGCGATGACACGAACCACCCGGCTTGCTCCTTCTCCCACCGGCGCGCTGCACCTTGGAAACGCGCGGACGTTTCTCATCAACTGGCTGTTGGCGAGGCGGAACGGCTGGAAGATCGTCCTCCGCATCGAGGACCTGGACGGCCCGCGCGTCAAGCCACACGCGGCCGGGGAGGCGATCGACGATCTCCGGTGGCTGGGCATCGACTGGGACGCCGGTCCGGTCCACCAGAGCCGGCGCACATCGGCCTACGCGGATGCGGTACACTCGCTGCTCGAATCGGGAGCGGCCTATCCCTGCGTATGCAGCCGGAAGGAAATCGATCACGCCGCCAGCGCGCCGCATGCCGAGGACGGGGCGGCGGTCTATCCCGGAACCTGCCGCGATCGATTCCGATCGGTCCAGGAGGCGACCGAGCGAACCGGACGAACGCCGGCGATCCGGTTTCGCGTACCCGACGAATCACTCGCCTTCACCGACGATTTCGCGGGAGAACGGCGGTTCAATCTCGTGAAGGACCTGGGGGATTTCGTCATCGCCAAGGCGGATGGCACGGCCGCTTACCAGCTCGCCGTCGTCGTCGATGACGCGGCGATGGCGATCACCGACATCGTGCGCGGGGATGATCTCATCGATTCCACGCCGCGGCAGATGCTCCTCTATCGCGCGCTCGGATGGCAG
>CAYUNS010000063.1:7122-12498 GCA_964446155.1 uncultured Tepidisphaeraceae bacterium | reverse complement strand
GATGGCAGGACGCCATTCCGCGCCACGCGCATCTTCCCCTGGTCCTCGGAACCGACGGCCGGCGCCTCGCCAAGCGGCATGGCGACACGCGACTCTCGCATTATCGCCGTCTCGGCGTCCCGCCCGGGCGGATGCTGGCGCTGCTGGCGAGATGGTGCGGAGCGGACCCCGTCGAATCGACGACGATCGATCGGATGCTTCAGGAATTCCGAATCGACGCGGTTCCGAAAGCGCCCATCGCGTTCACCCCGCGGGATGACGCATGGCTGCGCCGCGCTTGAGGCGCTTTGCGTTACAATCGCCAACGGCATGGACGAATCGTGGGAACAATTCGGCCTGGGCGTCCTGAGCGGCGAGAAGCGCGGGACCGGCCCGTCCCTGCTGCGCGGGCTGCTCCGATCGGCCGAACCGTTCTACTCGGGCGCGATGCGCCTCCGCAACGCCCTGTACGACCGGCAATGCCTCCGAACCACACAAACGCTCCCCCGCCCCACCATCAGCATCGGCAACATCACCGCCGGCGGAACCGGCAAGACGCCGATGGTCCGCTGGCTCGCCGACAGGCTTCGCGACACGGGGATGACCCCGTGCATCCTCCTGCGGGGCTACAAGTCCGACGCTTCGGGGCAAAGCGACGAGCTGGCGATGCTCGAGGCGCATCTCAATACATCGCACGCGAACCGGGTCTTTCTTCGCGCCGATCCAAGCCGCATCCGCGCGGCGGACGCGATGATCCGGTCGCACCCGGAGATCGATGTCTTCCTGCTCGACGACGCCTTCCAGCACCGCCGGGCGGCTCGGGATTTCGATCTCGTGCTGATCAGCGCCGTCGCGCCGTTCGGATACGATCACGTTCATCCCCGCGGGCTGCTGCGCGAGCCGCTGTCCGGCCTCCACCGCGCCAGCGCGTTGGTCATCACGCGATCGGATGCCGTGGATCAGTCAACCCTCGAGACGATCGAATCCCGCCTCCGCCGCCACAGCGCCGCGCCGATCCATCGCGCCAGCCACGCCCTCACCACCGTGCGAACCCCCGACGGCCCGCGCGCCCTGGACGATCTCTCGCAACGGCGCTGCGTCGCCTTCTGCGGCATTGGCGATCCGCAAAGCTTTGAAAAGCAGGCGAGCGCCCTCCCCGGCTCGCTGGTCGCGACGAAATCGTTTCCCGATCATCACCATTACACCCCCGGCGATCTGTGCGCGCTCCAGTCCCTCGCGGCGAAACATCGCGCGGACCTGCTGCTCACCACCGAAAAGGACTGGATCAAACTCGCGCCCCTGGCGGATCAGGCGCCGGGCGTTCCGATCTGGCGGCTGGACATGGAGATTCGTTTTGTCGAAGGAGATGAGGATGCGCTATTCCAGAACATCCTCGCCGCGATCGACCGCGCGCGTCGCCGGTGAAACGGCGGGCGCGGATGGGTCCGACATCTCGCGGATCACCTTCGACCGAACCACCAACCCCGCCATCCCAAGAAGAATCGCGCCCACGATGATCCCCACGACGACTCGCGTGCCTCTGGTCATGCCGTATATGGTAGCGGGAGCGCGGAATGGCAAAAAGGAAACCCGGCAAAGAGTTGATCCGTACCTTGAAGAAGCATGGCTTTGAGGTTCTCCGCACACAAGGCAGCATCATCGCCTGCGGCATCCCGATGGCCGGGCAACGACCGTACCCGTCCACGCCGGCCTGGGCTTGCTGAGTCAAATCCTGCGCGATTGTGAACTCACCCACGAACAACTTGAAGACATGTCGTCGCCAACCCCGACGATCCGTATCGAGCGCGGGCGTATTGGGAATACGATGCTCGACCGCCTGCCCCGAGTTGTGTCAAAGGAATCGCAGTGGAGCGGGGAATGTTGGGCCATGTCGTGCGGGACACCGGCGAACAACAAAGGACCGGCCGAGAGCTTGCGCATAAAAAGGCCGCACGGCGGAGGGTTGGAGGCCGTGCGGCCAGGCGGAGGAAACGAGGCTTGTCGCGAAGCGAGGACCGGGCATCTGCCGCCCACGCCGTCCGCTTCGCATGGGTTGGCTTATGAATTACCATCCTTCTGTTCGCAAACGATCAGGACTTCATCCCTGTTTGGTGAATACGTCGAAGGCCGCGTCATGCTTGTCATTGCTTCCATTCCTTCTGTATGATGCCGGACAAGCGAAAACAAAGCCCGTGCCACCTTGATCGCGGCACGATCCGCAACAGGCGGGCAATCGGACCCGCATCGTGGAATTCCTGCGTCTTTGGCCCGAATTCGAGATTTTCAACCCTCGACAAAACCCCTGGGATTTCTGATTTTGATCCGTCACTCCTTCCGACCCTTCGGTTTTCCGCGACGAAAGATCAGGCGATCGCGTGCCCGCCGCTCAACGACTGGGCAATGCCGGCGCGCTTCCGGCTGGCTCGTGGCGCTCCTCATGTTTCCGGCGATGTTCGTCGCTTTGGGGTGCATTCCGGGTAAACACGCGGGCGGGGATGGCGATCTCGCGGTCCCATCCGTGACGTTCGTCTCGCTCGACGATCCGATCAAGCCGCTCGCGCTGCCCTCGCCGATGGCTCTCGCCGCGGCCAAGAACGAATCGATCGGTTTCATCGTCGCGGTCCATGACCTGCCCGCGCGCGATCCGTCCCGGCGTTACTCGCTTCGGATCGGCGCGCCCCGACACGTCTCCGGCAAGGACACGATCGACCTGTCCCATCTCAGCGCGCAGCGGATCGTCGCCATGCCGATCGATCTGAACCGCGCCGGCTATGTGCGGCACACGGGCGCGAGCGTCGCCGCCCGCCGGCTGCCGCGCGCCCTTCTGCCCGCGGCGATGTCCGATGGAGCGATCCCCCTGGACGATCTTCAATCCCCTCCCGGCGGAGGCGGCACGGAGCCGATCCTGCTCTGGATCGATCTGCACATCCCCCCTGAAACCAGGCCCGGCGATTTCACCTTCGCATGCGACCTCCTCGCAAGCGGCGTCCGCCGGCCGATCTCATCGACGCAGGTGAGCCTCGCCGTTTACGACTTCGTCCTTCCCGACGAGCGCCATCTCCACATGATCGCCGAACTGCACTGGAACGATCTCGTCCGGCATTATCCCGCCTTCTTCGAGGCCGTCACCCCGCGGCTGCTGAACCGCGACGAGGAACGCTACACGCCCGCGGTTCGCATCCTCGACGAGATGGTCGAGACCGCGCAGCGGCATCGCGCCCAGGTCGTCATTCCCCAGCTTCAGCCCACGGTGAAATGGGTTCCGCGCCTGCCCCCCCAGGTGGACTGGCGGGATTTCGACTCGATCGTCGCGCCGTGGCTGAAGGGGGACGCCTTCGCGGACCGCGTGCCCCTGGGTCACTGGCCGTTGCCCAAAGCCGAATATCTCGATCGCTTCGATCGCCAATCGCAACTCGATTATCTCTCCGAGGCCGCGCGCCACTTCGACGCCAACGGCTGGTTGACGCAAACCGCCGTTGACATCTCCCCCACCACGACGGACGGCCTCATGCAGCGCGTCATCGGGCGCGTCACCGGCATCGAGAGCCTGCGTCTCTCGGCGCTGGCGGCCGACGTGCTGGGCGCGCACCCGCGACTGCGCGTCTCCACGCCCCTCGAAGACGACCAGGTTCGTTTCTCCACCCCGTCCAGCCCCGGACTGATCGATCCGCCCACCGCTCCGCGGCTCATCACCCTCAGCCCCGGACTCGTCTCCGCGCCTCCCGTCCGTCATTGGCCGAACGACCTCCCCCCACCGATGCGGCGGCTGCGCGCCAGCCTCTCCGGTCTGATCCCCTACGTCGGCGCCGGGGGCAATGAATACGACGTTCGCCTCTGGGCATGGCTCGCCTTTCTCCGGCAGGCGCAATTCGTCCAGTGGGACGCGGCGCTGCCGCAAACCGCCGGACCGTCCGAGGCGATCGACCCCGGCGAAGTCGTCTGGTTCTATCCCGGCGAATGGTTCGGTCTCGACAAGCCGGTCCCGACGATCCAACTGAAGTGGGTCCGCCGCGCCCAGCAGGATTACGAGTATCTCCATCTCGCCAAACAGCGCGGCGAGCAGCTCAACGCGCTGGTCATGGCGCGCCTCATGACCCGTCCCGTCGAGATTCAGCCGAATCAGCCGCCCGATCCCGTCTACGCGCTGATGTCCGGCGCCGCCGACCCGCACGCCTGGACCGAGGTGCGGCATCTGCTGGCGCAGACCATTCTGCTTCGTCCGCCGGGGCAGGCCGTCGAACCCTCCCGACGCCAGGAGTTGAACCTGCGCACGCTCCAGTGGATCAAGCCCCAGGAACGCCCCCTGCTCATGCCCCGCGGCGCGGCCTACTGGTGGGACACCCTCCACAACAGCCGTCCCGGCGGCAACTGGATCTCGGTCGATATCGGCATGGACATTTACAACGCCTCGGACGAAACGCCCACCGGCAACACCTTGCAGTTCACCGCGGTCGGAAAGGGCTGGGAGGTCCGCCCCCAGCCGCTCCCCATCGCGGCGCTGGCGATGTACCACGTCCGGCGGTTCAATCTCAACGCCCGATACAATCTCGACGCCATCGCCAGCCCCGCCGTCAACGAGCCGATCGAGATCACCTTCCGGCACGGTTTCACCCAGAGATCGCAGCCCATCCGCTTCATGCTCCCCATCGCCGCCAGCGATCGCCGCGAAGGCGTGCTCGACATCAACGGCTCGCTCGAGGACTGGAGCGGCGCCGACGCCATTCACCACGGCGCGCTGGTGCGGATGCTCGATCGCCCCTCGCTTCAGAAGCAGCGGATGCGATACGCGACCACGCCCGCGACGGTCTACACCAGTTGGGCCAGGGACCACTTCTATCTCGCGTTCAAGGTCGCCGGCGTCTCGGCGTTCGATGGAATGGCGATGCGGAATTTCGTCGAGTACCAGTTCCGCCGCGCCTGGGGCGAGGACCTGGTCGAGATGATGATTCAACCCGTCTACGTGGACAACACCCTCGGGCCGATCGTTCACATCGTCTGCAAACCCAACAGCCACTGGATCGAACGCAAGCTCGATCCGCGCCTGCACGTCGATCCCTGGCGGCCGTTTGAAGGCGCCGGCGTCCGCTACGCGCGCACGATCGACGGCGAAGACTGGCGCGGCGAGCTGGCCATCCCCTGGAAAATCCTCACCGACCCCGATCGCGGCCGGCCTTCATTGCTCCGGTTCAACTTCGTCCAACACAATCACGCCACCGGCGAATCCGCCAGTTGGGCCGGACCCATCGACTTCGGAAGGGATGAATCCCTCATGGGCCTTCTCCACATCCGCGATCTCGAAACCCCCGGCATGCGATGATTCCCGCCTCCCCGCGGCGATCACCGCACCTCCCGCGCTCCGATCAGCGCCGGCAGCCATGTGAACCCGTGCTTCGCCGG
>CAYUNS010000063.1:0-7112 GCA_964446155.1 uncultured Tepidisphaeraceae bacterium | reverse complement strand
AGCCATGTCGCAACGAGCAATCCCAGGATCGCCAGCACCAGCGCCGCCTCCACGGCGACGATCAACCATTTCCCGCGCGTCCCGCGGGGCCTGCCCTCGCGTGCCGGTTCGCCGCGAGTCGTTTCATTCGATGAATTCATCCCATGGCCCTTCTCTCGCGATCCCGAGGACACCGCGACACGCCCCCCAGTGAAACACAAACCCCCGGCCGATTCAATCGCCCTTCCCGCTCGCCTTGTCACCCCGTCTTCCTCCACTATCCTGTCCTCCATGTGGGATCCTTTTCTTTACGGTGTCTGCTATTACCCCGAGCATTGGCATCCCGACCGACATGAGCGGGACATCGCCCGCATGGCCGGCTGCGGGTTCAACCTCATCCGCCTCGGCGAAGGCGCATGGAGCTATTGGGAACCGACCGAGGGGAAGTTCCAGTTCGATCTGTTCGACCGCGTGATCGATCTCTGTCGCCGACATGACATCAAGGTCATCATGGGCACGCCCACCTACGCCGCCCCCGCGTGGGTGGCGACCGATTATCCCGAAGTGCTGCGATGGAACTTCCAGCGCATCCCCATGAACCACGGCGGCCGCCGAATCTACAACTACACCTCGCCGAAGTACCTCGATCTCTCCGATCGCATCTGCGCCGCGTTGGCCGATCATTATCGGGATGAGCCGCAAATCATCGCGTGGCAGCTCGACAACGAATTCAACTGCCACATGGACGTCAGCTATGCCCCTTCGGACACCATCGCCTTCCGCGCCTGGCTGAAGGAAAAATATGGCACGCCCGAGGCGTTGAACGACGCCTGGGGCACGGCGTTCTGGTCGCAGACGTATACGGATTGGCGGCAGATCGACCTGCCCCATCCCACCGCGACGGTTCACAATCCCACGCAGCTTCTCGATGAGACGCGCTTCATCAGCGACTGCGTGACGCGCTTCGCGCGGCGGCAGGCGGACATCCTTCGCGCCCGCGAGCCGCGATGGAAGATCACCCACAACGGGCTGTTCCCCAACATTGACGGCCGAAGCCTCGTGAGGCAAATCGACTTCTTCTCCCACGATCAATATCCACTGTTCTGGAACGAATGGACCGGCCAGGCCTTTCCCCTCCAGCAGGCGCGAAGCCTTTCCTGTCCCTTTGCGATCCTCGAGCAACAGGCCGGCCCGGGCGGGCAGATGGAATACCTCCAGCGCACCCCGCTCCCCGGACAACTGCGCCTCTGGGCCTGGCAGAGCGTCTTTCACGGCGCCGGCGCCGTCTGCCATTTCCGCTGGCGGACGTGCCCGTATGGATCGGAGCAGCACTGGCATGGCCTGCTCGATCCCGACGACCGCGACAACCGCCGCATCCGCGAGGCAAGCGCCGTCGCCGAGGAGATCCGCCGCGCGCCGCGCGATTTCCTGGACGCTCCGATCACCCGCGCCGTCGCCGTCCTGCGCGACTTCGACAACGAAACCAACGACCGCCGCATCAACACTTACAACCGCTCGGGCGCGTGGGAGCAAAACCGGTGGATCGCCGGGATGTCCCGACGCCATGTGCCCGTGGACATTGTCTGGCCGGACTCCGACCTGTCGGATTACCGGCTGCTCATCGCGCCGCATCTCAGGATCGTCGATGAAGCGATCGTCTCCGCCTGCCGCGCCTTCGTCCACGCCGGCGGCACGCTGGTGCTGGGCGCGCAAAGTGGATTGAAAAACCGCAACTGCCATCTCGTCGAGATGCCGCCCCCGGGATTATGGCGCGACCTCGCCGGCGTGGAGATCGAGGACTTCACCGCGCTGCCCGACCCCGATGAAACCCGCGCCGCGCGGCTGATCGGCGGCGCGGTGATCGAGTTGTCCACCGTCGTCGAGCGGATCGCCGCCTTCGACGCCGAACCGCTCGCTTATTTCCTGCCCGACCCGCTGCTGGGCGCCGCGCCCGCCGTCACCCGGCGGCGGGTGGGGGCGGGATCGGTCTGCTACATCGCCGGATACTGCCTCCCGCAGGCGCTCGCCGCCCTCGCGCCCCTGCTGCTGAACGCCGCGCGGATCGCGCCCCTGATCGAGGCCTCCGAAGACATCGAGGCGATCGCCCGGCGAGGCGCGAAGGCGGACTATCTCGGCCTCCTCAATCACGGCGACGCCGCGCAGCGCGTCGTGATCCCGGGAACCGGGACCGACCTGCTCACCGGCGCGCCCCTCCCCCCGGACGGCCTGCTCCTCCCCCCGTTCGGCGCGGCGCTGGTCGAACGATCGTGAAGAGCGCGCCCGGCATGACCGCATGACTGCCGGACTCGACGATTGCGGCAGGACCGCCATCCCGCCCCACATCACTGTTTCAGGGTTAAAAGAACGCAAGTTGAGGTTGGAAGCGCGCCAGGGCGGCTCGGCCTCGCGCAAGGCGAAGCTTCCCTTGCGCGTGGCAAAGTTTCCCTTGCGCGTGGGAAAGTTTCCCTCGCGCGTGGCAAAGTTTCCCTTGCGCGAGGGGAAGTCTCCCTTGCGCAAGGCGAAGTTTCCCTCGCGCGAGGCCGGGGCGGACTTGGTCGAGGGAACGTCGGCCTCGAACGAGGCCGCCTTCCATTCACGCGAATGGAAGGTTCATTTACCCCAGTCAGCGCTCCATCTCTCGGTAATGTCCGTCAGGTTGCGCGCATTCGTGGAGAACTCTTCCGCAGGCGAACGCGGCCGCGGTGGGCTTCCCCTCGGGCTTCATTTTCTTCACGCCTTCATGCCTGCAACGCGCGGTACGCAAAATCAATCGTCGCGCACGGCGGATAGCCGCCGTCCAGCGCGGCGGCGACGGTGGGATAGTGCATCGTGTCGCCGTCGCTGATGCCGAGCAGCTTGATGCCGCGTTTGTCCAGATCCCGGGGCAGCGCGGCCGCGTCCACGAACGCGATGCCGTTCACGTCCATCGACAGCGCGGACATGACCTCCTGACTGTCCCGCTTCCGTTCCAGACGCCGGCCAAAATCGCGATGGTCGGCCAGTTGGTAAAACAGTTCAAAGCTCGGGTCCGACTGATCCGTGCCATAGCATTGGATCGCGGTCGCGCCATCGTGGCTTGCATCAAACGCCGCCAGGATTCGCCAGTCCTTCACCTGTCCCGTGAAGATCGCCTTCACCTGGTCGAGCGTCAGGGCATCGATCCTGTTGAGCGAATGCACGACAATCGCGACCGCCCGCGCCGCGACGATGTGCTCCTCGATGGGATCGGTCATCGCCCGCTGGTGCCCGACCTTCACGCGCGGCCTCGCCAGCTCGTCCCACTTCGGTTTCGCCGCCTTCAGGTCCATCTTGTCGATGGGCATGGTGAGAATGAGCAACTCGCCGCCGCGCAAAAACTCGTTGACGGCCCAGAGTTCCTTCTGGCCCGAATACTTCAACTGGATCAGCGACTCCCGTCGCACATAGTCCATCGCCAGCGCGTTCATCAGCGCCGTCGCCTGCGTCGTGCCGGCCGCGCTGATGGGAACGCCCTGGCCCTGCTTCATCCGCGCAATCCGCAACTCCCCCTCATACGCCGCCTGCGCCACCGGCGTGATGATCTCCTGCTTCGCCGCGATCGCCGCCCCGGCCGGGCTGACGGCGAACTCGCAGAACGCCCTCGCCAGCGGTGGCGCGTCGGGATGCAGGTAGAGCAACAAAGGTTCGGCCAGCGGATACTCGCGCTGCACGAACAACCCCTCGCGCAGCGACACCGGCTCGGCGTCGGGCGAGTCCGATATCGTCAGCAGCTTCGCGCCCTTCAGGTCCTGGTTGTAGTACTGGAGGAACCCGATCCCCTGCGGATCGCGTGCGACTTTCCGGATCACCTCCGCCGCGTCAAAGCACTCGACCATATCCTCCCGGAACGGCCGATAGCCGTGCGTCGTGTAGCCGTCCCCCTGTTCGCTGAACCCCATGCACCTGAGCCGCACCAGGTTCCGCGACCACGATTTGCCGCCTTCGGCGTAGCAGTTGACCACCTCCCGGTTCCCGCCCATCGCCTGCCACCGCATGTCTTCGCTCTGCAACAGCGATCCGATCTGATCGATGCTGATGGTGGCCAACGGATTGCGGGCGTTGACAATCACCCCCACCTATCGCTGCCCGACCAGAAAGGCTTGCGCCTGCGGGCTTCCCGCCGGAAACCGCCGGGCCAGGCACTTGCGCGAGTGATCATCCAGCCACGTCGTGACGGCCACGACGTTAAACGGATTATCATCGTCCGCGAAACGCCCGACCGTCGCGTGATTATATGGGCCGACGGTGAGTTTCCCTCTCTCGGCCTTCGGCAGCGACTTCCGCAACCCATCCGCCAGCCCCACCACCACCGGCCTGATATATGCGTACCGCTTGCCGACGACCATCGCCGCGGGAGGTTCCGGACGAACCGCGGCCGCACTAATCGATGCGACGACGGCAATGATGGTTCCCATCAGTGCTAATCGAGTCATTACGGCACGCTCCTTCCAATGTATGCCTCTTGCCTTTCATCGAGAATCTCCTTGGGGGCGCAATGGCCGTAAAGACTCTGATAACGGATGGATTGTTTGGGGGGGGGAAGCAGACCAATTCAGTTTAAAAATTCCAACGGCTTCGGGGTCTCGCTCAGAAAGAATGCACGAAGCGAATATTGAACGCCGTAGCCCTTTTCTCTCCTCACGATCCTCATCTCGCTACAGATCGTGGGCACCGAATCCCATGCGCTCTTGAAAACCTCCATCAATCCGATTACCGACGCCGCCGAAGCATTCCGCAAGGTTATGGAACCTTCGACAGCCATCAGGCTCGGTACGGTATTGATCACTTCGACCTTGGTCGCGGGCGATTGATACCCACGGTCAACCATCTCCGCCGTAACGGCCTGGCGGACTTCAGCTTCCATGCCGTCCTTCCAAAGCATCCGCGATTGCGCCGTTGGCACTGTTGGCGCCACACGGCCTTGAACAGTTGCCCGGTGCTCATCACCTGCTGGATTAAGAATGATCAATGATTGAATTGCGGTGCGAGCGTGCGCCGTGGACATCAAGGCAACGAACTTCTCCCGGTCTTTAACCACGAACGACGCGCGAAGTTCAGGGCCAGATATTTCGATGATATCCACGAATGCCAAAGCAGGGTCGATGTTCAGCAAGAACGACACGGCCAAACGCGGATAGTCGGATTCGCTCGACGTGCTGGTCAACCGCATTTGCTCAAGCGCATCGACAAAATGCCTGGCCTTTGCAAGATTGTCGGTCAGATCGGCTCGAATGGGCTTCGGATCCACCTTCTTAACCGTGGAAAGAGCGAACTCGACTCGACGCCAATTCCATTCATCAACTTTGACCCTCGCGAGGTAACCTTGAAATGCGGTCGTCGCACTCCCACCGAATTCTGACTCAATGCCCAGTTCACTGGCCGCCAATTCAATGATGGCTTGTATATAAAAAATCTCTGGTTCTTCTCCCAACTCGTCTTTCGCAACTGCAAGCGCGCGTCCGGCATCTGATAGCCAACGTTTCCGATCATCCTGAGTGGCACTTGCGCCGTCTTCGAGGAGAAGGATGGAACTACTCACGTTGTGGCGCTCCTCTCCGCCGATCGATGTCGTTGTGACTTTGGCCATCGTCATACGCGCGAGCGCGGATGCAAGCCGAAGCTGCGCCCTGCCATAAACAGCCGAATCCACCGACACAAGAAGCAGGTGTCTCGCGGCCTTGCCATAGGCTCCCAGGCGAACATAAGCTTCGCCCGCAAGAAAATGCGCGCTCCCCTCGGATGGAATAACCTCACAGGCCAGTTCGAACGTCATAGCCGATTCCCGTAGCTTCCGCATGTCAGCGTGTAGTCGTCCCTCACAAAGCTGCACATATCCCTTCCGAACGAGATATGCGTAGTCGAGCGACTCGTTATAGCAAGCCCAGCCCCCTTTCTGCGATTCGATCTGTCGCATCGCATCAAGAGGCTCGCCGATGGCGATCCCCGGCCGCATTTGCGCGGCCGAAGGCATCGCCTGGCTGGCTAGAAATACGAAAGCGAACACACCCGCGTTGAGGGTGATTTTCCATTCCATATTGAACATCCTTATCAAGCCCCGCCAATTCCCAACCCTCTGCTTGCGACACGCTCTATGGCAATATTGCAGGCTCTTCAGAGAAATCATACTCCACCCCAATAATATCCGCCGCTTCCCATTTATCCTCATAACGAGCTTCGGCTGCACCATCGGTATCGTCATCTGCATATACTTCAACAGTACCGCCCTTGGAGCGTTTCACTGCATGCGCCCACACAAGAATCCGCTTACCAGACAATGAAACGGGGACGGACCTGGTTTACCCCATGTGCAAGTGATCGTCCAGCGACGTCGTGACGGCCACGACGTTAAACGGATCGTCATGGTCCGCGAAGCGCCCGACCGTCGCATGATTGTGCGGGCCGGTCGTGAGCCTGCTCTTGTCGGCCTTCGGCAGCGACTGCCTCAAGCCGTCCGCCAGCCCCACCACCACCGGCCCGACGAATTGATCCGGCTTGCCCACCACCGTTGGCACGGGCGGTTCCGGACGAACCGCGGCCGCGCCAATTGACGCAGCAACGGCAATGAAAATTCCCGCCAATCGTAATCGAGTCATTAAGACGTAACTCATATTTCAGATTGCTGGGACACTGTCGGACGTCGCCACCCGTCAATTCGAATCCTGTCCCGCTTTCCTTTCTCACTGCCTGTACCGTTGCCTAACAACAGCTACGCAGATGCCCGCAAAAATACACGCACTCCCGATGGCGACTACCGCGCGGAACTGATATGGCGATATCCAAGGTTCGCCGAACGGGGGCTTGGGCATCATCCATACCGTTATACTTATGACACCAATCAGGCTTATGCCGAAGATCATCAGGGTTACTTCTAGAGCGTGAATATGTCTATTTGTGTTACGCATCAACTGTCACTCCTTCGACTGCCATTGGACATGAAACGACAATGAAACGGGGACGGACCCAATCCCGTTCGGCACGCCTGGGGAACCTTGGCCGGTGGGGAGTTGGCGGGCGGGGTTGTTGGGGGGAATGGGGGCTTGGCCACGTCGGGGGGGGCGCTGGCGGGGGGCGGAGGGGTTGGCAGCGCGCAGCGTGAAGGCGGAGGCCGTGCGTCG
>CAYUNS010000062.1:17237-20973 GCA_964446155.1 uncultured Tepidisphaeraceae bacterium | reverse complement strand
GTTGTCGTTTCCACGAATGAACGCGAATCCGCACGGATGAGGCCGGCCCCACGCGCCGGCGGGGGTGAATCGGCAAAACGAACCCAAACGAACCCACGGGCGAAGGGGAGGAGGTGAAAATACAAAACGAACCCACGGCCAATTCCTTCGGGCAATCATCCGCACGGCGGAACCACTGTCCCGCCGTTACGAACGAATACGAATCCGCACGGATGAGGCCGGCCCCACGCGCCAGCGAGGGGGTGAGTCGACAAAACGAACCCAAATGAACCTACCGGGGAAGATGAGGAGGTGAAAATACGAAACGAACCCACGGGCGATCCTCTGCGGAGCGACAGGCGAAGGAAGAGGGGTTTGGTCATGCTCTCATAACGGCGGGCACCAGGAATGGGGGCAGACCAAAATGAGGAGGAAATTTTAAGGTCCGCCAGTTCTTCGGGCGCGGCCGCACTGCGGCCGGATCAGCCACCGCTGCAAGCGCCTGAAATCCCGCGTCACGGTCCAGCCAAGCGCGGGTCAGCGTTTGAAGAATGTTTTTCCGCGGGCGTTGTACTTGCTCAGGCGGTTGTTGACGTACAACCCCTCGAGGAGGAATTCCCCGACGGCCGCGAGCGTCGCGGGGTCTTTGTCGTTCAGTTTCATGTCGCGTGAGAGCGATGCGGCCGCTTGAGGGAGGCCCTTGATGAGCTTCATGTTGGCGGCGAACTCCGCCGCCGACAGGTCGTCGCCGGCGGGGAAGGTCAGGTTGCCGGTGAACTGCTCGGAGATGCCGTCATATTCGTCGGTGTCGGCATAACGGTCGAAGACCGCCTTCACCGCTTCGCCGACGAGCGACTGAATGAGCTTGTCCTCGGCGCCATCCTCTTCCGCGAGCGTCATTTCGATTTTTCCCCGGCACGACGCGACGAGGTAATTGAGATCGCAGATGCGCGGGACGACGCGCGTCTCTCCCGTGCGGATGCCGCGCCGCTCGGCGTTGCTGGTGAGCGTTTCCAGGTTGGCGATGCTGGTTCGCACCGACACCCCGGATGACTGGCTGACATGGGGGCTGGATCGCGCCAGGCGCACCACCTCCTCGACGATCTCCGACATGAAGCGCGGCAGATCGATCGTCACGCCGCTGGTGGAGCCGTCCCCGTCGCGGTCGGTCCATGCGTTGCGCCGGGCGATCTCGATGCCCTCATCGACCGATTCGGGATAGTGCGTGCGCACCACGGAGCCGATGCGGTCCTTCAGCGGGGTGACGATCCGTCCGCGGTTGGTGTAGTCCTCGGGGTTGGCGCTGAAGACGAGGCACACATCCAGCTCGAGCCGGATGGGATATCCGCGAATCTGAACGTCGCGCTCCTCGAGCACGTTGAACAATCCCACCTGGATTCGCGGCGAAAGATCGGGCAGTTCGTTGATCGCGAAGATGCCCCGGTTGCTTCGCGGGATCAGCCCGTAGTGCATCGTCGATTCGTCCGAGAGGTATCGTCCCTCGGCGTGCTTCACGAGGTCGATCTCTCCGATGAGATCCGCGATGGTGACATCGGGGGTGGCGAGTTTTTCGTGGTAGCGGTCGTCACGATGGACCCATTCGATCTTCGCGTCGTCGCCCTGTTCGGCCACGATGCGCCGGCCGGTCCTGGTGATCGGCGCGAGGGGATCGTCGTTGATCTCGACGCCGGCCAGCACGGGAATCCATTCATCGAGCAGTTCGGGCAGCAGGCGCAGAATGCGCGTCTTGGCCTGTCCGCGCAGGCCGAGGAACAGCATGTCGTGCTTCGACAGCAGACCGTTGACGATCTGGGGAATGACGCTGTCGCGATATCCCACGATGCCGGGGAAAAGCTCCTCGTCGGCCTTGAGCTTGCGAATCACGTTGCGGCGAAGCTCGTCCTTGACGGAACCCGGCCGGTAATCCGTCTGCTTCAACTGACCAAGCGTTGCGGGAGTGGGATGGGGCATTCGACGGCATCTCCAAATGGGAAACGGGAAATGATAGGGCGGGGGATCGCCGCGAATCCATGTTTTCCGCGGATTCGGTCAATCTTCTTTGTCGGGTGGCCTGGATTGCAGCCTGCGGGCGGATTCGGTCCATGCGTCGGAATATTGCGTGCGTGCCCGTCGCTCGCCGAGGCCGCGCGGGAAGAAATACCTGCCGAGGCGGAAGGTGAGGATCAGCCCCGCGAAGAGGATGAAGAGCACCACGGCCAGGAGCAGCAGGGAATAGGTCGCCAGGCGTTTTCGTTCTTCGGGCGTCGCATCCGCGGCGGCTTCGAAGGCGGGGAACAGATAAGCGTAGGAGACGATCACCAGCAGCGCCGTGAACCCGGCCATGAACGACAGCACGGCCCAGTGTATTCGTGCGGCTCGATGGGGTGGGTTTCCGTGCATGATGCACTGTTCGCGATGTCCACCCGATCGGGCACGATTCATCACCGCGGGATGGGCGGGAGAATCGCTTCATTCAGGGATGGGGTCGTGAAATCCTGTGCTTACCACCTTCGTTCCTTCGCGGCGTCGATGGGATGCCTTTGGGCGAGTTGGTGGATCAGCTCGCGGTCTTCGTCCTGGAGTTCCCTGGGGAGCAGGATTTTGACGATGACGAATTGATCGCCGCGTTCGCCGTTGCGTTCGATGCCCTGTCCCTTGATGCGGAGTTTGGCTCCGCCGCCCGTGCCGGGGGGGATGGTCATGTTGACGGAGCCGTCGAGCGTGGGGATTTCGACTTTCGTGCCCAGCAGGGCGTCGTAAAGGCTGAGGGGGAGATCGATGTAGATGTCGAGTCCCTCGCGGCGGAAATAGGTGTGCGGCTGAACCTTGGTGATGATGAACAGGTCGCCGGGCTTGTCGGCGGATTGCTGCCCTCGCCCGCGGATGCGGACGCGGCTGCCGGTGTTCACGCCGGCGGGGATTTTCACCTCGATGGTTTCGATGCGTCCGTCGCGATTGATCTGCAACGGCAGATTGACGCCGCGCGCCGCCTGGTCGAAGGTGAGGGTGACGGCGTGCTCGACATCCGCGCCGCGTTCGGGTTGCGGACGGGGGCGTCCCCGCGCGCCGGAGCGTCCGGGCGCTCCGCGTCCACCGAACATCTGTTCGAAGATTTCGCTGAAATCCCCCGCGCCGCCGCCGAAGTCGAAATCCTCGACGGTCACCCCCGGTCCCCCGCGTCTGGTTTGTCCTCGGCCGCGTCCGGCGCCGCCCGCGCGGCGATGCCCTCCGAACGGATCGAATCCTTCGCCTCCCACGCCTCCGGCGCCGACACCGGCATGTCCAAACTGGTCATAGTTCCTGCGTTTGGCGGGGTCGGACAGCACATCGTACGCTTCCTGCACTTCCTTGAACTTCTCGGTCGCGGCCGGATTGTTCTTGTTCATGTCCGGGTGATATTGTCTCGCCAGTTTCCGATGCGCCTTTTTGATCTCATCCGGCGACGCCGATCGCGTCACGCCGAGCACGTTGTAGTAATCCTTCTTCGCCATTGGTCATTCCGCCGGGGCGTTGCCCGGCCTAAACTGATTTTAGGTTCGTTCCGTTCCGAAAGTCGCAAGGCATCTTAGCATGGCGCTCACGAGGGGTGAACGGCTCGGCGTCGTGATGATGGAAGGGGCGAGAGGTCCGGGTTTTCAGGTTTTGAAC
The DNA here is from genome assembly GCA_964446155.1 of uncultured Tepidisphaeraceae bacterium. Lineage (GTDB taxonomy): Bacteria > Planctomycetota > Phycisphaerae > Tepidisphaerales > Tepidisphaeraceae > CAYUNS01. The sequence continues at coordinate 17,346 of CAYUNS010000062.1, read as the reverse complement.
GAGGAAGATCATGTCCAATGAAGCATGCCCTTTGCCCCCGTCGCCGCGGGGGAATGAGCGCGAAGCGATCGCGCGGATGCTGTCCGCGAGGCGGATCGCGGTGGTCGGG
>CAYUNS010000062.1:9917-17227 GCA_964446155.1 uncultured Tepidisphaeraceae bacterium | reverse complement strand
GTCGGGTTGAGCGACAACCCCATCCGCGCCAGCCATGAGGTCGCGAGTTATCTGCGATCGGTCGGGAAGGAGATTGTCCCCGTCAACCCCACCCATGCGACGGTGTTTGGTCTGAAATGCCACCCATCCCTGAAGGAGATTGAAGGGCCGATCGAACTGGTGAATGTCTTCCGCCGGAGTGAATTCGCGGCGGAGGTCGTTCGGGAAGCCATCGCCGTGGGCGCCAAAGGCGTCTGGCTCCAGGTGGGCGTGATCAGCGAGGAGGCTCAAAAGCTCGCGGAGGCGGCGGGCATTGATTTCGTGCAGGATCGATGCCTCATGGTCATGCACATGCGGCAGGGGTGAAGAAACCGCGGGGATGACGGCTCTGGTTCATCCTGGGGATCGCGGATATCTTTTCCGACATGGGCAAGCGATTTCTCATTACCGGCGGGGCGGGATTCATTGGTTCGCACCTGTCGGAGCGCCTGCTCGATCGGGGGGATTCAGTCGTCATCCTCGACGATCTTTCGACGGGGCGTGTCCGGAACATCGCGCACCTGCGGGAAAATCCGGCATTCCAGATCGTTCACGATTCGGTCGAGAATGAAGCGACCGTCAACCTGCTGATGTCCTCGTGCGACGCGGTGTTTCACCTTGCGTCGGCGGTGGGGGTGCAGTTGATCGTGGACGAACCTGTTCGGACGATCCGCACGACAATCCACGGGACGGAGATTGTTCTCGAGGCCGCGCATCGATTCAATCGGCCGGTGCTCATCACCAGCTCGTCGGAAGTCTATGGCAAGGGCGCCAAGGTTCCGTTCAGCGAGGATGATGATGTCGTCATCGGGCCGACGCGGCACAGCCGGTGGTGTTACGCTTACAGCAAGGGAATCGATGAATTCCTCGGCCTGGCGTATCACAAACAGTTCGGGTTGCCCGTGCGGGTGGTGCGGCTGTTCAACACGGTCGGCCCGCGCCAGGTGGGGATGTATGGCATGGTGCTGCCGCGGTTCGTCGAGGCGGCGATCTCGAACAGGCCGTTGCAGATTTATGGCGACGGCAACCAGACCCGCTGTTTCTGCCATGTGAGCGATGTCGTGGGTGCGATCGTGAAATTGATCGTGGAACCGAAGGCATCAGGACAGGTTTTCAACCTGGGCAGTGACGAGGAGATTTCGATAAACGACCTGGCGAGGCGCGTCATCCACCTGGCGGGTTCGAGCAGCGCGATCGAGCACATTCCCTATGAGACGGCATATGGTCAAGCGTTTGACGATCTTGCCCGCCGTGTTCCGCGCCTCGATCGCGTCCGCGAGGCGATCGGGTTTTCCGCCAGTTTCGATCTCGATGCGATCATTCTCGCGGTCCTCGACCACCAGAAGCGATCCGATGCGTCCGGTGCATAATGCTCACACAGACCTTATATATTGCCCAATCCTTTCAGATGTTTCATATGTTAAGCACCGGCATTGGGCCGCCGACGTATTAGACAGGCGACCGCTCGTGGCGCGTCGCGACCGATAATCGCCGGTGGTTTGTCTGTTCGTTTTCTGCGGTTATACTGATCGTTGCCGTTTGAAGAGGGGAGGGAGCGGCATTTCGACTTCGACCGGCTCGGACAGGCGGTTGAGCCGGGTCATCGGAATCGATTTTCACGAGGGCGCTCATGCTGGGTTTTGTGCTTGCTCAAGCTGCCGGGGGGCGCGGACTTTCCGCAGATCATGTGCTCTCTCCGTACATCTTTGTTTTTTACGTTTCGTTCATCGTCGCCTTTCTGTTCACCCCCGCGATGCGGGTGGTCGCGAATTACTACGGCATCATTGATGAGCCGGACCGCCTGCGCAAGATGCACACCGTGCCGGTTGCGTATCTTGGGGGAATGGCCGTTTTTCTTGGCTGGATCGCGGGCCTGGCGATCAGCCAGTTCGTCCGTCTGCATCGACAGGACCCGGGACTGAATCCACACCTGGTGGTGCATTTCAGCATCGTCGCCGGCGCGTGCATGATTATTCTGCTGGGGTTGTGGGATGACATTCGGGGATTGCGTCCGGCGGTGAAAATTCTCGGGCAGATCTTTGCGGCGTTTTTTCTTCTCATTGACGGCATCGGGGCGCGCTGCCTCGAGTCCATCATCAAGCCGGTGGCCATTCGCGCGCATCACCTGTTCGGTCTGGGCGCCACACCCGAGGCGCTCGCGCCCGACTGGCTGATTGTTTCCCTCAGCAGCGCGCTGGTCATCTTCATCATCGTCGCCTGCTGTAATGCGACGAACCTGATGGACGGTCTCGACGGTTTATGCGGCGGGGTGACGGCGATCATCGCGACGGGTTTTTTGTTCCTCGCGGTGCATCTGGCGATGTACGGCGCGGGGCTTCACGCCAACGCCGACGGCCTGCGTGTCGTGCTCGCGTTGGCCTTGCTCGGTGCGGTGCTGGGATTCGTTCCCTATAACTTCAATCCCGCGTCCATCTTCATGGGGGACACGGGCAGCATGTTTCTCGGGTTTTCCTGTGCGACGATGATGATTCTTGCCCTCGACGGGCAGCATCCCAAGTGGTTTCTGGCGTCGCTGGTGATTTTTGCCCTGCCGATCATGGATACCGCGCTCGCTTTCGCGCGGCGGTATGTCAACGGCCGGCCGCTCTTCAGCGCGGACAAGCATCATTTTCATCACCAGTTGGTCGCCCGGGGCTTCACCGTCAAGCAAACCGTGCTGCTTGCGTATGGTCTGGCGATCTTTTTCGCTCTCAGCGGCGCGACCGTGGTGTTCATGCGAACCCGTTATGCCTTCGCGTTTTACCTGGTGTTGTTCGGTTCCCTGATCGTGGCCGCATACAAGATGGGGATGATCCATGAAAAGCCCACCGTCGCGCGGCGTTCGGATCTCGGAACCGACAATCTCGCCATCGGGCGCGATCACCTCGAGGCGTCCCGGGTGATCGAGATTCGTGAGGATGAGCCTGATGCCGCCGAGTCGGGTTCCCTCATCTCAACCTCGGGGGCGTGGACCCCGCCCGTCGAGCGCGATCCCGTTAAATCCTCCGTTTAGCGATGTCCTGCGGCTTTTCGGGCCTCCCAGGACAAATTGCCGGTTGTCTGATGGCCGAGTTTGTGCAAAATTCCCCCCGGGACACGCCAAGCCGCCGCTCGTTCCGTCCGATGAAATGGACTGCGCTGTTGTGACGCATGGCCTGAGATTCAACCCCAAACGGCGGTTTTTTTACCGGAATGGTTCCGAAGACGAGGTTTTGATATGGATGTGACAATCATTGGTTGCGGTTATGTCGGCCTGGTGACCGGCACTTGTCTGGCCAGCATCGGGCATACCGTGCGCGGGGTCGAAAAAGACCCCAAAAAGCTCAAGACGCTCCAGGACGGACACTGCCCGATTTTCGAGCCTGGTTTGCAGGAGCTGATGCAGGAAAACTATGCCTCGGGACAGCTTCAATTCACCGACGACGTCAAGTCCGCCGTCAAGGACGCGGAGGTCGTCTTCCTGTGCGTCGGCACGCCTCCCAAGCCGGACGGAACGGTGGACATGAGCTTTCTCGAGAGCGCGGGCAAGGAAGTCTGCGACGCGCTGGCGGCGAACAACAACGACTACATGGTGACGATCATCGTGAAGTCCACCGTTCCGGCGGGAACCAATCGCAAGCTCCAGAACTTTCTCACGGAACAGACCCAGGCCCAGGTACAGGTCGTCAGCAATCCCGAATTCCTCAAGGAGGGGACGGCGGTCAACGATTGCCTCAATCCCGACCGCATCGTCGTCGGCGGCGAGTCGCCGGAGGCGTTCCGGCAGATGCGCCGGTTGTATGATCCGCTCGTGAAGCGGGAGGAAAACTTCCTCACCATGAACTGGGAGTCCGCCGAACTGACCAAGTATGCCGCCAACGCCATGCTCGCGGCGCGCATTTCCTTCATGAATGAGATGACCATCCTCTGCGAAGGCTACGGCGCCGACATCGAGGACATTCGCAAGGGCATCGGCACCGACAACCGCATCGGTCCTTCCTTTCTCCGCGCCGGCTGCGGATATGGCGGTTCATGCTTCCCGAAGGATGTCGCGGCGCTGGAGCACATCAGCCGCGCGATCGGGCACGACAACCTGTTCGTCGACGCGATTCAGACCGTCAACAAGAACCAGAAGCGTCGCTTCGTCGAGAAAATGGTCGAAAAGCTGGGTCGGCCGATCGAGGGGGCGACGGTCGCGGTCTGGGGACTGGCCTTCAAGGCCGACACCGACGACATCCGCGAAAGCGCCGGACTGGATGTCATCCGCTATCTCCTCGACAAGGGCGCGCGCGTTCGCGCCACCGACCCCAAGGCGATGGAGAACATGAAGCAAATCTTCAAGAACGAAGTCGAGTGGTTCCCCGATCCCGTCAGTGCCGCCTCCGGATCCGATGCCGTCGCGCTCCTGACGGACTGGCCGCAGTATACGACGCTCCCGTTCCGCAAAATCGCCGCGACGATGAACACCCCCATCATCTTCGACGGCCGCAACTGCCTCCATCGGGATGTCATGCGCGAAACCGGCTTCCAGTATTTCCCCATGGGCCGTCCGGCCGTGGAGAACTCGCTGAAACTGAAGAGCCAGGCATGACGCTTCGATCCGATTCCTCCGAACCACAGGCCCCGCGATTCCATCGCGGGGCCTGTTTCGCGCCTGGGGGCCGCTTGACGCTTCCCGCCGTGGCTTCCATATTGATGCGCCATCTTGAACGCCGTTCTGGAATATCTTGATCGCCTGCTCGTCTCGCGTCTTTATGCGGTGGAAGCGAAGACGATGCTCTATCGTCCCGGCTTCAGCCTGCACAATCGGATACTGCCCCTGCCGCGGCTGATTCTGATTCGCTCGGGCACGGTGGATTACCGGCTCGATGAGAAACAGTGGCGGTTCATGTCGGGCGACATGATGCTCGTTCCCGCGTATGCCAGTCGAGGGTGGATCGCGGATGGGAATGAGCCGCTGACGCTTTCATGGTTCCAGTACAACGCGCAGCCGGCGGGGGAGGAGCTTCCCGGATTGCTCTGGTCGCGCTCGACGGCGCCGGAGTCGGAGGCCGCCGCGATGGAGCGAATCGGCGAGATTCACGCGATGTATCCCGAAGGGCATTCCCTCGAGGCCGAAGGGGAAATGAAGGCGATGTTGGCGAGATTTCTCGTGCGGGCCGCACCCCCGGAAGCAGCGGGACCGACCGCATCAAACCCGCATCAGTCGGAACTGGCGGTGGCGGATGCGGCAAGATGGCTGGTGCGGCACTATGCGTCGGCCGACGCCATCGCCGAGGCGATCCGCCGCTCGCGGTTGAGCGCGAATCACTTCCGCCTGGTGTTCAAGCAGCGCATGGGCGTCAGTCCGCATCGCCACCTCACGCAGCTTCGAATGCGCGCGGCCCGGTTTCATCTCCATGAGACCCAGGAATCCGTCAAGGAGGTGGCCATGCGGGTGGGTTACTCCGATGCGTTTCACTTCAGCCGGACCTACCGTCAATTCTGGGGCCATCCTCCCACGCAAGACCGGAACAAGGGGTGAAGGCATCGCCCTCGTCACCGGCCATCGCCGTGTCGAACCGGCGACGAATGCCTGTCCATACCGCATTCCTGGGGATGCCATCGTGTGTTTTGTTCATGCCATTGGTGCAACTTTGCATGGCCGAACGCCCAACGGGGGAGCATAATTCCATGCCTGCGGCATTCGCGGTGACGAGCGTGGCGAGGGCCAGCGCATGATCCTTTTCAGGAGGCGTTCATGACATCCGATCCATTGCAGTCGAACCAGGACATGATTGAGGAGCCGTCCCGTCTTACGCCGGTTGTTCATGAGACCGACGTGCTGGTGCTTGGGGGGAGTTGCACGGGCGTTTTCGCCGCGCTGCGCGCGGCGAGGCTGGGGTGTCGCGTCACAATCGTCGAGAAGGCGGGCTGCTTCGGCGGAGTCGCGACGTTGTCGCTCGTGAACGTATGGCACTCGCCATATGACACGACCTATGAGAAGCGGATCATCGCGGGATTGACGCTTGAGACGATCGATCGTCTTCGCCGTCGCGATGCCGTCATCGACCGCGCCCGCAGCCCGCACTGGGCGTGGGCGTTCAATCCGGCCGAGTTGCAGATCGAGCTGGACGAACTGCTGACCGAAGCGCGCATCAAGCCGTTTCTGCACACGCAGTTCGTCGCGCCGCAGGTGAAGGATGGGGAGCTTGTCGCCGCGATCATCGAGAACAAGAGCGGCCGCGGCGCCATCCGGGCCAGGGTTTTCATCGATGCCACCGGCGACGCCGATCTCTGCCAGCGCCTGGGGTTGCCGACCTATATCGCCGGATCGATCCAGCCCTCGACCACCTGCGCGGTGTTCGGAGGCTGGGCGTCGATGAAGGGATTCGATCTTTCCCGCGCCTTGCGCGAGCACGGTGGGGAGTTTGGTCTGCCGGAAGGCTTCGCCTGGGATGCGCCCGTGCCTCCGCACGAACAGTCGCGCATGTTCGCAGGAACCCGCGTCGTCAATGCCAACTGCGCCGATGCCGAATCCCTCACCCGCGCCGAGATGGAAGGGCGACGGCAGGTGCGGGCGGTTCTCGATCTCATTCGTAAGCATCATCCGGGGCAATCGGTCTCGCTTCAGGCCCTGCCGTCGCGCATCGGCATTCGCGAGAGCCGTCATGTCCGCTGCGGCCACCAACTCACCGGCGAGGATGTGTTGTTCGGGAAGCGCTTCGACGACGCGATTGCGAACGGTTCCTATCGGGTGGATGTGCATCATGATGACAAGCCCGGCATCACGCTTCGGTATCTTGACGGCACGGAGGAATATTGCCGGCCGGGGCATCCCGGCAAGCGTGGGCGCTGGCGGGAGGAGACGAGGGAGAATCCGACATTTTACCAGATTCCCTTCCGCAGCCTTGTGCCGATCGGAGCTTATGGGAATGTGATCGTCGCCGGCCGGATGCTCGACGCCGACACCATCGCGCACGCCGCCGTCCGCGTCATGGTGAACATGAATCAGACCGGTGAAGCCGCGGGCGTTGCGGCCTACCTGGCGCTGCACCGCAACACCGCCATCCGTACCGTGCAACCCGCCGAATTGCGTGCGCTCCTCGCCGCCGGTGGGTCGATCGTGGTATGACCAGGCCGTCGAACCGGTGGTACGGGCCATCCGAGGATGAGCGGAAACCGCGGCGGGAAACGTGCCCACAGGCTCGCCCGGAGCCGCATGTCCATTTACACTCCATGGCATGACCGATTCCAACCGTCGGCGAGTGGTGCTTGCGGGCGTGATGCTCCTGGGGTGCGCCCTGTTCCTGCCGGGGGTTCGCTGGGGGCTG
>CAYUNS010000062.1:0-9907 GCA_964446155.1 uncultured Tepidisphaeraceae bacterium | reverse complement strand
TGGGGGCTGCCGTCGCGGGCGGTCGATCCGTTTCTCTTTGGTGATGAACCGGTCTGGTCGGGGGAGAAGATTCTGGCGCTGGCCGGCGGATGGGGGGAGGAGCGGGCGATCGGATCGGATGTGGATTTGAATCCCCTCGACCCGTCGAGAAGTGAAATCCGGCTGAACGAGACCGATGAGCGAAAGGCGGAGATCCTGCGGCGGTATCGGCTGTTTTCTTACCAGCCGGATGAGATGATCACCTTCCGGGCGCTGGGACAGATGCGGCCGGGGGAGTTCAAATTCGATCCCCGGTTGTATCAATACGGCGGGCTTTGGATTTATCCGGTGGGGGCGATGCTGCAACTGGCGTCGATGGCCGGCGCGGTGGAACTGACACCGGACCTGGCGTTTTACCTGGAGCATCCCGAGGCGTTTGGACGGTTTTACGTCGTCGCGCGGCTGTACACGGTGATGTGGGGACTGGTCGGGATATGGGCCGTCTTCTGGATCGTGCGCCGGCAGACGGGGAGCGATGCGGTCGCCGGGCTGGGGGCGATGGCATATGTCCTCATGCCGGTCGTCGTGAACATGGTTCACGAGGCCAAGCCGCACCTGCCGGGCGCGGTGCTGATGCTGCTGGCGATCATCGCGGCGACAAAGTACGTGGAGACGGGGAAGACGCGGTGGTGGTCGTTGGCGGGGGTGGGGTGCGGCGGGGCGTTTGGGATGGTGATCTCGGCGCTGCCGATTTTCATCGTGCCCGGTGTCATGGTGTTTTTGCGCCGGGACGATTTCGGCCGGCGGACGCGGGTGATGATCTTTTCGATGCTCATCGGCGCGGCGACGTATTTCGTGACGAACCCTTATGTCGGAATCAACCTCCTGTTTCATCGCGAGATCATCGAATCCAACATCGGCAATTCGACGGCGATGTATTCGGCGGGGCGATGGTGGGAGGGGATTCTCGACGGCGGACGGTTTCTGGCCGAGGGACTGTCCCCCGTGCTGATGACGGCGGGGATCGTGGGAGGGATGTCGCTGTTGTTTCATTCGTCGCGTCGCCGCACGGCGAGGCAAGAGGATGACGAGCCGCGCCGCCGGGGCGATGTGGGGTGGCTGTTGGCGACGCCGGCGATCGTGGTGACGATGCAGTTCATCGCGCTGGCGGCGGAGAAACCGTTTGAATACGCGCGGTTTGGATTGTTTCCCGGCATCGCGCTGGCCATCGCGGCGTGCGCGGGGATCCACACCCTTGTCGAGTCACGGCGCGGACGGATCATCGTTTTCTCGATCCTCCTGGCGCTGACGGCGATACCCGGGATCGCGTATTGTCGGGGGTTTGTGCGCGATGCCCGCGCGCGGACCTCCCGTCTCGCGGCGGCGGAAATGCTGCGGGAAGCGATGAGCGGGGGTGGAGTCCTGCAAGTCCACGCCGAGCCGGCGCCCTATATTCTCCCGCCGGTGGATTTGTTCCGATGGCAGTGGGTGCTGCATCCCGGGCAGGGGGACATGCCGGGGGTGAAAATCCAAAAATGGCCCGAAAAAGACTCCCCGACGCCGATGAGCTGGGCGGATCAGCGGTTTTTGGTGGAGATTCGATCCGAAGGTGGGGTTGCAATCGACGGACGGTTTCCATAGACTGCCCGACTCGAAATTTTGAATCAAGAGGACAGCGATGGCACGCGTTTGTTATTTCACCGGCAAGAAGACCACCTTCGGCAACCAGATCACGCACCGCGGCAAGGCCAAGTACCTTGGCGGGGTCGGGACCAAGATCACGGGCATCACCGCCCGGAAGTTCAAGCCGAACATCCAGCGGGTACGCGCCGTCATCGATGGGCGCATCGTGCGGGTGAAGGTCAGCACCAAGGCGATTCGCCAGGGGTTGATCGTCAAGCCCGCCAAGCGTCGTTACACCGCCGCTGCCGCCGAGTCGGCATAAGTCACGCCGGATTCGACCGGCTCTTTCCCAAGCATCCGAACGCAGACCGGATTCCGATCCGGTCTGCGTTTTGCGTTGCGCGGCGACTTGGATTAAAACCGTGACATGCCCGAGAAGAAGATCACTCTCGATGACGCGCGCCACGTCGCCAGGCTCGCCCGCCTGTCGCTCGACGAGGGGCATCTGCATCGGCTGGCCGACCAGCTCGAATCCATCCTGGAATACGTGGACAAGCTTGGCGAGGTGGATGTGACCAACGTCGAACCGACCGCCCACGCGCTGCCGCTGCGCAACATGCTGCGGGAAGATGTCGTCGAGCCGAGCCTTCCGCTGGAACAAGTGCTGCAAAACGCCCCCGACACCGAAGGTCGTTTTTTCAAGGTGCCGAAAATCATTGGTGGCGACGAAGACTCCGCGGGATGACCGTCGGCTGCCAGGGCGCCGCCGTGGCGATTTACTTTCCGATGGAATTTCCGTACCTTTCGCCCCGATATGCCCAGCCCGGACACATTGATCGCAGCCCGTGACGCCATCCGATCGAAGGCGATTTCGTCGGTCGAACTGACGCGGCGCATTCTGTCGCGCATCGAGGCGGTCGATGGACGAATCGAGGCGTTCAACAGCACCTGCGCCGATCGGGCACTGGAACAGGCCCGGCTGGTGGACGAGGGGGAACGCACCGGTCCGCTGGCGGGCGTGCCGATCGCCGTCAAGGACAATCTCTGCACGCGGTTCGGCACGACGACCTGCTCGTCGAGGATGCTCGAGCATTTCAAAAGCCCCTACGATGCGACGGTGATTCAGCGGCTCGAGGCCGCGGGCGCGGTGATCGTCGGGAAGACGAATCTCGACGAGTTCGCGATGGGCAGCTCGACGGAGAACAGCGCATTTCGCACCACCCACAATCCCTGGGACATCGACCGCATTCCCGGCGGGTCGTCCGGGGGGAGCGCCGCGGCGCTGGCGGCGGGGATGTGCTGCGCCTCGATCGGATCGGACACCGGCGGATCGATCCGTCAGCCGGCCGCACTGTGCGGCGTCGTCGGGTTGAAGCCCACCTACGGGCGCATCAGCCGGTATGGACTCGTCGCCTTCGCGAGCAGCCTCGATCAGATCGGCCCGTTCGCCTGGACCATCGCCGACGCGGCGCTGCTGCTCCAGGTGATGAGCGGCGCGGACCCCAGGGACAGCACCTGCGTTCCCCGTCCGGTCCCGGACTATCTCGCGAACCTGGAAACGCCGATCGAGGGATTGCGCATCGGCATTCCGCGGGAATACAACATCGAGGGGATGCACCCGGAGGTTCAACAGGCCGTCACCGACGCGATGAAGGCCTATCAGTCGATGGGAGCGGAGCTGATCGACGTGTCGCTGCCGCACACCGAATACGGCATCGCCGCGTATTATGTCATCGCCCCCTGCGAAGCCTCGAGCAATCTCGCGCGTTACGACGGGGTGCATTTTGGGCATCGCACGAAGGAGCCGGTCGGCGACATCGTCGAACTGTTCAGCCGAAGCCGCGCCGAGGGGTTCGGCGAGGAGGTCAAGCGCCGCATCATGATCGGAACCTATGCGCTGAGCAGCGGGTACTATGATGCGTATTACCTGCGCGCCTTGAAGGTGCGCACCCGGATCAAGGAGGATTTCGACAACGCGTTCAGGCAGTGCGATGTCATCCTCAGCCCCACCACGCCGACGCCGGCGTTCAAGCCCGGCGAGAAGACCTCCGACCCGCTGGCGATGTATCTCTGCGATGTCTTCACCGTCACCTGCAACATCGCGGGCATCGCGGGCATCAGCGTGCCGTGCGGTTTCACGACGGACGCGAAGCCGCTGCCGATTGGATTGCAGTTGCTCGCTCCGGCGTTCGGCGAGGAATCGCTGCTCCGCGCGGCGAGAATGTACGAATCGGCGACGGATTGGCACAAGCGCCGTCCCGCGCTGGATTGAACCTCTCCGGCGTGAATGCCGCGCCATCGCGTCCGGGGGCAGCGCCCGGCATGATGCGATGAAAGATGAAAACAAGGCTCCGCCGTACCCGTGGAACCAGATGGGGTCCGTGATAAAATCCCATTTCCAGTCGCGAGGAAATTCATGATGCACACGATTTTGCCGGTCGTCGCCATTTGCGCGGCGGCGCTGTTGATTGCTTATGTAACCTATGGTCGATGGGTCATGCGCTGGCTGGGCGTCGATCCCGGCAGGGCGACGCCGGCCGTGGAACTGGACGACGGCAACGACTTCGTGCCCGCGCCCGCGCCGGTCGTGCTGGGCGGGCACTTCACCGCGATCGCGGCGGCGGGTCCGGTCATCGGACCGATCCTCGCGGGGCTGGCGTTCGGATGGCTGCCCGCCCTGCTGTGGATCGTGCTCGGGTCGATCTTCATCGGTGGGGTGCATGATGCGGGGTCGCTGTTCGCCTCGATCCGCCATCGCGCGGGCAGCATCACGCAGGTGGTGCGCGAGCACATGAGCCAATCGGCTTATCTGACGTTTCTGCTGTTCGTCTGGATCAGCCTGATCTATGTCGTCATCGCCTTCGCGGACGTGACGGCGGGGACTTTCTCCCGCCTCGAAAGCTTCAGCGTGATGATCGACGGGCAGACAAGGGATTTTTCCGTCAACGGGGGCGCCGTGGTCATCGGCGCGACCGCGTATCTGCTGTTCAGCATCCTCATGGGACTGGTCATGCGCTTCACGAAGACGCCCTGGTATGTACCCCTGATCGGGTGCATTGCGGCGCTCGGCGTGGTGATCTGGCAATCCCCCGCGATGGCGGACTGGCTGGCGAACCGGGGCTGGACGTTCATGAGCACCGCGGGCCTCGGCGCCGACGTCGTCGGCGCGCGCACGAAGAACTGGGACCAGGTTCTGTTGATCTACTGCTTCATCGCCAGCATCGCGCCGATGTGGCTGCTGTTGCAGCCGCGCGGGGTGATCGGGGCGGCGTTCCTCTATGCCACACTCATTTTCGGCGTCGTGGGAACGGTCATCGGGACCGTGTTCACCGGCGACGCCTCCCTCAATGTGACCTGGCCGGCGTACAGCGGATTCTACGGCGATCCCAACACCGCCAAAGGGCTTGCGGGCGCGGCGCTGTTTCCATTTCTGTTCATCACCATCGCCTGCGGGGCGTGCAGCGGATTTCACTCCATCGTCGCCAGCGGAACCACCAGCAAGCAGATTCGCTGCGAGCGCGATGTGAAGCCGATCGGCTACGGCGCGATGCTGCTCGAGGCGATGGTCGCGGTCTTTTCGCTGACCTGCGTGATGGTGATGGCCTCGGGGACCACCGGCTCGCCGAACGCGGTGTACGCACGCGGCATCGGGAATTTCATGCGGATCTGCGGGATTCCGATGGAGTTCGCGGTGACGTTCGGGCTGCTCGCGTTCAGCAGCTTTGTGTTCGACACCATGGATGTCTGCACGCGCCTCGGTCGATATGTGCTTCAGGAAATGCTGGGATTGAAGGGACTTGTCGGGGGGGCGGTGGCGACGCTGGCGACGCTGGCCGGGCCGGCGGTCTACCTGTGGAAGATGCCCCCGAATTCATTCATGACCTTCTGGACGATTTTCGGAACCAGCAACCAGTTGCTCGCATCGCTGGCGCTGGTGGGCGTGAGCGTCTGGCTTTGGCGGACGGGCCGGCCGGTGTGGTTCGCGATCATTCCCGCGATGATCATGGTCGCCAGCACCGGCACGGCGCTGGTGAGCAACTTCAGGAAGTTCTTCGCCGACTGGCAAATCTCGCATCAGGGCATGCTGGTGGTGAACATGACGATCGCGGCGGTGCTGTTCCTGCTTGGACTCCTCGTGGTCGGCGAGGCGCTGCACGTATGGCTGATGAGCCGACGCGAACCCGTGCCGGTGCAGGCATAGCCCTCCTGCAATCACAACGCCGTTCCAAACATGGGGATACCGCATGGCTTGGCGCCATTACGCGAGGGTTTCATTTTTGTCCCCATTTTGTCCCATGCGGAATTGCCGCCGGTATGCGGTGGGGGTCATCGAGACAGTGCGTTTGAATGTCGCGTTAAACTGCTGCACGTAGCGGAAACCGCATCGGTTGGCGATCAGCGGGGCGGCCAGGTTGCTGTGGATCAGAAGTTGCCGCGCCTTGCTGATGCGTGTCGCGGCGATCTGCTGCGCGATGGTCAGTCCCAGAATCGACCGGAAGCGTCGCTCCAGCGCACGTCTTCCGATGGCGAGGGTCCTGACGACCTGCTCCACGTCCATCGGTTCGTGCGCGTGCTCGCGGATATACCGCACCGCCTCGGCGACGTCCGCATCAGCGATCGCCAGGACGTCGGACGAACGCCGCGTTACAACCCCCACCGGGGGCACCAGGACAGGGGACGCGGGGCGCGGAGCGCCATCCGCGAGCCGGTCCAGCATCGCCGCGGCCTGGTATCCCACCTCGGCGGCGGCGAGATCGATGCTGGAGAGAGGCACGCTTCCCATTTCACAGACGAGTTCGTCATTGTCCACGCCGAGCAGCGCGATTTCTTCCGGCACGCGCACGCCGATGTCGGCACATATCTGCGCCACGTGCCGTGCCCGAATGTCATTGCAGCAGAACACGCCCGCCGGACGGGGCAGGGTGCGAATCCAAGCGGCGATCTCCGCGCGTCGTTCCGGCCAGCGCTGCGGTTCCCACTGCCATCCCTCCCCCTCGATTTGCGTGCAACTGCATCCTTTTGACGCCGCCTCCGCCGCAAAACCGTCCCCCCGCACCCGGCTGTAATTGTGCCCGGAGAAGCCGCAATAGCCCAGGTCACGTAAGCCTCGCTCGTAAAAGTGTCGCGCGGCCAGTCTTCCGATTTCGGCGTGGTCCGGAATCACACTGACAAACCGATCCGCGGCCCCGTGGTCTGACACGTTGATCACAGGCCATGCATCGTGCGACACCAGCGCCTCGATCTCCGGTCGCATATGCTGCACAATGACCCCATCCCCCCTCCAATGAGAGCGATCTTCGATGGGCATGATGATCCGTTCGTGGTCTCCATACATTTCCCATGAACCGTGCAGTTGGGCATAGCGGCTGATCCCCCGCAGCAAGCCGCGGCCATATGCCGAAGGCAGGTCCACGAATATCGCCACCACGCGCCGACTCATCATAAACCCAATATACCCACCAAATCGACGCATATCCAGAAAATTACGACGCAATTTCGTCTTGCCGGGTACAATAGGAAGCGGTATGTTTTGGCATTCGCAGTATCACATCGGAGGAACACAATATGCTTCGCACGAAGATGGGCGCTTGTGGCGGGGTTCTGCTCGCTATCGCATTCGGGTGGTGTTTGGCGGGCACGACCGTTCAGGCGGAACCGATCCTGGTCATCCATGAGACGTTCGAACGGACTGATTGGTCGAAGCCATTCGGCACGGCCCCCAATGCGACAAACCTGCCCGGTGGCACATGGACCATGGTCGCAGGGTATTCCTCCTCCGGCGACCAGGGGAAAGTTGTCTACGCTGGCTGGGCGAGCACACCGTCCAAATCCCTCATCATGGGTACGGGAGGCACAGGCAACAGCGGGAACACCAACATTGGGCTTGCGGCGCCCTTGACCGGCTACTCCCCGACAACGATTTCCGCCGACGCCAAGACACTTTGGACCAATAATACCAATTACGGCAGCTTTGCCCTTGGCTTCTATGGTGCAACCCTTCCCGAGGCGAACACGGATGGTGTCGGCTACCTGAGTGGCTTCACGGGCATCGCCGCGTCACGCAATGGAACGTTGACGCTCTACGAGAACGGTGTCACCGCCGGAACGTCGGTGGCGACAGGCGTCACGATGAGTTGGGCGGTTCGCTCCCTGTCGTACGACATCAATCCAGTCACCGGCGCGATCTCGAACGTCACCTGGGGCGGCGAGACGGTCGACGGATTGCATTCCACCGCATTCACTCCCGAGGCGACGGTCCATGCCGCGGTTCTGGCGTTCAATTCCGGGGGCGGCTACAGCCAAACCGTGGTGGACAACTTCCAGGTCATGGGCACGACCGCCATCCCCGAACCCACCATGCTTGGGGGACTCATCGTGGGCATGTTCGCATTGCGTCGCCGGCGCGTGTAAGCAACTCGCAACCAATTTGGAGGGTGTCCGGGCAAAACAAGGGTCTCCATCATGGATACAAGACGTTCGAAAGGATTCACGCTGCTCGAACTTCTCGTGGTGATTGCGATTATCACAATCCTGATTGCCATCCTTCTTCCGGCGATGGCGAAGGCGCGGGAGTCGGCGATCGCCGTGCAGTGCCTGAGCAACCTCCGTCAGTGTGGGCTGGCGCTTCAGATGTACGCCAACAGCCATCACGGCGTCATGCCGGCCGGTGGCGCCTGGCCAACCAATCAGTACGTCCAGCAACCGTGGATGAATTATCTCGACGGCCAACGCTACACCATCAAGTATCTCGACAGGCAGTCGCACGCCACCCACTGTCCCAAAAACGGCTCGGCCAAATCGTGGGGCCCCACCGACGGCGGAGGCACTTATGCATTTATCCGGCCGACGAATTATCTTGTGCGCGATCCGGCGATGGTCAGCCGCAAATGGGATCCCTCGGGATCGTTCACCGGGGTACGCGTCACTTCCATTCGGCAACCCACGGATTATGTGATTCTCGTCTGTAGCGCCACGCGCGACGGTCCCTGGGGACCGCTGGCCGTCAGTAGTCCGGCGGGCGCCTATTCGCTCACTACATGGCTATCGCAAGCCCCCACGGGCGGTGGACAGGTCGCCGCGGCCTGGTTGACGCACCCCGGTGGCGGCAAGGATGGCCGTGCCAACGCGCTGTTCGGGGACGGCCATGCCGAAAGCTGCGACGGCCCGCGCCTGCGCAAAGCATCCAACTACAATCCCAACGACAACGGATGGGCGCCGGGGCGACGCGGCATCTCGCAGTGGTGGAACAGACTGGGGATGCCGCTGCACAATTGAATCCATCCGCACATGCCAGACCCGGCAAGGAGACCGTCGCCTTCAGGCGCGGAGGAATCACGGTTCCCAGTTGATTTTCACCCTTGGGGTGATAAAATGTCGTTGTGGATGTACGGCATGCCGATAGAACGTTGGGTCGGCTGGAAACCGACCTCGAATTCCAGGTGAAGAAATACGCACCCGACGTTGTGAAGGCATTTCGCAGGCGAATGGCGATCATCCGCAATGCGAGGGATGAACAGGATTTTTATCGCCTCAAATCCCTGCACTACGAGAAATTGCAGGGCGGCCGTTCGCATGAACGCTCGATGCGGCTGAGCGACCCGTTTCGCCTCATCCTGCGAATCGAGGTTCACCCCGACGGGCGAACGGTCGTTGTCGTGAGCATCGAAGACTATCATTGACAGGAGTCCTCCATGGCCAGGAACTTCAAGCCCGCCGAAGTGTTCCATCCCGGCGACATTCTGAAAGAGGAGCTTGACGCTCGCGGCTGGACCCAGGTCCAGTTCGCAAAGATCATCGCCCGCCCGCTCCAGGCCGTGAACGAGATCGTCAATGGCCGCAAGCGGGTGACCGCCGACACCGCCAAGGCGATCGGTGCGGCACTCGGCACGAGCGCTGAACTGTGGGTCAACCTGCAAGCCGCATACGATCTGTACACGGCGGCGGAACCGGACCCCGGGATTCGCAAGCGGGCGATGGCGCTCGCGTGACTACCTGCGGAGGCTCGCCATCGGGCAGGCCGACGAAGCGATCCGGTCCAACCGGGAATCAAACGCTGTAGGAATCTCCGATGAAAAAAGGTGCATCCGCGAATGGTATTCACTTAAGGTGATAAACCGTCACGATTACGAACGGCATTCATGGGAACGGCATTCGTGGCATCCACCTTTTCCATTGCCGGCAATGACAAAATCCCCGCAACTTTCTAATTGATCTTTCGCCCGGATGCGGAGACGATCCGGCACATTACCCTGAAGGAGGAACCCCATGCGCACGGCGCTTACCGCCATCATCGTTCTGGTTTTCG
>CAYUNS010000061.1:19808-20977 GCA_964446155.1 uncultured Tepidisphaeraceae bacterium | reverse complement strand
AAACACCCGCCTTCCGCAAATGGTTTGGGGATTCCAAAGTGGTGGACGACCAGGGCAAGCCGCTGGTGGTGTATCACGGGACGGTATCACCCGGTTTTGATGTATTCAGTTCGTCGAAGATCAGCTCGCAGTCTGGTTCTTCCGAGGGCAGGGGGTTCTATTTCACTGGCAGCCCGGAACGGGCTGGAGCGTATGCGTCGGGAGAGGGCGGGGCCATCTATCCCGCGTATCTCAATATTCGCAACCCCATCACCAGCCTGGATCGGAAAACCATCACCCGAAATCAGATTCGGGCAATCCTTCGTAAGCTTCACGAGGCCGACCCCAACTACCTCAACGACTATGGTGACGTCGAGTTGGACGGGATGAATCGCGTTCTGAATGAAGCTGCCGATCTTGTGTATTCGGCGGGAGATGCGGATGTCGATCTGATTTCAGGTCTTACCCAGAGTGCCAATTTCGACCGTGTTGCGGATGCCGTGAACGAAGCAACCGGCTACGACGGAGTGATCGTCGATTGGATGGGCGCAAAGGTCTACGTCGCCTTCCGATCCACCCAGATCAAAAGCGCCACCGGCAACCAGGGCACGTTCGATCCCGCCAGCCCCAACATCCTGCGTCAGGGGGACAAGGCCAGCCCCAAGGGGGCCGTCGAGTTCGTGAACGAGCATCGGGCGATCATCCACGCCTTCGAGCGGGCGGACGTGAGCACGATGGTCCACGAACTGGCCCACGTCTTCCGCCGCGTGCTGTACGCCGCGCGGGACGCGACGACGGGGCAGGCCAGGGCGCAACTCGAGCAGGACATCGCCGCCGCCGAGCAGTGGGCGGGGGTCGAGAATGGACGATGGACGCCGGAGGCGGAGGAGAAGTGGGCGCGGGCCAAGGAACGATACCTTCGCGACGGCAAGGCGGCGGACCCGGCCCTGCGGCGGCTGCTGGAGCGGTTCAGGGACTGGTTGACCGAAATCTACCGATCGGTGAAGGCCAGCGCGATCAACGTGAAGCTGACGCCCGAGGTCCGGGCGGTGATGGACCGGATGCTGGACGCCCATGGCGAGCTTCGCGACGTGGGTGATTGGCCGGCGGATTTTCCGCCCGTCCTGACGCACGCGACGTTCGGGCAACTGAAGCAGCATCCCGATTACGCGGCGGCCAAGGCGGGGGAT
>CAYUNS010000061.1:0-19708 GCA_964446155.1 uncultured Tepidisphaeraceae bacterium | reverse complement strand
CTGGGGGCGTTGCGCCATTTCATCGAAAGCCGTGGCGGGCGTGTAGTCGCCGCCAGCACGCTGGCGACCGGGGGCCGACAAGGCGACACAGCCGCCGTGCTGGCTATGCAACCCGAAACGCTCGCCCAAATCGAACAAAAGTTTGACCGGGTGCAGGTCGATGCTATTCTTGAGCAGCACTATGGCCCAAACGTCACGATCCAACATCTCACCGAAGGCGAAGGACGATTCCTCCTTCGCCTCCAGTCCCTTGACGCCCTCCGAAGTAGCTTCGCTTCGGCGCGAAAAGCAGGCGATCCACCGCCGTCTGCGCGGACGGTTCACGCAGGCCATCCAGTCCCGCAGTCTGTCCCACAGGTAGACGCTCCACCCTCCCGACAGCCGGCGGCCCCGCAGAATCCACAGGCCGGCAAGCCGCATACCCAAAAGGCACGGCATCAGGGCCGGCTCGTGGGGGATTCATCGGCGAACACGGATGCGGCGAAGCTGGCGGCTCTCCAGGGGATGGACGCGATTTCCATCGATTCGAGCGCCATGGGGGATTCGGGCGATGCCGTCGCCATGCGGCAGGCGGGCCAGCGCGAGTTCCTGAAAGCCAAGAGCCGCGCGAGCGTGAATCCGATCAGGAACCGGCACGATGGCCGGAACATCCAGTTGAACCTGCGCGGATTCAGGGAGGTCCGCCAGCACTCGGCGGACACCCGCATGATGCGGCTCATGCCGAAGATCGACACGCTGCTGCGCGAAGCCATTCCGCTGTGGAGCAGCCCGAACACAGATACTCGTAAACGCAACATTCGGGGGTGGCACGTTTACGGCGCGAAGGTCGATCTCGACGGTGAATCAGGATATGCGAAGTTGTTGATTCGGGAGGATGCCAACGGCAACTTTTTCTACGATGGGGACTTCACCAGCGCTGAAATGATCGAAGGTCCGCCCGAGCGACCGGCCCTGATCCCAAATCAGGCGGTGACCCAAGCGGACCTTCCAGAAAACAGTATCGCCCAATGGGCCGCGAAAGTCCAGCAAAATTCCCCCAAACAGCCGCCTTCCCCCTCGATGCTCCGCGATCTGGCCGACCGGCTGGAAGCCAGGGGCCGCGAGCGCCTGCGCGGCAAGGGGTTTCGGCTGTTCGCCGGCCTCGATCCCACGCTCCTGGTCGATTACGCGATGATCGGGGCGGCCAAGATTCTCCGCGGGACGGCGAATTTCAGCCAATGGTCGGCGGCGATGACCAAACAGTTCGGCCGTCGCATCGAGCCTCACCTGCGGGAGATTTTCGATCTGGCGCAGCGGTCGGCCGAATCCATCCGTGAGCAGGCGGGCGAACGCAGGCCGCTGGGCATGACCGGCCTGGAGGCGACGTTCGAGCGGATGCTGGATGCCGAGGCAGGAAAATCGAAACCACCGGTGAAGGTCACAGGGCAGGAACTCGGATCAAATCTTACCGACATCGAGATTCGACAAGCGGCCCGCCGGTTTGCGATGGACAAGCTTCGCCAGGAAGGCTATGAAAACAAGGCAACCGGCAGAACCATCAAGATCAGCAGGGGCGGCATCGACAAGATTCTGGCCAGCAGCGCGGACATTCGGCGGGCAAAGATGCTGGCGAAGGTCCCGGAGTTGATCGCCGCCGGAAGACCAGCCAGCAGCAACCCGCCGGATGCGGGGGATCGGCCCAACGTCCGCGCGTACCATTATTTCGACGTTGACGTGGATTTCGAGGGAAAGCGGCAGGGATTTCAGTTCCTGGTCCGTGAGGACAACAACGGAGACTGGTACTACAACCACGAATTCACGGATACAAAAAAAGCCCCGCCGGTAACTCCGGGCGGCACGCCCTCGAAGGGTACGCGAACGACACCGGCCATCGACAGGGCCAGAAAACCCAGTATCGACCCCCAACAGCCCCCGGTCAAGGAAAATCCGCGCGGCGGGGGGCCTCGTCGTGGCACTCTGCCCACCGTCCATGCCGCCGAACCAACGAGCACGCCCGGAACTGGATCGGCGAGCAGGGGGGAGGCGGACTTCGCCCGCACGACCGCCGAGGGAACCCACGGCAAGCTGCTGCTGGCCCGCCTCCAGAACGATCCCCGGGGTGAACGGGTGGGCGTGCGGTCCATCAGCGAGTTCCTGCTGGATCGGGTGTCGGCCCCGCTCCTGGTCGGCAAGAGCCAGACCAGCCAAAAGCATCCGGCCCATTACCAGCCAAAACACCACATCGTCCGCAGCCGGTCCGCTTCCTGGCAACTCAACCTGCACGAGGCCGGGCACGCCATTTCCGCCGTGATGAGCGATCGCCACCCGGACTGGATGCGGGAACTGATGCCGGCCCTGGAGTCGCTGACGGGGGCATGGAACGGGGGACGCGGCATGGAACGGGGACGGGGCTGGTTTGTCTCTGCCACGCCGATGATGACGGCTTGCTGCGATGGCCTTGACGGGAGCGACTTTGCGAAGGTGGTCGAGGCTCTGCCCGTAGTGGATCCGATCGGGAGCGCTGCACTCGTCAGGAAAATCGAGTCCAACCGTGTCCAGATCGGTCCGATTCGGCAAATCTGCCAATGGAGCGAAAACACCGGAAAAACCAACAGAAAACCCCGCCATGAGCGGGGTTTCAGAGATGGGTAGAGCCGGGATCGAACCGGCGACACATGGATTTTCAGTCCATTGCTCTACCAGCTGAGCTATCTACCCGTGGCTGGAGCGAAATATTCTAGGGATGCTCATACGGTTTGCAAGCCGGCGCATCACCGGCTGCGGATCAGCTCCGTGTCGGTGAAGCCCAGTTCGCGGCGTTTGGCGTCGATCTCCTGGAGGAATCGCGATCCGTCGCCGTGGTAGCCGGCCGTCGGGGCGAGCTGGGGGAGGTGGGATCGCCAGTAGGCGTTGAATCGCCGCATCAGGGCTTCACGAAGATACTTGCTGAGCATTGACGCCAGCGCCACCGGCATGCACTGTGCCTCGGCTTTTTCGCAGAAGATCAGCCGGACGATCCGGCCGGGGCGGGTCAGGCGATATTCGGCACGTCCTTCGGCTTCAACGATCACTTCCATGCCCCAGTCGTCAAACATCAGTTGCAGAAGTGAGCGGTAGTGAAGCCGGCCGCCCTGACGGTCGCACAGGATCGTGAGATTCTGATCGCCGTAGGTTCGCAACAGGTGATCGAGATGGATCGCCGCGATCGAGAAGAGCGCGCCGGCCTTGTTGCGGGTCTGATCGAACATGCGGTTGAGTTGTCGTTCCAGCATCACCCGCGCCGCGAGATGGACGCAGCGCGCGCCGTTGTCGTGCATCTCCTGTTTCAGGGCGTTGGAGAAGACCGCAATCGACGCCGACTCCTGCTCGATGGGAAACCGCTCGTCGGCGCCGGGGGCGTACCACGGATAGGTTCCCATGTCGTCGATGACATGAGGCGATGTTTTGGAGAGCAGCGATTCGAGGTCGGGGCTGGGTCCGGCCCAGGCGCCGGTCACCGCCAGCAGTGAACGTTCCAGCTCTTTCAATCCATGCGAGGGGGAGTAGACCAGCTTGCTGTCATTGATGTGCAGCTTCCGTCCGGTTCGGAGACGGGTGCGGCTGACCAGTTTTCGCAGACGCGACCACAGGCAGGGGAGATCCTCGGAAGGATCGGCATCCACCTCGAAGGCACAGCATCCCACGACCAGCGGCCCGAGCAGCGGTCCGTACCCGGCCTCGTCAATTCCTGCCAGAATCATCGCCGCGAATTATACAAACCCCACGGAGATTGCCACGCCCGCGTCGAGAAACGGGCAATGGAGGAGGCGAGAGGGAAAGCGGGCCCGCGCCTTTCTTTGCGTTGCCGCGTTCGTTTTCCATCCGTCATCGAGGGGATTACAATCCCCGCCATGAGTCTTTTGTCGAACATTATCGAGCACAATACGGCGTTTGTGGAGCGGGAGGAGTATCAGGCTTATTTGACGGATCGATTTCCGAACAAGCGGCTGGTCATTCTCACCTGCATGGATACGCGGCTGATTGAACTCCTGCCCCGCGCGATGGGGATAAGACAGGGGGATGCCAAGCTGTTGAAGACGGCGGGCGCGGTGGTGTCGCATCCGTTCGGGAGCGTCATGCGCAGCATCCTGGTGGCGGTGTACGAGTTGAACGCGAGCGAGGTGGCGATCGTCGGGCATACGGGGTGCGGCATGGCCGGGCTGAGCTGCGAAGCCATCCTGGCCAAGGCGCAGACGCGCGGCGTGAGCGCCGACACCCTGGAGACGCTGCGCCATTCCGGGATCGATCTGGAAAAATGGCTGACCGGATTCGAGTGCGTGGAGGAGGGTGTTCGCGAGAGCGTCCTGACGGTGCGGACCCATCCGCTGATTCCCCGCGATGTGCCGGTGCATGGGCTGATGATGGATTCCGAGACCGGCCGGGTGGAAGTGCTGGTCGATGGATATGCGGCGATGGGGGAGCGCGAGGCATCGGGGCAATAGCCCGGAGCGATGCGCGAGTCGGGGCTTTTTTATCCTTGCCGGCTCCGGCGATAGACCGAGGGGGGAACACCGGTGAACTTGCGAAACTGCCGCGAGAAGAAATAGACATCGCGGTAACCCAGTTGCCGGGCGATGGCGGTGATCCGCAGATCGGTTCCGCCCAGCAGTTGCCGGGCGCGGGCGAGGCGGTGCTGGAGCAGGTGGTCGTGGGGCGATGTTCCCATCGCGCCGCGAAATCGCCGGCGGAAGGTCGTTTCGCTCATGTTCAACTCCGACGCGAGCTTCGCGTAGTCGATGTCGGCGCCTTCAACGGCGCGTTCGAGGCGATGGATCGCACGATCGAGCCACGGTTCGCGGGCATCGGGGTGAGCGCGCGATTCGGCGAGTTGAAGGAGGATGCCTTCGAGGAAGTGTACGGCGCGGCGTCGGCCGAGGCGGTCGGTGCGCAGGGCGAGTTTCAGCAACTCGTCGAATGCCCGCGAAGCCTCGAATCCTCGCGGGGGACGCTGGGGGACAATGGGGAAAATCCCTTCCTTCAACCAGCGCGTCACCCTGGCGCCGCGAAAGGCGATGTAGCGATGATCCCAGGTCGATCCCGGCGTGGCGGTGCGAAACGCGATGCGCGGGCCGGGATAACAGGACCAGAACCAGGGGCCTTCGAGGCGCAGCGCCTCTGCGTCGATGCGCAGCGCGACCTCACCGACGTGGATGTATTGCAGCGTGTTGTAATCCGCGAAACGTTTGTCGATGTCGTGCGTGCAGCGGGGGACGTGCTGGCCGTGAAGAAAGATGAAGTCGGCGGCGGGCATGATGACCGAATAGTACAAAATCCGCCCGGCGAATCCATTGTCGATCCGGAAGCCGGATCATACATTGACGCTTCATTTCGTCGGATCGCCGGCGCCGCGGACGCGCGGGCGATTGGAAACGGAGGAGTCAGGGCATGGCCGAAGAATCCTACACCAAGGTTGGGCACTTCAAGGAAGTCGCCTCGTTTCAGCGGTATCTCGATCAACTGGGTATTGATCTGCCGATGGACGGCGAGGTGCTTTCGGCGGAGCAGGGGTCGCCGATGGCGCGGCCGATCGAGATCGACGGGCGAGTCATCGGCAACCGCTGGTGCATCCATCCCATGGAGGGCTGGGACGGCACACCCCAGGGGTTGCCCACAGAAAATACGCTGCGGCGATGGCGACATTTTGGGGAGAGCGGCGCGAAATTCATCTGGGGCGGCGAGGCGTTCGCCGTGCAGTCGGACGGGCGCGCCAATCCGAACCAGATCGGGATCATCGACGACGACGTGAATCGCGCCGAGCGGGGCGCCGCGACATTGCTGAAGGGCTGCGTCGATGCGCACCAGGCGCGCTTCGGGCGGACGGATGATCTGTTCGTCGGACTTCAACTCACGCACTCGGGGCGATTTTGCCGGCCTTATGACAAGCGGAAGCTCGAACCGAAGATCGCGTATCACCATCCGATCCTCGATCGGAAGTTCGGCATCGCGGCGGACGACGACTCGGTCGTCATCACCGATGACTACATCGATCGGCTGATCGAAAACTACATCCGCGCCGCGAAACTGGCGCGGCGGGCGGGATACCATTTCGTCGATGTGAAGCATTGCCATGGGTACCTGGGGCACGAATTGCTCGGGGCGCGCACGCGCAAGGGAAAGTATGGAGGCAGCTTCGAGAATCGCACGCGGTTCGCGCGCCAGATCATCGAAGGGATCGCGGCGGAATGCCCGGGGATGATCATCGGCGTGCGGTTGAGCGCGTTCGATCATCCGCCGTTCAAGCCCGATCCGGTCGGGAGCCAGGGGGGCAAGCTCGGGCCGGGCGTGCCCGAGGAATACAGGCATCTTCTGCCCTATGTGTATGGCTTTGGCTGCAATCCCGACAACCCGATGGAGATGGATCTCACCGAGCCGATCGCGTTCATCCAGATGCTGCGGGGGCTGGGGGTGCGGCTGGTGAACGTGAGCTGTTGCTCGCCTTATTACAATCCGCATTACCAGCGTCCGGCGATGTTTCCACCGAGCGACGGTTATCAGCCACCGGAAGATCCGCTGGTCGGGGTGGCGAGGCAGATTCACGCGGTGAAACGGCTTAAGCAGGCATGCCCGGACTCGATCCTGATCGGCAGCGGGTACACCTATTTGCAGGAGTATCTTCCGCATGTGGCGCAGGCGGTGGTGCGCGGCGGATGGACCGACCTGGTGGGCATCGGGCGTCTGGTGCTGAGCTACTGGGACATGCTCGCGGATTCGCTGGAGGGCAAGGCGTTGCAGACCAGGAAAATCTGCCGCACCTTCAGTGATTGCACCACCGCGCCGCGCAATGGCATCGTCAGCGGCTGTTATCCGCTGGACCCGTATTACAAGAATGCGCCCGAGCATGGAGAGCTGAAGACGAAGAAGGTGGAGATGCGCAAGGCGCTTCAGGTTCTTCAGGCGCGCGATGGGAAAGAGGATCAGGGGGAGTAAAGCCTGTTGGATGATCCAACCAGGTGGACCAGGACTTCCTGGGGGGAGCAATGCCATTCGCGGGCGATTTCGGATTCGGTGAGGGTGTCATCGAGGAGGACCACCTCATCGCCGGGTTGATCCTGGGGCGTGAGTTCGACAAAAGCGGACTGCATTCCCACCTCGATGATGCGGGAAGCCCGGCCGTTGACGCGGCACGGGCCGGGGCGCAGGCCATTGAAATAACCGGCGAGAATGATTCCGTGATGATCCGCGTGAAAGCCGGTGTATCCGGCCGGTCCAATCCCCGCACGGGTTTCGACGAGTGGGGTGGCCAGGCGCGCCGCGCCGCGATACATCGCCAATCCCGGGCGCACCGCGTCCAGCCGGGCGCGGGGATCGTCGAGCAGCGCCGTGCCGGCGGCGTGGAGTTTCAATCCGCGTCGGCCGACAAGCTCGATGAGCCGATCGACCTGGTCGATGCGCGTGGCGTGGGTGAAGGCTTCGTCGATGGCGCCGGCGCGGAGCGCGGCGTCGATGTCCCGGGCGGGGCAGGCCAGCCGCTGCATCCCGGTGTCGACCGAGAGGACGGGGCGGGCGTCGCGAAGCCGCGCGGCCTGGCGGGGATTCCAGACGATCGGACGAACGTGATGCCGAAGGTAGACCTTCGCGTCGATCGATTCGTCGAATGCCAGGGCGAGAACAGGCTTGCCCGAGCGCTCCCCGATGTGCGCGTCGATCGCCTCGTCGAGAGTGAAGACGTAGAAGCCCTCGACGAGATCGGACACCGCCTCGACGATCTCGCCGGCGCCGAACCCGTAGGCGTCGGCCTTCACGACGGCGATCAGATCGATGCGCGTGGTGGCGCGGATCGCGCGGAGATTCTCGCGAATTCGATGCCGGTCGATGACGACGGAAAGCGGACGTGCCATGGGAACGCGGATGCGACAAATGGCGTTCTCTTGCTTGATTCGCCGCGATTTTTCAGGGACACTTCGTGGCCGTTTCAAAATTATCCAAAGGAAGCAAATCATGTCGAACTATGATCCCGATCCGAAGATGAAATTCACGTTTGGCTTGTGGACGGTGGGCAATCCTGGTCGCGACCCGTTCGGCGCGCCGACGCGAGAGACGATCGATCCGGTGCGGATTTGCGATCTGCTCGGCGAGGTCGGGGCGTATGGCGTGAACTTCCACGACAACGACCTGGTTCCCATCGACGCCACCCCGGAGGAGGAACGGCGGATCAAGAAGGACTTCAAGCGCGCATTGAAGGACAACGGCCTGGTGGTTTCCATGGCGACCGTGAACCTGTTCGCCGATCCGGTTTTCAGAGACGGGGCGTTCACGAGCAACAACGCGAAGATCCGCGCCTATGCGATCCAGAAGACGATGCGGGCGATGGAACTGGGCGCCGAATTCGGCGCCAAGCACTTCGTCTTCTGGGGGGGGCGCGAAGGAGTGGAGAGCGACGCGACGAAGAACCCCGTCGATGCGATCAAGCGCTTCCGGGAGGCGATCGACTTCCTCTGCGAGTATTCGATCAGCCGGCGGTTCGGGTACAGGTTCTCCTTCGAGGCCAAGCCCAACGAGCCGCGCGGGCACATGTATTTTGCGGTGACGGGCAGTTACCTGGCGCTGATTCCGACGCTGGCGCATCCGGGGATGTGCGGCGTGAACCCGGAGGTGGCGCACGAGCACATGGCGGGATTGAATTTCGTTCATCAGGTGGCGGCGGCGCTGGAGGCGAAGAAGCTGTTCCACATCGATCTGAACGACCAGGAGTTCGGTCGATACGATCAGGATTTCCGATTCGGCAGCGCGAATCCGAAGCACGCCTTCTTCCTCGTCAAGCTGCTGGAGGACTACGGCTACAACGGCCCGCGGCACTTTGACGCGCACGCCTATCGCCAGAGCGATTATGAGGACGTGAAGTCGTTCGCGCGAGGCTGTATGCGGACCTACATGATTCTGAAGGAAAAGGCCGAGCGCTGGAACAAGGACCGGGAAATCCAGGGCCTGCTGCGGAAGATCAACGTGGAGGACGCGGCGTTGTCGCGCCTGACGAAGCGTTTCAGCGCGGGCAACGCGAAGAAACTGCTCGCCGGCAATCTCGATCGCGTCAAGCTCGCCAAGGCGTCCCTGCCGTATGAGCGGTTGGATCAACTGACCATGGAGGTGCTGCTGGGCGTTCGCTGACGCGCTCCGCCTTGCAGGAGGCAAGGGCGTTTGGGCTTGCCGGATCGGTCGCGCGGGACCGGCTGACGGTCCTCGGAGACATTCATGCTGGTGGACATTCCATTGAGCATCCTGGCGGCGGCGGGAAGCGAGGCGATCACATCGCTCTGGTCGATGAGCGCGCTGATGGCGCTGGTGACGCTGACGATTCTCGAGATCGTGCTCGGGATCGACAACATCATCTTCATCTCCGTCCTCGCCGACAAACTGCCCGGACACCAGCAGAACAAGGCGCGCATGCTCGGGCTGTCGCTGGCGATGTTTCTGCGCATCGCGCTGCTGCTGTGCATCGGCTGGATCATGAGCCTCACCACGCCGGTGCCGATCATCGGCGACTGGTTCGGGCCGGTCCTCGGCGACAAGAACCACCTGAACTGGCGCGATCTCATCCTGCTCGGCGGCGGGGCGTTCCTCATCTACAAGGCCACCACCGAAATCCATGACAAGCTCGAAGGCGCGGAGCACGGCGCCAACGGCGGCGGGACTGTTTCTTTCGCCGGCATCATCGCGCAGATCCTGGTCATCACCGCCGTGGGCATGGTGCAGACCACGCCGGAGCATTTCAAAACCGGGTTGACGATCATGATCGCCGCGGTGGTCATCGCCGTGGGCGTGATGCTGCTGGCCGCCAAGCCGATCAGCGACTTCGTCAACCAGCACCCCACGGTGAAGATGCTGGCGTTCTCGTTCCTCATTCTGGTGGGCGTGGTGCTGATCGTTGATGCCTCGCACCGGCACATTCCCAAGGGATACATCTATTTCGCGATGGCCTTCTCGATCGGCGTCGAGATGCTGAACCTGCGTCTGCGCAAGTCGTCGAAGAAGCCGGTCCACCTGCACCAGACCTATGCGTCGCGGTCGGAATGATATGTCGTGAGGCGGGGTCGCCGTCGGGTCGTTATCGGGAGGGATTCGAGGTAATTGTCCGTCGCCGACGAACCGATGAAACCGTTATGGCGTTTGTCCCGGAGGCACGCCGTGTTTCGACGGATCAGGCCATGACATCGAGCATGAACAATCGGCAGAAATGGGCGATGGGGGCGTTTGTGGGGATCGCGCTGGGAGCGCTGGTGTGTCTGGGGGCGGTGGTGATTCACCTGGGCACGATCGACAGGACGGCGCACTGGCGGGCGACGCACCTGATCGTCACGGATACCCGGCCGATCGACGGCGCGATCCGCGTCACGCCCAATTCATTCATTGCGGCCGACGTGAACCTGCCCCACACCGGGCACGGCGTCGATCCGCGCACCCTCACGGACCAGAACGTGAAGCTGTATCGCACCCGCGACCGCGCACCGGTCCCGGCGGTGGTGAACACGTCGGGCGCGGGGGATTCGATCGTTCTTCAACCGGTCGATCTGCTCAACGCCGAGACGGAATACACCTTCGAGGTGACCTCCGGGCTGAAGGACACCAGCGGCGAGGGGTTTCATCCGTTCGTCATGCGATTCAGGACATCGGCGGGGGCGCGGGCACGGGATTTCCCGGCGGCGTTCGAGAAGGTGGCGTTGCCCGAACTCAACGAGGTGTTCACGGGGCTGGCGATTGGGCCGGATCGACATCTGTACGCGGGGACGTTCGACGGCAAGATCGTGCGGATGAGCCTCCGCGAAGACGGCACGCCGGGTTCGCCGGAGTTCATCACCACCGTGCAGAGGGCCAATGCCGGCCCGCGCCTGATCACGGGCGTGTGCTTCGATCCATCCTCGACGGCGGAGCGACCCGTGTTGTGGGTCTCGCATGGGCAGATGTCGATCAATGAGCATGGGGAGATCGCGGGCGCGGAGGATTGGACAGGAAAGATCAGCATCCTGCAGGGCGAGAATCTCAAGGACTATCGCGACGTGGTCGTTCACCTGCCGCGCGGGTATCGGGATCATCTCAACAACCAGCTCGCGTTCGGTCCGGACGGGGCGATCTATTTTTCGCAGGCCAGCCACACGGCGATCGGCGCGCCGGACAAGAAATGGGCGCTGCGGCCCGAGAGGCTGCTGTCGGCGGCGGTGTTGCGGCTCGATCCGTCGCGGGTGAGCGGCACGCTGGACGTGAAGACGGAAGAAGGCGGAACCTATGATCCATTCGCGTCCGATGCGCCGTTGACCATCCACGCCAGCGGGGTGCGCGTGGGATATGACGTGCTGTGGCACGGTAACGGACGGCTCTACACGGCGGTGAACGGATCGGCGGCGGGGGGCAATGCGCCCGCGACGCCGAAGGACCCATCCGCCATCCCCCGCCGGATCGATGCGGATCGGGAAGGCGCGTACACCGGCGCGTCAACGCCGGGTTTGAAGAACCTCGCGGTGACGCAGGCGGATCTGCTGCTGATGATCGAAGCGGGGCGGTACTATGGCCATCCCAATCCGGCGCGCGGCGAGTTCACTCTCAACGGCGGCAATCCGACGAGCGACGCCGACGTGATGGAGGTGAGCGCATATCCGGTCGGAACACCTCCCGACCGCAACTGGCGCCCGCCGGCATTCAACTTTGGCAAGAGCGTCTCCCCGAACGGCTTGATCGAATACCGTGGCCGGCATTTCGGCGAAGTGCTCAACGGCAGCATCCTCGTCACCCGCTACAGCGGCGGCGACGACATCCTCGTCCTCATTCCCGACGCGCAGGGAAACATCGTCGAAGCGATCAGCGGCATTGAAGGGTTCAACCAGTTCATCGATCCGCTCGATCTCGTGCAGGACGAGGTGACGGGCAATCTCTATATCGCGGAATACGGCGGGCGGCGCCTGACGCTGGTGAAGCCCATTCCCGGCGGGGTGAGCGGGAAAGTGTTCCGGGAGACGATTACGACGGATACGCAGGCGATGAAGTGACCAGGCCCGCCTGGTGACAAGCCGGGACGGGCGGTCGCGAGTGATGTCGGGCGCTCATGGCGCGATCCAGGGGTTGGCCGGCGAGACACCGGGGAGATAGTGAGCCGCGACATCGGCGTAGATGATGTTCGAGCCGTCCTCGGTGCCCGAGGGGGCGTTGGGGGTGGTGATGACGCTGCCGCGCGGCAACCAGAGGGCGGGATTGGCGGCGGTGAGATCGTCCAGGGATTCAGCATGCCCATCATAGAAGACGGCGTTCATGCGATAAGCGCCGGGCTTGAGGCCCGGGCGGGTTGTCCCGTGTCGAAACGCCAGGATTCGGAGATCGAACTCCGGCGGGGTTGAGACGTTGCCGGGGACCGCACCGCGACTGTACGAGCGGGTATTGCCGCAAAACGGGCCGTAATCGGCGAACATCGTTTCATTCGTGCCCAGCGTCTGCGGGCTTGCGGTCAGGCAATATTCCGTCTTGAAGCCGGTCGCGCCGAAAGGCCGCGTGCGCCGGGCGCCGTCGGCGGCGAAAATCTTCTCCGCGCTCGAGCCGATTTTGCCGAGCTTCGGAACATATCCGTCGGGCGCGGTCCAATAGGGTGTTCCGGGAAGCGAGACCTGGTTGGCGAATCCATCCTCGTTGCCGTAGGGATATCGCGCCCAGGCGACATTGAGAAAAGCCAGTGCCGTGTTGTAGCTCAGCGCCTGCCGCACCCCTTCGGTGATCGATCCGGCGGAGCTGGGCGTCCACGCGACGCCGACATAGCCGGGACAACTGAATTCCTTCGCTTCGCAGTAATATCGAAACCGCGCCTTGCCGTTGTTGGATTCGAGCGAGGGATCGTTCAATCCCATCGTGCGCGCCAGTGGGCCGATCCAATCCAGCGGCTCGTTCACTCCGGGAATATTGTTGATCGTCATGCCGGGGATCAGGTTGGCGGTGTGTGTCGTCGTATTGTGAAACCAGACATGCCGGCCGGTGGTCAGACCCGATCCGGGGATGTAGCCGTTGTGCTGCGTCGCATAGAGAAGCATTGCCTGCCCGATGGAGCGGAGGTTGGCAAGACAGGAGACGGTGTTGGCGGCGGTGCGCGCCTTGGCGAGGGAGGGAAGAAAGAGGGCGATCAGCAGAAAGAGGATGCCGATGACCACGAGCAATTCGACAAGGCTGAACGCGCATCGACGGAACGTTTGGGGGTTGCGGTGCATGGCGGGTTCTCCGATGGGTCATTGACTCCCGAGCCTGTCACGGCTGGGAGGCGGGGTGATGTGGGCGTCGGGCGGGGGATTGTTGCGGACGACGAGCCGGCCGCAGTCGGGACAGAACGTGCGTTCGTTTCGACCGAGCGTGGTGTTCAACAACACATAGGTCGGCTCGGTTTTCCGTGTGCCCTCGGCCGTCCAGTAGCAGAGTTCATCGGCTTCGTAGGCGGTGAGGTTGCCGGTGAAGGGGGAACGGATCGGAATGGTCTCCCCGATCGCAACGATATGCTCGAATGAGCGGTTGGTTTCCGAGCAGACGAACACTCGCTGCCGGGAGGCCCGCACCGCGCCGCCGCTTTTCCAAAGGGAGAAGGAGATTCCGACCAGCCCCACACAAACAAGACCGATCGAGAAGACCCTGCTGGTCCTGGTCTCGATAAGCCGCCTCATGGTTTGTCAACTATATGCTTGTCGGGGTCAGACGAAAGAAAAACCGAAGTTATCGACAGGGGGGATAGCTCGGAGTGACGAGGGGCGGGATGACCCGATGAAGCCCATCCGCCGCGCTCGCGCGGCGTTATGCCCTTGTTTGCGTTGAAATCGAAAGAGGGACGACCTGGTGGGTCGTCCCTCTCACTCCTTGTGTTGATGTCAGCCGTAAAAGAGTTACCGCGTGCGACGGCGGATGTAACCCATCGCGCCGGCGCCGAGCAGCGTGGCGATGCCCGTCAGGGCGGCCGGGGGAAGCGGGATCACGCTGGCGGAGACTTCCACCACGAGATCCTGGTAATCGCGGTCCGCGCTGGGCAGAAGCGTGTCTTCCCAGAAGAGCAGCCACACGGGATCGGTTCCACCGAGGCCTTCGATGCTGTAGGTGACCATGTGGTCGCCGGCGATGTTCTTCGAGGCATCGGAGGAGAATTCCAGTCCACCGCCGCCGCGTCCGAACTCGACCACGCCGCCGGGATAGTGGTTGATGCTGCCGCTGACATTGGTGCCGTTGCCCGTCGCCTGGAACAATTCGACGAACGAGCCGTTCTCATAAACGCCGAATGTCTGCTGAAGGGCCGCGTACTTGGCCACCGCGCGAGCGGAGAAGTTGGTCAGGCCGATGTCGAACGTCTGGTCGTTGTCGTCATCGATTCGCGTTGCGGTCAGACCGTTGCCGCTGAAGTCGTTGCCGTTCTGGGTCCAGGTTCCGCCGTAGACGGCTTCGAGGATTTCAATGTGATTGGCTTCGTTGAAGATCGGATCAGACACGGGCGTCGTCGCCGCCGTCGCCTGACCGGCCCCCAGCGCCGCCAGCGCAAGAGATCCAATGCCGAGAGTGAAAGTTTTTCCGTACATAAGATAATTCTCCCTTTAAAGAGTAGAGGGACACCCACACAAGTAACGCACTAATCGTGGTCAGCAAAGGAAATGCCAACCACCGACACGCCTATTTTATGCGATCGCCCGCCTTTTGTTCAGACAAAAATGCCGATATCCGAAGAAAAACATCCTTTCTATCGGACCCGGCTCGCCCATTGGATGAGAAATCCCGTCGAAATGAAAATCGCTGTTTTCAGGCTGGGAAGGCGGTTTTAACCCTTGCGGTTTTGTCCGGCGACTTTCCCCAGACTATCTGTTTTTCCGGGTTTGCTATTGCGACATTGTGTGCCGCCGCGCCATCGGTCAACATGACCCTGTTGAAATATTGCCGGGAGATTGCCGAGGTTCCCGAAAAAGTCGCTCAATCTTTCATCGCCAGCTTGATCGCCGCGCGGAGATCGAGCGTGCCTTCATAAAGGCTCCTGCCGATGATCACCCCCCATGCCGGGATGCCCATGACCTGTCGAATGTGTTCGATGTTGCCCACGCCGCCGCTGGCGAGGACCGGTACTCGGCTGGCTTCCGCGAGGAGGCGCGTGTGGTGCAGATTGGGGCCTTGCAGCATCCCGTCTTTGGCGACGTCGGTGTAGAGGATCGCCGCCAGAGGCCAGTCGCTGACGCGCCCGGCCACCTCCGTCGCCCGCTCGGAGGACGTCTCGGTCCATCCGCGCGTGGCGACCATCCCCTCCTTCGCATCCAGGGCGAGCACGAGCTTGTTTTCCATCCCCGGCTGATGAGCCAGCCCATCGAACCAGCTCCAGTCCTCCATCGCCCTGGTGCCGATCACGACGCGCTGCGCGCCGGCTTCCAGCAATCGTCGGACATCCTCCGTCTCACGCACCCCTCCCCCGACTTCCACCTTCAGCCCCGATGCGACGATGATCCGCGCGATCAGATCGCTCTGCATCGGTCGCCCTTCCTTGGCGCCGTCCAGATCGACCACATGCATCCACCGCGCTCCGGCGGCGGCGAAAGACCGGGCGGTCTCGATCGGGTCAACGTCGTAATGGGTCTGACGTCCATAATCCCCCTGCGCCAAACGAACCACCCGCCCGCCGCGAAGATCGATGCTGGGAATAATTTCCAAAGACAAGGCGACTCCTCTCAAATCCCACCGAAAAAACCGAAGATAGTGGACCACCCGCCGTTTAGAAAGATCAGGGGATCATCGGAGGCGATCAGTCGTCGCCGAGGGCGTGACGAAGGGCTTGGGCGACTTTGGGTGAGCCGATCTCGCGCTTGCCGAATCCGGGCGCGGCGCCTTCGGCGATCGCCGCCGACTGCGCTTCAGGATAGTTGCTGATGAGCATCATGCGGACGTGGGGATAATGCGCGCGAATCCTGCGAATCACCTCGACACCGAGGTTGTCGTCGAATCCATAAGGCATTTCACGATTGAGCAGCAGGAGGTCCACGCCGGCGTCAAGCACCTGCTTGAGTTCCTCCGAACTGTCGGCCGACACGACCTCGACGCTCCGGTCCGCCGATGAAACCGCCATCCGCAGAAAGCTGCTGTCCGGCCCGCAATGTCCCACCAGCGCCACTTTTTTCCTGCTCATATCAACCCGCTCCCTGCGACAAAACCCCATTTGAAACGCCCGCTTGCAACATCACCCATCGTTCAGGCGCCCCCGTCATCGGCACGGGGCGAATCGGATCGCCGGAAAATCGCCAACACGCGATCGATCGCGACGACGAACAGCTTGTTGTCGTGCTCCAACTCGACCGGAATGGCCTCGCGGGGATCGAAAATGACCTTGTCATACTGGCGGATCGTCTGGTCCTCATCATTCTCGATTGCCTTGCTGATCGCGATGACCCGGCCGGTGATGACCGGAATTTCGTGGCTGTCGGGAAGCACAATGCCGCTTTTGGTTTCGCGCTTGTTGTCGTCCTTGCGGATGACGACGCGCTCGCCGATCGGCTCGATGATGTCATACTCCGTTCGTCGCGGAGAGGATTGCCTGGCCATGACGGCCGATTCTATGCCCGATTCCCCCGTCTGGCGAGAGTGCCACCCGGCGTTTGTCCTCCCGTCGCGAATTGACGTCACCGATATCCATCCGGAGCCTGCATGGATGAGCGGCAAAAGCATGGGTAGTGAGTTCGTATGAAAGATGGGGCCACGGCGGGCGCGGAATTTTTTGCCCGTTCTTGCCTCAAGGGTATGGATTGATTCCGGCGATCTCTTATTGTTTGTGCGGGGTTGAGCCATTGGTTGGAGGGGTAAGCGAAAGAAGTGGAGATCATTGGGTCGGTCATTCAACTTGTTCATCCTGACCGCTTGCACTGGAATACACACCATGAAAATGTATCTGGTCATCCTTGGAATCGTTTTACTCGTCGGGGCGCCGGTTTCGCGCGCGGCCGACAGCACCCTGGCTGAAAGGCGAGCCGCGAAGACGCAGAAGGACCGGGAGGATCTCGAACATTACTACGCCGACCTGTTTGGCGAGCCGCTCAAGCAGAAGAACCGATTGGGACAATTGCTGGCGATCGTTTCACTATCGAGGATTGATGCCGCGCCGATTGCCGACAAGCTGATCGAGGCCGCCGGCGACAAGGATTGGCTCGTGGCCCAGGTGGCATGGGAGGCGTTGTTCGCCGGTCATGCGTCGCTGACGCCGGCGCAGCGTGAGCAATGGCTTGAGGCCGGCCTGTCGGCCGCGCGGAATGGCGCGTTTCCCGGGCAGACGGCGTCCAGCCTGGTGTCGGCGGTCGCGGGTTACGCCTACCAGGCCGACGGCAAACTCATCGCCGACCTGATCGAACGCTGCGCCGACACACCCGATCAGGAGGGGCTGAAGCAGGCCATTGCCCAACTCTACAAAGGCCAGCCCGATCGTGTCTGGCTGCGCCTGTTTGTGAACAGGGTGATGCGCGGCGATGCCGCCTCGAAATATGATGAACTGCTTCGCGCGTTGCCCGATGCGCCGGCCAAACCGGAAAAGGCGTCGCAACTGATGGGCGTCTGGCAGCGGTTTGCCGCTGCCGCGCCTCCGGCGACCACGCAACCCGTCGGCGCCTTCACGGCGACCAGCCCGTATTTCCCCAGACCGGAGAAGATTGAAAACCCTTACGATCCGAAATGGACCGGTGAGCTTGAATTGCCGAATCTGAACATCAGGCACATCGAACTGGTCTACGTCATCGATTCCACCGGCAGCATGGGCGAGCCGAACAAGCTGTTGGCGGAAACGCTTCAGCCGCTGACGCTGGTGCTGAGCATCATCGCGCCCGATGTGCGGGCCGGCGTCGTCTATTATCGCCATGAGATCAATCCTGCCTTGCAGAAGGATTGCTGCAAGCAGGCGGCCCATGATTCAAGCAATCACCTGATCCATGCGTTTCCGCTGTCGCCCAACGTCGCGGGCGTGGTGTCGGCGATGCAGAATTTTTACATCGCTCCCAACGCCGGGCATTACAGGGGCAATGGCGCCTATGCCGCCGGGCTGGAAGGGGCGCTGCGGATGAACTGGCTGAACGACAGGAACGGCCAGCGGATCGTGATTGTCATCGGCGATGCCCTGCCCACCGAGGGCAGCGTGGAGTATGCCACGCAATGCGCCACGGCGCTGAAAGCCAAAGGGGTCAGCCTGTTCTTTCTTGAAATGAACGCCGCGGCCGCGAAGGCCGTCGCCCCGATCGCCCAGGCCGGTGGGCAGGAGCCGAAAATATTCCAAAAAGACCTCAGCCGATTCAAAGCCCTTGCCGCGAAGCAGCAGTCCCTGTCCTTTACCGACATTCTCGACAGCACGGTGGGGCAGACGCTCACCGGCGCCGTCAAGGAAAGCGTTCCCGCGCAATATCATGATCGCGTCGATACCGTGTTGAAAACGGTTTATCCGATTCTGGAGCAGGCCAAGGCGTCGCGCTGATTCATCCGCGTTTCGCCCCTGGGTCGCCGGCGAGGGGCTTTCCCGTCGCATGCGCGTCTATTCCGATGCCCCGTGCCGCTCGATTTGCGGCTGATCGGCTTTCGTGGTGAGATCCTTGGTCATCACATCATGCCCGCCGAACTGCTTTCGCAAGGCCGCGCAAAATCTCGCCGAGAAGTTTTCCTCGGTGTCCCGGGATTCAAATCGCGCGAACAGGGACGCGGCGATGACCGGGGCGGGGACGGATTCCTCGATCGCCGCCTGCACGGTCCAGCGGCCTTCCCCGGAGTCCTCGACGTAGGGCTGAATCTCGCGCAGCGTCGCGTCCTTGCTGAACATCCGCTCGGCCAGCTCGAGCAGCCACGATCGGATCACGCTCCCGCGGTTCCACACCGCCGCGACCTGGTGCAGGTCCAGGTCGAATCCGCTCTTGCGCAGAATCTCGAACCCCTCGCCATACGCTTCCATCAATCCATACTCGATGCCGTTGTGGATCATCTTGACGAAATGCCCCGATCCCGCCGCCCCGACATGCGCCCATCCATCGCGCGGCGCCAGCGTGTCGAAGATCGGCCTGCACCGACGCACCTCCCGCGCATCCCCGCCGACCATCATGCAGTATCCCTCCTGTCTTCCCCAGATTCCTCCGGATGTGCCCACGTCCAGAAAACCCAGCCCCCGCTTCATCACGCCTTCAGCCCGTCGGCGGGAATCCTTATAGTAACTGTTGCCCCCGTCGAGGATCAGATCACCCGATGACAGCCGCCGCGACAGGTCGCTGATGACCTCCTCCGTCGGATTCCCCGCGGGAACCATCACCCACACCACTCGCGGCGGATCGAGCGCGTCGATCAGCGCCTCCAGCGAATCCGTCTGCTCGATGCCCGCGACACCCTGTAATTCCGGATTGGGATCTTTCGCATATCCCACCACATCATGCCCGCCGGGGACGCTGCCGTCCGGAGAGCCGGACGCCAGCCGCATTGCCATGTTGCCGCCCATCTTTCCCAATCCGACGAAGCCGATCTTCATGACGATCCCTTTCCCTGTCGGTGGGGCGACTTGACGGGCTGCCGGCGGGATCCCGCGCCCCGCTTGGTCTTGCGCGGCGCCCGCCCGCCGTCGGAATCACCGGTGGAGACGGGCTTCGCCTTTCCGGATGAGCCGTCATTCTTCGCGCCTGCTCCGCTTGCGCCCCGCGCATCGCTTCGCGGCTCTTCGGTGATGCCGAGAAACAATTCGTACAACACGTATCCCAGCAAGGCGTAAGCG
>CAYUNS010000060.1:0-21644 GCA_964446155.1 uncultured Tepidisphaeraceae bacterium | reverse complement strand
AACGAGGCAAACCAGGTCCGTCCCCGTTTCATGGTCTATCACCCCCAAATGGGGCAATCAAGTCATTCAGGAGGATGCCCAATGGCTGGTCAACGATTAAGCCCGGCGGCCTGTTTTGCCTTATTCGGATTCTGCCTTTGCCAATTGACGCAGGCGGCGAATCCGACGTATTACGCAAAAGAGGTGGAATTTTGGAACGGAACGGCATTCGTTGTTGTTTCAAAGATAGAAGCGGTTCAGTTGGCGCACGAAGAGACCACAATTGAATATGTTGTGGAGATGACGCCTGTCGCGTGCATTGCAGGTCTTTTCAATCCAGCGGCCCATCCGACCATTACCGCGGATATGATGCTGAACGTGGAACGCCGGATTGTGCCAAAGCCCGGAGACCTCGTGCTGGCGGTGATATGTGACCGGGAAAAACTCGGTGTGCCTCGGCCAGGTTTTGCAGTCCGCAGTGGCCGTTGCTCGTTCATGCCAAACAATCAGCCGCTGATCGTGCTGAAGGGCATGGACGATCCGGTGATCCTCGAGGTTCTGAAGAACATGCAGGTCGCCCGGCCGACCACGCAGCCAGCGATGGAAGAACGCTAAAGCCGGCGACCGGGAGTCATAAGGGGGGGTCGCTTTGATTTTCGTTCGTTCCACCATACGAGACATGTCGAAAAGCCAGTTCAGAGCGGCGGAATCGGTTAGTATTCAAAGCGACTCTCTTATGACTCTTGTCAGTAACTAACAACCAACCCCTTCCCCATGCTTCGCCTTTTCCTCGTTCTCACCGCCGTCAACCTTCTTTGCCTGCTGATCGCGGCGGGGATGGGGTTCGCGAATTCGTCCGGCCATCGGGAAATGCACCTGCTTTCCGGCGTGCTCGCGACGATGGTGTGCACGGGGGTGCATTGCATCGTCTTCACCTATTTCATCGCCACCGCCAAATGGGTGCAGCACGCGATTCAGGTCAAAGGCCTCGATCCGAGGCTCGCGGCGCCGACGCGATCGTTCAAGGCCCAGGCGTTTCCCGCGGCGCTGGTGGCCATGACGATCGTCTTCGTCACCGCCGTCCTGGGCGCGGCGACGGACAATTATCCCATCGATCCGATGTGGCACATGGTCCTGGCCATGACGGCGATCGGCGTCAACACAATCGTCGCCTTCGTGGAATATCGGGCCATTGCGAGCAACGCCCGGCTGATCGACGCCGTTCTCGCGATGATCGCTGACCACCAGACAAGCTGACGGAAACGGTCGTCCCGCCGACGGCAAGGCAACGAGATGAGAACCCCTGGCCCGCGGAAGCGCCGGGGAGGGTTTCCGCGAACATGGATGGGCAATGGGGCAATCCATCCGCCTCCGCCTCTGGCTTCGAGGCATGGAACGTCATAAAGTATCCTGTTCGGGTTTGATTTCCGTTTTTTTCTCCATGAGAAAGCCATGACCACCGCCACTCAATCGCAATTGAATCGATACTCCTCCCGCATCACCCAGCCGGCCAGCCAGGGGGCTTCGCAGGCCATGCTGATGGCGACGGGGCTGACGTGGAAAGATCTCGACAAGCCCCAGGTCGGCATCTGCAGCGTCTGGTATGAGGGCAATCCGTGCAACATGCACCTCGGCGGGCTGGGGGATCGCGTGAAGGTCGGCGTCGAAGGCGTCGGCTGCGTGGGGATGCGATTCAACACGGTTGGCGTGAGCGACGGCATTTCGATGGGGACGGACGGGATGAGCTACTCGCTGCAATCGCGCGATCTCATCGCCGACTCGATCGAGACCATCATGGGCGCGCAATGGTATGACGGTCTGGTGGCGATCCCCGGATGCGACAAGAACATGCCCGGCTGCATCATCGCGATGGGCCGGCTGAACCGTCCGGCGCTGATGGTGTACGGCGGGACGATCCGCGCCGGCTGCGCCAACCTCCACGGGACCGAGGAAAA
Source organism: uncultured Tepidisphaeraceae bacterium (assembly GCA_964446155.1). Taxonomy (GTDB): domain Bacteria; phylum Planctomycetota; class Phycisphaerae; order Tepidisphaerales; family Tepidisphaeraceae; genus CAYUNS01. The sequence continues at coordinate 19,710 of CAYUNS010000060.1, read as the reverse complement.
GCTCGATGTCGTCTCCGCGTTCCAGGTCTATGGACAAAAGCTCGCGGGCAAAATCACCGAGGACGAGCGCAGGCTCCTGCTGAGCAAGGCCTGCCCCGGCGCCGGCGCGTGCGGTGGGATGTACACCGCGAACACCATGGCGTCGTTCATCGAGTGCATGGGGTTGTCGCTCCCCTACTCCTCCTGCACGCCCGCGGAGGACGGGCAGAAGCTGGACGAATGCGAGGCCGCCGGCAAGGCGATGCTCAAGCTGCTCGAACTGGACCTCAAGCCGCGCGACATCGTGACCCGGCAGAGCTTCATCAACGCGATGCGGCTCACGATCGTCATGGGAGGATCGACCAACGCCGTTTTGCATTCGATCGCGATGGCGCGTGCGTTCGACATTCCCCTGACGATCGATGATTGGCAGAAAGTGAGCGATGAAACGCCCCTGCTCAGCGACTTCAAGCCGTCGGGTCAATATGTGATGGAGGATCTGCACGCGATCGGCGGGGTGCCGGCCGTCATGAAGCTGCTGCTGGAGAACGGCATGATCGACGGCGACCAGATGACGGTGACGGGCAAAACCATCGCCGACAATCTGCGCGATCTGCCGGGGCTGGCGGACAATCAGCCGATCGTGCATCCGCTGAACGATCCGATCAAGCGCGACGGGCACATCCGCATCCTTCGCGGCAACCTCGCACCCGAAGGCGCGGTGGCGAAAATCACCGGCAAGGAAGGCACGCGGTTCACCGGGACGGCCAAGGTGTTCGATTCCGAGGAGGACATGCTGCACGGACTCGAGGACGGCAAGATCACCCGCGGCGATGTCATCATCATCCGCTATGAAGGACCGCGCGGCGGGCCGGGCATGCCCGAAATGCTTACTCCCACCAGCGCCCTGGCGGGATATGGTTTGCTCAACGATGTCGCGCTGATCACCGACGGCCGGTTCTCCGGTGGATCGCACGGGTTCATCATCGGGCACGTCACCCCCGAAGCCATCGAAGGCGGACCGGTCGCCCTGGCGCGCAACGGCGACCAGGTGAGGATCGATTCGGAGAAGGGAACCATCGATCTGCTGATCGACGCCTCCGAACTCGCCTCCCGGCGCGATGCCTGGCGGCGCCCGGCTTTCAAGGCCAGCCGGGGCACGCTGTATAAATACATCAAGAACGTGAAAAGCGCATCGGAAGGATGCGTCACGGACGAATGAGCGACATCCCCGCTCTCCATCCGCAATTCTGTCGAGTTGGAGACGATCCAGTCGCTATACTATTCCCACGCCAGCCCCCGTGGCGGAACGGCAGACGCTTCGGATTTAAAATCCGATGCCCGCAAGGGCGTGCGGGTTCGACTCCCGCCGGGGGCACTGATTTTTCCGTGTATTTTCGATCGCTTTCTTAAACGAAGGAAGAGGAACTGGTCATACTCTCATAACGGCTGGCGCCAGGAATGGGGACAGGCCAGAGGCGGTACGATCGACATACAGTACGTCGGTGGCGCGTGTACGACGTGTGACCCCACACCGTAGAGGAGTCCGCCATGTGGATTAATCAATCACAACTTCGCTTGCTGGCTTGTCAGACGTGCATGGGTGTTTTCCTCATTCATGGATCGTTTTTCCCCCTTCCATGCCAGGCCCAAACATTACCCGTCGAATCGGCAGGCTACTCCGAAATAGCGAATCTGTTGGAAATACCCGCCGCCACCGAGGCGATGCCGGACCTGGATGAGTTGAAGCAAGCAATCACTGGTGGCGACAAAGCCGCCATCGACGCCGCCGCAAAAAAACTCGCCCAGCAGATGACCGCCGCTCAAGAGCCGGCCGCCGCGTTGGCGCGGCGGTTCGACGACGTCAAAATACCCGCTTACGCGAGCTATGCGCAAGCCGATGACCCGGCCTTCGCACGATCCGTGGAGCGGCATCGCATCGCGATGCTGTTGCTCCAGCGGGCAAAGGCCGAAACGAATCCCGCGGATGCAGGCCTTTACGTCAAAGCGGCGTTGCTGTTGGGTGTGACGGATGATTCCATCTTCGCACGATCACTGCTTCTCGAATTCGACGCCGAATTTGCGGACTACGTCAAGCTGGCCGGCTTCACACCAGAGCAGTCCAGACACTTGCAGGCATTGATCGGACGAAATCAGGATCAATACGCCGCCTTCTCCGCGGCGCTCTCGCCCGCACTCTACGGGCGAGACCTGCTGCTCGACACGAAGGAGAATGAGGCTTTCGATGCCGATCTGGCCGATGCGGTGCTCGTCTATTTCGACGCCGCATGGAAGCGGACGGCGGCCCGGCGGGATCTCCGATTCATCACGATTCAGGAATTGTGGACACTGCGGAATCTGGCCGTGCGCCATCAAGACGCGGCTTTGAAAACCAGGATTGACCAACTCCTTGACAGGTGGGCGGGTGATGCCGGCAAGGACGAGGTGATCGCCCGCTGGCTCATCGAGGCCGCGCAGGAAAACGCACAAGCGGCCATACCGAAGCATTTCGTGGGCTTCACTCCGGATCATCCCGCCATCACGAAACTCCAGCAACGGTTGAAAGACTATAAGGCCATTCAGCCCTGAGAAGGGAAGGCAAGTTTCTCAACCGCACCTGGACCGGATACGGCAACGAGCCACGATCGCGATTGACGCGGGGGCGGGCATCGCCGTCCGTCCCCGCGTCGAATCCGTCCGTGGGCCGGGTTCATCCATCGCGCTCGCGGTCAATCCTTCGGCAGCTTCCGCACTTTTCCGGGAATTTCCGGCTTGCCGCTGTCGGCGCTGCGGCAGGCCGCGAAGCAGAGCGCCAGCGAGCGCAGGTTGTCGCGCGCGTTGTTCGATGGCTCGCGCTTCTGCTCGATCGCGCTGAGCAGTTCCGCCATCGTGCCATGGAAGCCCTGCTTGAACCACGCCCCCTCGAGCTTCGGCGTCGCGATTCCCTTGTCCGTATAAAGGATCACCTTCTGCTTGTTGATGTCGGCGCCTTCGCTGTGCATTGAGCCTTTGGTTCCACCGACGAACGTGCGATCGACCGATCCCCGCCGGATGAATCCGTCGAAAGCCAGCGTCGCCTGCGCGTCGTCGTACTCGATCAGCGCCTGCCCCAGCAGCGGAGGCCTGGCGGTCTGCCCTTTCGCGCGAGTGTTCGACGCGTAGACCCGCGTGGGCGTTTTCTTCCCCATGAAACAGGTCAGGATGTCGAACCAGTGAATGGCGTAATCATATAAAACGAGATGGCGGACGTTGTTGAACGGCGTGGTCGCCGTCCAGTCGTGGTTGAAATGGCACGAGAGATGCGCCGCGATCGGCTCACCGATCAAGCCCTTGTTCGCGGCATGGCGCATGTAGCTCCAGTGCGGCGCCCATCGACCGTTCTGGTTGACGGCGAACTTCACGCCCATCTTGTCGGCCAGGTCCACCAGCTTTTCTCCCTTGTCCAGATCGATGACGAACGGCTTCTGGCTGAGCACGTGCTTTCCGGCCTTCAGCGCGTCCTCGATCAGCTTCAACCGCTCCGGGGGATGCGTCGCGATGTCCACCACGTCGATGTCGTCGCGCTTCAGCAGCTCGCGATAATCGGTGTACGTCTTCGCATCCGGATAAAATTCCCTGCGGCGGTTTTCCGCGCGTTCGAGGATCAGGTCGCACAACGCGACGACGTTGTATCCCGCCATCCTGTAGGCGCGCAGGTGCGACTGCGTGATCCCGCCGCACGCGATCAGTCCGATCGTCGGCTTGTAACGCTTCAGCGTCGCCGGCCGGTACGGCAGCTCCGGCGCCTGGATTTTCTTCGTCGCGGCCTCTTCCGAGACACCATAGGTCGATTGCTTCTTCGCCATGTCAAACGCTCTCTTTCCCTTGTTATTGAACCAGTGGAACCGTCTTCTTCAGCGACGCGCTGAGGACGGCCGAATCGACGATCCGCTGCCCGATGCGGGCGATCTTCGGCGACAGCGGCCCTTCGATCTCCCTGTCGTTTTCAATGCAATACAGGACATACTCGATCGGATTGCGGAACGGCGCCTTCAGCTCATCCACCTTGATATCCTCCCCTTCCGGCTTGGCGCGAGTCTGCACGCGGATGTTCGGCTCGTAGTCATAACTGGCGATGGTCCCCTCGCGCCCGACGATGACAAACCCGCACTTCGGCTGCGGCTGCATGATCCACGGGTCCGTGAACGCGCCCCAGCGCGTCTCGAACTTGCTCAACCCCGTGTCGTATCGCGCCACGGTCACGCTGTGCTCATCCACCTCAAGCCCTTGTGGCCGATCGACCATGCACGCGACCTCGATCGGGGCTTTCCCGTTCATGTACCACGTTCCCAGCGTCGTGCCGTACCCCAGGTAGTCCAGCAGCGATCCGCCTCCCGCGCTCTTCTGATAGAACCAGCTTCGCGCCTTCTGCGAGTTGGCGATCGCCTCGGGCACCACCTCCTTGTCGGCGATGTGCCGCAGCGGCCCGCGGTTGCCGTCGTAGTAATGCACCTCGATCGGCTCGCCGATCGCCCCCTCGTCCAGCACGCGCTTGGCGGTGACGTGCGAGGGATACCACCGCAACGGCCAGTTGATCGCGAGCGCCTTCCCCGTCTTCTCCATCGCCGCGATCATCCGGTCCGCCTCGGTGAGCGTGGCGGCGAAGGGCTTTTCCATGATGATGTGGACATTGAACGGCGCGACCTTCTCCGTCCATTCCGCGTGCCGCGCCGTCGCCGGGCAGAGGATGACCACGTCGGGCCTCGTCTTTTCAATGCATTCTCGATAATCGCTGTACATACGATCGTTCGGGATGCCCAGCTTGTCGGCCGTGCCCTGCATCTGCGATGGATCCTCGTGGCAGATGCCGACGATATCCGTTCCCGGATGCTCGCTCGCCTGCCGCAGCAGGTCGCCCATGTGCATGTGATCGAAATTGATTCCCGCGATCCGCCATGTCCTTGCCATGATGCCTCCTGTGGCTGTTTATGCCGCCCTGGTCATGAATTGATACGCATCCGCCGGAGTTGTCACGAAAACGCGATGCACCAGCTCAGGCGAGGTCGCCGAGCGAAGCTTCGGCGCGAATTCCGTCAGCAGGTACGTCAGCCCCGGCGTCCCACCGAAGCTCGACCAGTAGCCCCGCCGCGCCGCGTCCATGCCGAGCATGATCCGGTCCGGGAAATCCGCCAGCAGCGCCAGGAGCAGGTCGAAGGTCGGATTCTCCGCGGTTTTCCATCGAAACGCCGAGTCGTATTCCACGCGCACGCCGCTCTGCAAAACGTCGCGGTGATACGCCGCATCCGTCATCCGATCGACATGCGACAGCACCACATGGCGCGGATCGACGCCCGCGTCGCGCAGCAGTTGCACCTGCTCGAGCGCGCCCCGTCCCTGCTCGGTGTGCGTCAGGATCGGCGCGCCGGTGATCCGGTGCGCGATCGCCGCCGCCACGAAGCACTTTCGCTCGTGATCGCTCAATCGCTCTCCGGCGGCGACCTTGATGACGCCCGCGCGGTGCGGCGTGCGCCGCGGCACGGGTCCGCCGTAGTCGTTGGCGTCGATGCCCTGCTCGATGTCCGCGATGAACAGTTCCGCAAGCGCCTCCGCGTCCATTTTCAGCGACCAGTGCCCCTTCGGGTAATACCGCGCCAGATGAATGCCCGTCGGCGCGACGATCCGCACGCCGCTGCGCTGCGACACCTCGGCGAGCTTCAACACGTTGCGCCCGCAATCGCAGGGCATCGAATCGATCATGCTCTGCCCGCCGGCCTCGCGAAACCGCCCCAGTTCCTCCGCGATCTTCTCGACATCATTCAGAAGAAAGTCCGGATTCTCCTGCGTCGCATGGCTTTCATCAATGATGATGTGCTCGTGCGCCTGGCACACGCCTAGCCGTCGCGGATCGATGTCGCCGAGAACCGTCCGGACGAAGCTCACGAGAGGCCTCCTCCCGCGTCCAGCGTCAGCCGCTCCCCGGCGCGCAGCACGCGATACGGCTGGCCGATCCGCTCGCATTCCTCCCTGAATGCGTCCGGCGACGCCGTGTTGAACTCGAACATCTCGAAATGACACGGGATGACCAGCTTCGCCCCGATCGCTTTCCCGAGCCGCGCCGCATCCACGCCGTTCATGTTTCCGACTTTGCCGTTGATCGGGAGGATCGCAATATCGACGTTGAACGGCTTCACCGCCTCCGCCATCCCGTCGAACACCACGCCGTCACCGCTGTGATAGATCGTCGCCGCATCCGTCCCGACAACGAATCCCACGCACTTCGGATGCCCTCGCTCATCCCGCTCCAGTCGAGCGTGCGCCGCCGGCACGACGCCGAATCGGAATCGCTTCGTATTGAACACTTCGCCTTCGGCGATCGACCGAATCCGTTCATCGTGCCCGATCCGATTCGCGGCGAATTCACGATTCGCCGGTGAAACCAGCAGCACGGCGTCGGGATTATTGTCCAAAACGGGAACCAGCGTCGCAGCGTCGAGATGATCGGTATGGTTGTGCGTGCTGGTGATCACGTCGATGTTCCGCAGCCGTGAAGGATCGACCACCCGCCGGGTCATTCGCACATGCGGCTTTTCCGTGCCGGCGTATTTCTGCGTGAGCGATTCCGAGAGATACGGATCGAACAGCAGCCGCTCGCCGTCATGCCGAACGAGAAACCCGCTTTGCCCCAGCCACCACAGGTCGAGCGCGCGCGACGATCGCCGCGCCGACTCCACATCGCGCAGAAACGCCTCGTCGCTCAGCAGCGGCTCGATCACAACCCCAGCTCCTTCCGCACGACCTTCACGCCCGCGACCATGTGCTTCAGCTTCGTCTTCGCCGCCCAGCGCGCGGTCTGACTCAGCCCGCAATCGGGCGCGAAGCTCAATCGATCCGGCTTCGCGTGCCTGAGGCACAGCCGCACGCGCTCGGCGACGTCATTCACGGTCTCCACGTAGTAGCTCTTCACGTCAATGATCCCGACGGCCACGTCCTTCTTCTTCGCGATGTCGGCGATGATCTCGATCTCGGCGAACTCCCGGCTGGCCATCTCGACGTGAATCTCCTCGACCTTCATGTCGAGAAACGCGGGAAACATCGGCGCATACCGTCGCAGACCCACGGCATGCCCCTTGTAATTGCCGAAGCACAGGTGCGTCGACAGATGACACCGACCGGCGATCGATTCCACCGTCCGGTTGAACATGTCCACGAAACGTTTCGTGTCCTCCCGGTGCGCGTAGCAGCTCATCGAGGGTTCATCGACGGTGATCTCGCGGCAACCGGCATCGAGCAGGCGCTTCAACTCATCGCGAACCATCGGCAGCAGCGCCTCGGCAATGGCGTATCGATCCTGGTACTGCTCGTTGGGGATCAACCGGCCGCTCAGGGTGTAAGGCCCGGGGACCGACGCCTTCAGCGTCGGGCCGACCGGCGCGAGGCGCTTCAATCGCTCGTATTCCTCCACCGCGCCCAGTCCGCGCGGCGCGGCCAGCTCCCCGACAATCCGGTGCTTGCCCCGCTGATCGTGCGCGGGAGGACCAAAGCGGCGCGGCGGCGAGCCCTCGAGATCGATCCCCTTCAGAAATCCATAGAACGACAGGTTGAAATCCAACCGCGTCTGCTCGCCGTCGGTGATGACGTCCAGTCCCGCCGACGCCTGGTCGTGAATCGCCGCGATCACCGCGTCGTCCTGCATCTCCGCGATGTCCGCGGGACCAAAATCGCCCAGACGATGCGATGAATATTCCAGCCAGCCCGGAAACGGATAGCTTCCGATCACGGTCGTGCGCAACGGTTGTTCCTTCATCTCGTCTCCTTCGTATTCATCATGCCCGGCGTGAGACTAGCGCACGCGCGCCTCGATCCACCGCCGCATCTCGGCCGCAATGTCCATCGGATTGCGATCCTCCGGCTCATCCTCCCACGAATACCAACCGGTGTAACCCATCTCCTTCAGCGCCTCGATGACGCCTGCGATGTTCACCACGCCCTCGCCGAGCGGGCACGTCTCGTGCCCTCCCGCGCGCTTCACGTCCTTGAGATGCACATGACGCACAAGCGGCCCGAGCGCCCGCGCCGCGGCCGGCGCGTCCACGCCCTGCGTGCCCAGCCACCCCGTATCGATGCACGCGCCGATGTCCGCGCCCACGCCCGCGATCTTCCCGCGAATCTCCTCGATGCTCTTTTCAGGATGATTCTCGTAGTTGAACGCGATGCCCGACGACTCGACGACCCGCTTGATCTCCTCGGGCGTCGTCCCCCAGAACCCGCCGTTCGCCATCGGAATCCCGAGCCACCCGCAAATCCGCGCCGAAGTCTCCGTCAGCGCCCCCGCCAACCCGATCGGCGTCAGCCCGTGGTCCTTCATGATCTTCACATACCGTGATGCGGTCCGTTCATCGAGGTTCTCGACGTGCGCCACCCACACCTCGATCGCGCGATATCCCGCATCGGCGATCTCGCGGCAGATGTCCGCCCATTCCGCTTCGTTCATCGACTCCGCGGTCTTCTTGTGCTGCTCACCCCACTGGCTGAGGGCAAATCGATGATTCGTCACCCTCGCCACGAGGTTGGCCGTGTTGAATGCGATCTTCATGTCAATCCTTTCAGGCCGCCCTTTGCCCGATTCCGCGCCCATCCCGCCGCATCCGTGGATGCGACATCCACCGGCGTTTCCAGCACCGCGCCCCACGCCGCCAGCTTCGTCCGCAACTCCGACACCGGCACATCGCGCGCGCCGCAATCGCGTTGCAGCGAGATGGATGCCGCCAGACCGGCCGCCTGTCCCATCGACATCGTTTGGGCCATCGACCGGCATGACGCATGCGCATCGTGCGTCGCGCTGAAGCACCGCCCCGCGACCCAGACCTCGTCGCGCCCCCGGGGAACCAGCGTGCGATAGGGAACCTCGTACGCTTCGCCGCGCGGCACATATGCCCACGCCGTCTCATCCTCTCCGCTTTCCCCCTTGCGATGATCCTCGATCGGCGCGCCGCACAGCAGCACCCCATCGTCGAACCGCCGCGCGCTCATGCAGTCGTCGCGCGTCAACCGATATTCCCCATACACCCGCCGCGTCTCGCGCACACCGATCTGCGTGGACAATCCGATGATCCGCGCCTCTTCATAGCCCGGCACGCAATCGCGAACAAAGGCTTCATACGTGAACGCCTGCCGGCGTCCTTCGAATTCGGCCCGGCTGAGATCGCGAACATCCAGCGCATCGACATCCGCCACCCTCGCCGCGACCGTCGAGGCGCATCCCTTCACCGTCATCGCGTGAAAGCTGCCCTTTTTTCGCGGCAGCGCGTGCCGGCCCGAATCGACCGCTTCAGCCATCCGCTCCGCGAGCATTTTCTTCCCGCCTGCCGCCTCGAACTTCGCATGGTCCACGCCCGCGACACGAAATGTCGTCGTCAGCGTCTGCGCCGGATCGATCTCGCCGGCTTTTTCGCAGGCGATTCCGGCCCAGTGGCACAGGTCCGCATCGCCGGAGGCGTCGATGAACCGCTTCGCCGCCACGCGGCAAAGCCCGCGCTTCGTCGCGAGGATCACGCCCGTGATCCGTCCGTCCGCCGCCATTTCCGCATCGACCACGAACGCATGCAGCAGCACCTCGACCCCCGCGCCCAGCACCATTGCATCCCAGATCAGCTTGAGGCGCTCGGGGTTGTAGGTGACGCCCGTCCCCGCTCCATAAGTGTTCGGGCGAAGATACATCGACTGGTGCGCGTCCAGCCGGTCCACCACGCGATCCGGGATCCCGCCGACGACCTTCCTCGGCGATTCGCCGGGCGTGAAGAATCCGTAGAACGTGTCCAGCACGCCCGTTGAAGTCCCCCCGAGGAATCCGTACCGCTCGATGAGCATGACGCGCCCCGCGCCGCCCTCGCGCGCCGCAATGGCCGCGCAGCAGCCGGCGGAGCCGGCGCCGACCACCAGCACGTCGACCTCCGCGATCGTCTCGATCCGATCATGACGCAACACGTCATTCATGGTCGCTCCCGAGATTCTGATACAGCCTCGCCAGCCGGCGCGCGTGCTCGTCGTACGCGCCCTCGAACAACTCCGTCGCCCGTTGTTTCCCCACCACCGCCGCCGCCGTCAGTACTCTCGGCGGGCGGCCGGCCTGCGTCAGGCGCTCGGCGATCTCGGCCTTGATCATGTTGATGAGCATGCATCCCCCCACGGTTGATCCCGGCGCCACCGGCGTCTCCAGCCCGTCGATCTTCACCATCGCGTCGCCCACCGGCGCGCCGGTGTCGAGCATCACATCCGAAAAATCCTGAAGCTTCTTCCCCGACGGATGATTGCTTTTACTCGCCTCGGAGTGCAGTCTGCTGATCAACCCCACGGTGTGAATCCCGCGTTGCTGGAACAGCTCGGCCATCTCCACCGGGACCAGGTTGCAACCGCTGGACGAGATGACCAGCGCCGAATCATCGGGGGACAGATCGAAGTTGCGGAGGATGCGCCCCGCAAGCCCCGACACGTTTTCCAGGAACATCGCCTGCCGCTGCCCGTTGGCGCCGACGACGAGATTGTGAAACGTCAGCGAAAGCTCGACAATCGGATTGAATCCCGGAAACGAGCCATATCTCGGCCACATCTCCTCGACCATGATCCGGCTGTGCCCCGATGCGAACACATGCACCATGCGTCCCGCGAGGATGCTTTTGGTGAACCGGTCGGCCACCTGCCGCACGAGCGGCAACTGCCTCTCGACCGCGTCCATCAACTCGCGACATTTCTGAAGATATGTACCGCCGGGACTCATCTATTGATTCTCTTTCTGAAGTTGAACGGCGTTCCACGCCGCGCCCAGCGCGCCCGATGCGTCACCAAGCGCCGCGGGCACGAGCCGCACCGGCTCGTCCGTCGGCCTCCACTCGATGCGATCGAGCGCCTCGCGCAAAGGTCCGAACAAATCCTCCCCCGCCGACGCGATCCCCCCGCCGATGACGATCGCCTCCGGATCGACCGCGTTGACGATCGACACGATCCCGCACGCGAGCACATGAATCGACCGCCGCCAGAGTCCCGCGGCGGCCGCGTCACCGTTGCGACCGGCTTCCACCAGCTCGCGCGTCGAGTTGAATCGACCGCCGGTGCGATGCCGGATCGAATGATCGCCCACGGCGTCTTCGAGACTGCCCGGCGTCTTTACGATGTCCAGCGCGCCATCGACATCCATCGAGATGTGCCCGAGATGTCCGGCGCGTCCCAGGTGTCCTTTCAGGATGCGCCCATCGCAATAGATCGCTCCACCGACGCCCGTGCCGAGCGTCAACAGTACCGCGTCGCGCAGGCCCCTGGCGGCTCCCTGCCACACCTCCCCGAGCAGCGCCGCGTGCGCATCGTTCAGGACCGGCACGGGCGCGTCGCGCTCGAGATGCCGCGTCCAGTCGAATCCCTGCACCCCCGCCATGCGTCCCCGCATCCACGCGATGGTGCGTCCATCCCTTGCCGCCAGCCCCGGCGACGCGATGCCGATGCACGCGGCCTGTCCATGCTTTTGCTCGAGTTCCCGCACATGTGATTTCACGCTCGCCGCCCACGGGTTGCTCGCATCGTCGGCGGTCTCGAAACGATGCCGTTCGAGCACCTCGCCGTTCATCTTCACGACGACCGATTTCACGTTCGTTCCACCCAGGTCGATGCCGATCGCATGACTCATGGCGTCTCCGGAATCTGCCCTTCGCTCACGCACCATCCACCATCGACGGCCAGCACCTGCCCGGTGACGAACCGGGATGCGTCGGAGAGGAAGAAGACCACCGCCGCGTCCAGGTCTTGCGGCCTGCCGATGCGCCCGCCGTCGAGCGGCTGCTTGGTCGCGATGAAATCGAGGATCGCCTCATCCTTCGCGGCGCGCTGCGCCATCGGCGTCTCGACCAGCGCGGGCGCGATCAGGTTGAATCGAATGTCGCTCGAGGCGTAATACGCCGCGCACGTTTTCACGAACCCCACCGCCGCCGACTTCGTCGCCGCGTAGGCGTGCGTCGCGAAATATTTCGGCGAGGGGGAAAACCCCAGCACCGAACCCATGTTGAGAACGCTGCCCGGCGTCCCCTGCGCGAGGAACTGCCGCACCGCCGCGCGGTTGGAATGAAACAACCCGTTCAGGTTGAGCCTGAAGGTCGCGTTCCATCCTTCATCGGTGATCTCGTGCAAAGGCCCGTCGCCCATCCGTCGCCCGCTTCCCCCGGCCACGTGATAGAGCGCATGAAATCCACCGAACCGCTCGATCGCCCCTTCGATGGCGAGCTTCGCCGTATTCGGATCGACGGCGTCCCCCGCGATCGCCAGCGCGTTCCCGCCCAGCGTTTGTCTCGCCGACGCGACGCTCTCGGCGTTGCGTCCCACGACGACGACCTTCCCCCCGGCCGCGACGCACGCGAGCGCCGCCGACAGACCCAGACCCGTCGTTCCGCCGATGATGACAATGACCTTGTCCGCCAGTGGTTCTCGCACGTCCTCCAGCCTAGCCCGATTTTCCGGCGATGCCAGAATTATTCGATCAGTCGATCCACAATCTGATATGATAACTCCATCGAAGGGAGCGACCGATGGCCAGACCCCGCAGCGCGCACATCCAGGGAGTGAGGGACGAGTTGATCCAACGCCTCGATCGCGGGGCGTTCCGTCCCGGCGAACGGTTCCTGTCCAACCGCGCGCTGGTGAACCAGTTCGGCGTCAGCTACCAGACCGCCGACCGGCTCATCCGTGAACTGGTCGTCGAAAAACGCCTCGTCCGCCGGGCAGCCTCGGGAACCTATGTGCCCGGCCGACCGGGACTGCGCGGCGTCGGACTCCTCTTCCATATCCGCGCTCGACGAAAGGGCAGCTTCGGCGCGCGCCTGATCGCGGAACTCACCTCGCGAATGGACCGCGAACGCATCGAATGGAGCGCCTCGTGGTTCGATCCCAACCGACGGGCGAAACCACGCGCCATCCGCGAGGATCTCTTCCCCGTTCTCTGGGAATCCCCTCAATCCATCACCGAACTGATCGGGCGAAACCGCGCCTTGCTGCTGTTGAACGACCGCCCCGCGTCGGGCATGCAATCGGTCTACATCGACAGCGTCTCCGTGGATGATTTTTCCGGTGGGGCGTGCGCGGCGCAGATGCTCGGCGGCAAGGGCGATCGCGCCTCCGGGCGATTCGCCGTTCTTGCCGGACCGCGCCACGACCGCCGCAGCGCGGACCGTGTCGCGGGCTTTCTCTCCCTCGCCGACGCGACCGTCATCGCCGCCGCCAACTGGTTCGTCGAAGACGGCCTGAAGGTCGCCGCCCGCGCCGTTCGCGCCGGAACCGACGGCATCTTCTGCTGCAACGACCGCCTCGCCGAAGCGATCGTGCTGCACTGCGGCCGGCAGGGCATCGCGCGCCCTCCGCTGATCGGCTTCGACGATGCGCCCATCGCCCGCGAACTCAATCTCTCCACCATCGCCATCCCCTGGGCCGAGCTTGCCGAAGGCGCCATGTCCGTCATTCGCAAGCGCCTCGCCGGCGATTCCACCACCGCCAGCCGGCAGATCTTCGCCCCCCGTCCCCTTCCGCGGGGACGATGAACCCGTGCCCGACGGCTTGACGGGCCGGCGAAGACCGCATATAGTTAGGAATCCTAACTAATCGCGGATCGAGAATGCCCATGTCGAACGAGCTTTCAGAACGGATGAGCCAGGGCCTGGCGAGGATCGGGCTGGCGATGAAGCACAACGCCTGGCGGCGGTCCGGCTCGCGCGGCCTGCATCCGACCCAGGGACAGGTGCTGGCGATCCTCCGCCAACACCACGACACCGACATGGGGACCGGCGACATCGCCCGGCAGTTGGCCGTCACCCCCGCGACCGCCAGCGACTCCATCCGCACGCTCATCGAGAAAGGACTGATCCGAAAAACCGCGTCGAAGCGCGATCGCCGCGCCGTCGTCCTCCGCCTCACCCCCGATGGACGCCGCGAGGCGGATCGCGTCCTCGACTGGCCGGACTTCCTCTCCTCCGCCGTTCAAACCCTTTCCGAATCGGAGCAGCGGGTCTTCATCCGCGCCATGATGAAGATGATCCGCTCCCTCCAGGAAAGCGGGCGGATTCCCATCTCGCGGATGTGCGCCTCCTGCCGGTTTTTCCGCCCCCACGCATACGACGATGCCGAAAACCCGCATCACTGTGATTTCGTCAACGCCCCCTTCGGAGATGCCGATCTGCGCTTCGACTGCGCCGATCACCAACCCACTGAAAACCCCGAAACCCTGTGGCGACTGTTCATTCACGGCAAGCCCGCAACCGTTTAATTGCGGGCAATCCCCTGACAGGAGATCGCACCATGAGCGACAAACAGAACGCCGTTTTCTACCATGCCGGCTGCCCCGTCTGTGTCACCGCCGAACGACAGTTCGTCGAGGCGCTGGACCCGAACCGATACTCGGTCGAGGTTGTTCACCTCGGTGAATCCAAATCACGAATCGCCGACGCGGAACGCGCGGGCGTGAAGTCCGTGCCCGCCCTGGTCCTGGACGGGCAGGTCTTCCACATCAACTTCGGAGCGGACCTCGCCGCACTGAAATGACGCATTGAAAAGGGACATTGCTTCCGTTCCGCCTGTTGCGGAGGAGGCAATGTCCCTTTGTCGTTTCCGATGGCGGGATCGGCGTTCGGCCGGTCTATTTCGCCAGGGAGCGCATCTTGTTGACGCATTCGGTCAGCGCGGGGACCGGGTTGTCCGCGTCGGCCTCGTACTCGATGACGGCCATGCCGCTGAAGCCGGTGTCGTCCAGCGCTTTCACGAAGGCGGGCAGATCGAGATTGCCCGTGCCGACGACCACGTCGCTCCACTTGGCGCGGCGGTCGAAGGTGAAGTCCTTGTAATGCACGCCGTAGACACGTCCCTTGAATCGTTCACCGGCCCACTTGACCGGATCACCGCCCGGACCGATCTGCATGCACCATGCGGTGTCGATGTTCACGCCGATGCGAGGCCCGCCGATCTTGAGCAGGTGCTCGATCACGTCGGGCGATCCTCCGAACATGTAGCCGCCGTGGCAGTGAATGCCGATGTTGATGTCGAACTCATCGCCGAGTTTCGCGGTCTTCTTCACCGCTTCCTGAAAACTGTCGACGCGGAAGTGCGCCGAAATGTGCTTCGCCCCGGCGACCTGGGCGCACTCGAACCACTGGCGCTCCTTGTCCTCGCCGGTGAACGTCTGCACACCGATTGAAACGACCTTGACGCCGGCGTCCTCGTAGATCCTGACCACGTCCTTGAAGCCCGCGACATCCTCGAAGTTCGCGTGAATGCCGCACAACTCGATGCTGCTCACGCCGATTTTCCTCACGAGTTGCGCGACTTCCCGGTTGTCCTTGAAGTTGCGGAAGCAATAGCTCTGCACGCCGAAATTCATTGCCGCGGATGTTGCCATGTCTGTGAATCCTTCTCCAGAATAAGGTTGAACGACGGGCGCAATTCGACCGCATTTTCGCGCTTTTCGCAAGGCGCGGACGATTTGCCGCGAGCGCCGGACGCCGGAGGCTGAAAACCGGCCACCCACCCCGAGGGATCATTCTCCGGCCTGAAAACGGTAGGTCACGGTCCAGCTTTTCACCTCGCCGGGCGCGAGGTGGATCGCGATGAACGGCTCGGGACAAACGACGGTGGGGACGGCGTAAAACTCGTATCGCACAGGCTGATAATCCCCACCAACGTGGACCGACGCCCCGGTTTTGACGTTGGTGACGGAAAAATCGGCGGAATATTCCGCCTCCCCGGCCGCGGCGAGAACGGAATAACGGGCCGCCCCCTCGGCAAGATCATCGAGGAAAATCGTGTTCCCCTCGATGCGGATGAACTTCCCGCTCGGACTGGTCGCGACCGCCGGGAAACCGAGGTCCACGCGGTAGTCCGATCCGACGCGGGTATCGTCGATGTTGATGAGATTGTGGTTGTACCAGTCGGTCTCGATCGACCGGGTTCCCGTGTTGCCAAGCGTGTACTCGATGACGAAACCCGGCCCCGCCTCGTCGAGCCGGATGGTTTTGGCATAGGCATATCCCCAGCCGCGCGGGTCGCTCAAATCCTGCCGAAAGGTGATGGAGGTCGCGTCCGATGTGACGGCCCACGCGGGGGCCTCGATGATCTCGTAGGCATGACCGAACCGATACGGCCCGTCATCCTCCCGACGCAGAAAGCCGACGCCGATCTTGATGAACGGCTCGCCGGGCTTTGCCTCGTCGTAGGCGGGGGTTCCCGCCTTCATGCCGAACTCGTTGCTCGGCCCCACCGCCCGCATCATGTCGGCCGGATCGACCGGATCGTGCGACCACGGACCGAAGAAGGTGTGTCCCATCGTCTCGACGCGCGACACCATGCCCGACCAGTCGAACCGCGGGCCGCGATACCGCCCGCTCCGGGCGTCGGGAAGATAGACATCCAGGGTCAAATACCCGTTGTCCAGCCGCACGTCTGGTGCGCCATCCCCCGGCAATGCGGGATGAAGCGCCCGCGCCGCGCGCGGCGCGGCGCAGGACAGCGACACGCAGGACAGCATCAGCCAAATCAACGCCCGTCGCACCTTGCCTCCTCGTGAAATGAATTTCATCCCGAGAGTCGCCTACACCGGCGCCAGCACCTGCGCGCTGCGACTGGGAATATAGACCTGGATGCTCTGCGCGCGCGAATACATCGGCACATCCTGCCGCCAGTACGTCGCCTCCTCCTCCGTCACCCCCGGCCCGGCGAAGCGCTTCCAGTCGGTGCTGAGAATGACGCGGTAATTCTTCGCATCCGGGATTGGAATGCGCAGGTCCGGGTACGACGCCGTCGGATGGAAATTGAAGATGAACACCAGCGCCCCGCGGCGATACGCCAGTTGCCGCGTGTCCTCGTGCAGGGCGAGTTGCTCGATGAGCGGATCGTTCAACAGATGATGTGTCTCATCGAGCCGCTGCATCGCCTTGTCGAATTCGTTCAATCCCCGGTAGCGCAGGAGCGGGCTGTCGGCCAGTGACCACTGCCGCCGCGCGTGCTGACAGGAATACCCGTTGCCCTCGCGCGGGAAATCGATCCACTCGGGATGCCCGAACTCGTTGCCCATGAAATTCAGGTATCCCTCGCCACCGAGGCTGAAGGTGATCAGCCGGATCATCTTGTGCAGCGCCACGCCCCGGTCAATCACCACATCCCGGCTGCCCAGGTCCATATGCCAGTACATCTGCTTGTCCATCAGCCGGAACGCGATCGTCTTGTCGCCGACCAGCGCCTGATCGTGGCTTTCGGCGTAACCGATGTGCCTCTCGCCGGCGCGGCGGTTGAGCAGGGTGTGATAGATCTCGCCAAGCCGCCACTCCTCGTCCTTTTGCTCCTTCAGCAGCTTGATCCAGTAATCCGGAACCCCCATCGCCAGGCGATAATCGAACCCGACGCCTCCCTCCTCCACCGGCCGGGCCGTTCCCACCATCCCCGAAACCTCCTCGGCGATGGTGATCGCATCCGGGTTGACCGCGTGCGCAAGCTGGTTGGCGAGTTGCAGATAGACGAGCGCGTCGCGGTCGACGTTCTCGCCGAAGTACTGATCGTAGGACGTGAACGATCGACCCAGCCCGTGATCGAGATAGAGCATGCTCGTCACGCCGTCGAAACGAAATCCGTCGAAGCGGAATTCCTCCTGCCAGTAGCGCACGTTGCTGAGGAGAAACCGCAGGACTTCGTATTTCGCATAGTCGAACAGCATCGAATCCCACGCCATATGCTGCCCGCGCGGGCCGGCGTGAAAGTATTGATAGTCGGTCCCGTCGAACAGATTCAGCCCTTCCTGCGTGTTCTTCACGGCATGGCTGTGAACGATGTCGAGCAGCACGAGGATGCCCATCCCGTGGGCCTCGTCGATGAGCCGCTTCAAATCCTCCGGCGTGCCGAAGCGCGAGGAGACGGCGTAAAAGTTGCTGACGTGATATCCGAATGATCCGTAATACGGATGCTCCATCACGGCCATGAGTTGGATCGCGTTGTAACCCAGTTCCGTAATGCGGGGCAGGATGTTCCGCGTGAATTCCGCGAACGATCCCACCTTTGCTTCCTCCTGCGCCATGCCCACATGCGCTTCGTAGACGCGCAGCCCGGCGGTGAGTTTGGGAGCGGGGTTCCGGAATCGGTATGGCTCCGGCGGATGCCAGTACTGCCCGGTGAACGCATTGCTGTCCGGTTCCTGCGCCACGCGACGGATGTACGCGGGAATGCGGTCCATCGCGCCGGTTTCGTTGACGACGTGAACCTTCACCTTCCCGCCGTGAACGAGCTTGTCGGCGTACCGGTCATCGGGCAGAAACAGGCTCCACGTCCCGAACTCATCGCGCACCATCGGATTCGCCAGCCGGTCCCAGTCGTTGAAATCGCCGATCAGCCGAAGCTGCAGCGCGTGGGGCGCCCACTCGCGATACCACACCCCCGGCTTGCCCCACAACTCGCCGCGGTTGAATCCGAAATGCCGATGCCCCTGGCTGATCGCCCCGAGCAGCCCGCCCTGTCGATCGATGGCGCGCACGGCGGACAGCCAGGACTCGTGCCGGGCGCGAAGCTGCGGCGAGTACGCCTCGAGCCACGGGTCCAGCCGGATCAGATCGGTGCCATCCTTCGTCGCCGCATCGGTCATTGACGCACTCCCTTGGTGTTGCGGTGCGTGGTCGATTGTAGTGGATCGGCGACGTGCGACCAATCGCCTGTCCCCGGCGCACCGGCAGGACGGGGCGATGAATCAGTCTTCCTCCACCTTCGGCTTGTACTGCGCGACGATCTGCTGCTGCACCTGCGGCGGAACGGGTTCATAATGGCTCAGCTCCATCACAAAGCTTCCCTGCCCGCCGGTGACGCTCTTCAACTGGGATTGATACTGCATCACCTCCGACAACGGCGCCTGCGCGCGAACGACCGCCATCCCCCCGGGCGCCGTGTCGGTCGCCTGGATGCGCCCGCGCTTGCCGGACAGATCACCGGTGACCGTCCCCATCTGCCCTTCGGGCACGGTCACCTCCATGTTGACGATCGGCTCCAGCAGCACCGGGTGGGCTTTCTGGAACGCATCCCGGAACGCATACTTGCCCGCGGTCTTGAACGCGATTTCCTTGCTGTCCACGGGATGATGCTTGCCGTCGTAGACCGTCACCTTCACATCCTGCACCGGGTATCCCGCCAGCACCCCCTGTTCGATGAACTCGCGCACCCCTTTTTCAATCGCCGGAACATACTGCCCCGGAATCGCCCCGCCGAAAATCTCGTCGGCGAACTCGAACCCCTTTCCGCGCTCCAGCGGCTCGATCCGCAAAAACACCTCGCCGAACTGCCCGGCCCCGCCGGTCTGTTTCTTGTGGCGATGATGCCCCTCGGCGTTGCCCAGGATCGTCTCGCGATAGGCGATCTTCGGCGGCTTGGTGTCCACGTGCAGCCCGCGGTTGGCCAATCGCTCCAGCACCATGCGCAGATGCAGTTCCCCCAGCCCGTTGATCACCATCTCGTGCGTCTGGCGATCGGTGTGATACCGGAACGTCTGATCCTCCTCCGCCAGCCGATGCAGCGCGCCGGACAGCTTCTGCTCATCCCCGCGCGCCCGGGGCGTGATCGCCAACCCGTACATCGGCGTCGGATAGACCAATGACTCGAGATGAACGCTGTCCAGCGCGTGGTCGTCGTGCAGCACGTCGTTGACGTGAATCTCCTCGATCTTCGCCACCGCCCCGATGTCGCCGGCGATCATCGCCGGCGACA
>CAYUNS010000059.1:9381-21888 GCA_964446155.1 uncultured Tepidisphaeraceae bacterium | reverse complement strand
CCCGCCCATCCCCGAGCCGGCGTCGATCGGGTTGATGGGCGGGGAATATTCATTCAGCACCGGGATCAGCAGTTCTGATCCGAGCGACATGATGATCGATCGGCTGGCGCCGGTCAGATCGGCGAAATCCTGCGTCATGCCGTTGCCCCATCCCAGGTCTTCGTGCCAGGTGAACAGTGGACCATCGGGCGGTGGATCGGGATAAGGAGGGCCACTGCCTCGGCTGGCGATCCAGTGATAGGTTCCCCAGGTGTGTGAGAAGAAGAGGTCTTCTTCGGGCAGTTCGGAGACATAGCGGAGCCGGACAGTCGAGTACCCCTCGGCCGCCGTGCTGTTGTCGATGATCGGCGTTTCCCAGCCGGAACCGGATAAGCCCTGGTCACCGACACCGATTCCCGTTCCACTGGCGGTCGAGATGCGCGTCGCGGGCGAACCCGCGATGAGCTTGCCGCCGTTGGTCAGCACCTTGACGAAAATGGCGTTGGGATCGTCGGGGTCACGGTAAGCGACATTGACGGACAACTCGCGCGTGATGGTGACAGGGTTGTCGCCGCCGGTGGTGGGTTGCTGGCCCAGGTTCAGCAGCATGGAATAGGCCAGTTGCCTGCCGGTGCGCTGGTTGTCGGCGCGGGTGTAATGCGTGCCGTCACCACTGTCCGGCTTGTTCCAGTCACCGATGACGTAGCTCATCACGCCGCTGGTGGTGTGGAAATAAGGTAGCGGATCGGCGGAGGGGATGTAGTCGCGCCGACCATCGATGTCGATGACCTGCCGACGGCGGTTGGCGGCAGCGGCCTGGCCACCCTCGGGATTGCCCCATCGATTGCCGGCTTCGACCCAGTAAAAGTCGAATTGCCTGTTGCCCGCGCCGAATACCGTGTCAACACCATTCTTCAACGCGGTCGCATAGCCGGCCAATTCAGTTCGCAGCAAGGCCGGGCTGGCCTCGTTATAAGCCGCCGACGCCAGGACGTGGGCGACGAAGCCGGGCGCCGTCGGATTGTTCTGCATCCTGGAAATCAACCCATTCAAAACAGATTGCCCCTTGGCGGTCAGCCCACCGGATTCGGTCCACCATTTGCCGACAAACCCGACGCCCGCTTCGGTTGCGTTGCCGGTGTCGAGCGTCAGGTCGGGAATGAAGCGGTGGAGTTCCTCGGCCCAGACGGTGGAGCCGAGTTTGCTGTTTTGCGACCCGGTGAAACCGTGATCCACCGGATCGCTGCCCGCATACCACGCCGATTGTTGCGATGCCCCGCTGAACACACCAACCAGCGATGAAGGCGGCGGTGTCTGCGCATGAACGGCGGCGATGAAACACCACGTCAGCGCCACTGACAAACGGATGCCGAAACGACATAGATGATTCATATTTCTCCTCCACGACCGCGACACAGATCACCCCCGCATCGAATGCCTATGGGTGGTATTCACTATTGGCTTGGACACGTTTCACGCGGACCGACAGCTCATGTCACGACCCGGCGTCACGCCATTCGCCTGCTTCTGCGGACCAGCAGTCCCGCGGCGGCCATTCCCAGCAGGCCCCCCGTCGCTGGTTCCGGGATGGCCGTCAGGACAAAGTTGTCGACCGCGACATTGCCCCACTGGTTATCGCGAGCATCGAAACGTACACCCACATGCGTGGCGCCCGCTGGAGCGACGGCCGAAATCGTGTAAGCGACGAATTGGCTATCCCACAGACCCGTGCCGGCGAAATAGTTGGGCAGCGAAATCTGTGCGGAAGAAATCGGCGCATATTGGCCGGCGGTATTGTTGTCGTAAAAATCGATATAGACCTGTGGAGCATCCCAAACCTGATTGGATTTCTTGGTATAGAGAAAGTCCAGGGTGTATTCGATTCCCGGCGTTGCTTCGGGACGATTCACCGCGTTGGTCTGAATGATGTACCGGTGGGTTTCGAGATATCGATTCCCGTCCTGACCGGTCCTGGGCGCCGGTGAGTTGAGCAGCCAGACCCATCCATTTTCAGGATTGTTCCCGGCCCCGTCGGGGGTCCCAATCGCGGTATAAGTCCAGCCGGTCGTCCAGGTGACTGTCCCCGAAGGATTCCAGTTGACCTCTCCCCCCGATTCAAAACTGCCGTTGACCAACAGACTGGCTGAACTGGTTGACACCGAAGCAAGCAAACCCAGCGAGGCGAGGACCGATAGGCAAGCTGAATGCGCACGCATTGTCTTCTCCTGCAAAGAGAGGAAGCGCCTGGCTTCTTCTCCGTCCAATCCCTCTCCGCCATGGATGCGATACCGGGAGGGAATCGTGTATCGCGATGTTTCACGTCAACAGACGATGGTGTTCGTCCGCGATCCATCATGAGCGACGGATATGAGCCGCCTCGTCACAACGAACCGCGAACAAACGGTTATGGTTGTTTCACCTCATTCCATCCGACATATTTCGTGATCGCTTTGGAAAGCGCCTCCGCCATCTTCGTGTGCGTTTTGACGTTCGGATGCCAGTCGGCGCCAAAACCGTCTTCGCTTTTCTGCGTTTCAAACGGGACGACATGCACTTTCGCATCGCCGGCTTGCGCTCGCCTGGACGCGACCTTTTCAAGATAGTCGATGAGCGTGGATCGGGCGTTTTTGGCCTTGCCCCAGTGATCGGACATGGTCGGACTGGTGCAGAGGAGAAAAACCGCGGCGGGATAGTGCTTTCGTACCCGACCGATGAAGTCGGCGTATGCGGTCACCCAGCCCGCTTCATCCGGTGTTCCACCGGCGAAATCGTTGGCGCCCAGGAGGATGACGACCACGTCAGCGGTCCAGCCTTCGTAATTCCAGTGGCTGTTTTCCTCTTTCGGCAGGGTGCGATCGTACACCTCGGCGATCGTGTTGTTCGGCCACATCAGCTTGCCCGACCACGCCGTCACCATCAACTCCGCGTTGAAGCGTCTGGCGGCAATGGCGGCATAGGTCCAGTAGGCGTTTTCGGTCGTGTGCGAAAATTTTTCCTTCTCGTTCGCCGCCTCATTGCCGTAACCGCAACTGATCGAGTCACCGATCACCGCGATGCGCCGATCGGGTCGCGGAGGCGGCTTCGCGGTCGTCGCGCCTTCGTCCAGTTCGAAACCGAGGAATGTCACCGTGCCGAAGATCGGCTCCGTGCATTTGACAAGCTCGACGATGTGCTCGCCCGCCGGCAAATCCGACACGACACTGTGCCGCTGCCGGCCCGGACTGGCGGTGATGACGTTCGCAGGCTCGCCATCCACGACCACCTGGAAGCGATCGTTTCCGGCCTGGAATTTCACGTTCAGGGCCGTGCCGTTGAACGCGATCGCGACCGCCGTCGCCGACCACGCCGCCTGCGGGGCGCTCGGATCGGATGTGTCGAAACGCCCGGTCAACCGAATCGCGGCATCGGTCATGGGCACTTTCACGGGTAATTCCACAGCAGGCGCTATGACTTTTTCTCCCGGTTTGGCGAGCGTCGATGCATTAACGTCGTCCAGCCAGACGCTTCCCTGACCGGAAACGGCCAACCCCAACAACACATGGCTTGCGCCCACGGGAATGACGGCCTGTCCGCGATGCTCCCGCCAGTCGTCTTTCGGCTCAGCGACATGCAGGATGGGCAGCCAGGCAATCTGCTTCCATTGATCGTCAAACACCTGGGCCGCCAACTGGATCGACTTGAACGTCCCCTTCGCCCGCAGCCAGGCGATCACCTGCACGGTTTCACCGGCTTGGGCATCGATGCGGTAATGGGCGAACCCGCTGGCGTTTTCCCCGACGGCATCGACCCGCAGTGAGGACGGCTCGGATCGGAAGACCGATTTATCCCGCGCCAGCGTGATCTCCCCCACGCGATAGTCCGCCAATGACCAGCCTGCGGGCGTGGCGGAACCGTCGGACATCGAGCGGTTGTCGATGACGGATCGGCCGGCCGCGGCTTCACCCGAAACCGCTGAAAGCCAGAAGAACAACACGATCAGGATCGTGATGAGGCGTAAGAGATTGATGCGGCGAATCGTGATCATCAATTCAGTCACATTCGATGTTATTGCCATAATCGCCGGCAAGATGGGGTCAAGAGCCAAGTCGGACATATGGATAAATATCCCTGCGATGGATTTCGCCCAACCTGCGGGATTCAACGTGCCCATCTCCAAACAACAGGTTGCATGCGGTATTGCCCAAATGGCGGTAACGGAACCCGTGCATGACGATGTTGGGATTGGCGTTGCGGACGGTGAACCAATCGGATCCTCCACCCATATCCCGATTGGCGAGGTGAATGCCACCGGCGGGAACCCAGAGCGCGCTTGCCCAGGCGTTGTTCGGACCATGTACCATGTAGTCCTGCCCCGCATTGGACCAGGCCCAATTGTCGAGTCGCGTGTTCAGCCCTTTGGTGGTCCAGTTGTTGCCGTCAAAGTACACGGGGGCGTCCCATACAATCGCCGTTGAGGAGAGGGATTTGACGGACGACAGTTTTTGCGCCCCCGAAAAAACGGTCGAATCCCAGGGGCGGAACACCCCATCGACCAACTCGCCAAGCTCGCCGGGTTCGAGCGAGGAAAAGATCCTCCCATTGACGGTGTAAGACACCGGCGAGGGGCTATAACCCGGAAGATCGGGACACCGAAACACCGGCGAACGCACCCAGGTCGTTTCGGTGGGACGGTTCACGCCCAGCATGACGCTCAATTCCGTGACCCAGTCCGACGACCAGTTATGCCCCACCGCATAAGGCACGCGGCCATGATTGCCGTTCGTATAGAGCGACAATGCCAACCCGATCTGCCGCAGGTTCGATTGGCAGGCGATCAGGTTCGCCGACGCCCGCGCTTTGTTCAGCGCGGGCAGCAGGATCGCGATAAGCAAAGCGATAATGCCGATGACCACCAGCAATTCAACGAGCGTAAATGCACTTCCGGGACGGATGGAACCATTTGTCCGCGTTGAGACGTTACGCTTTTGAACAAACATGACCTGCTCCGCGCCAAATCAGGATAGAAATTGATTGCTAAGGTAATATATCCTGTATTTTTCGACAGGCAAATTGATTTCTAAAATAGGCCCGCCATATTTTGATCCACCGGGTTGCCCATTGGCTAATTATAGGGCAAAATGAAAAGAAAACGTTTACTATTCTTATCTTCCGAATAGCTTTCAGGAAAACACCGAATGCCAACTCGATTTCATTCCTGTCTTTTTTCCGGCCTTCTCCTGGCAGGGATCATCTCCAGCACCTGTCGCGCGCAGCCGCAAATTTCAGATGCCTCCTATATCTGGACGAACGTCGCCATGGGAGGCAGCGGCGCCGTGCCGGGAGTGGTGCTTCATCCACGGATTCCCGACCTGGCGTACATCCATACGGATGTCGGCGGCGCGTACCGCTGGGAGGCCGCGACGAAATCGTGGACGCCGCTGCTCGACCATATCCCATTCACCGAATGGAATCGATACGGCGTTGACAGTATTGCGGTCGATCCATCCGATGAGACCGGCAACACCGTTTATCTTTCGACCGGCAAATACACCGATGACTGGGCCAGGCCGTTCGGCATCCTGATGAAATCCACCGACCGCGGCGCCACTTGGCGGCAACTGCCGTTGACGCCCACTGGAGCGTCGAACAACGACCAGGGGGCTGGCGAACGGCTGGCGGTCGATCCGCAAAACCCGAACATCATCCTGTACGCCTCGCGCCTGATCGGTTTGCAGCGCAGCGGCGATGCGGGTGAAAGCTGGCGCAGGATCGACGCGGCTCCCACCGGCGCCTCGCCGAACGATCCCGACGCCAAACAACGCGGCAACGGCCTAACGTTCGTCCTGTTTGACCCGTCTGGATCGGCGCTCGACAATCCCCATCGATCCGCCCGCTTGTATCTCGGCGCCAGCGGGCAGGGCATCCATCGCAGTGACGATGGTGGAGAAACCTGGACGCTCATCCCGGATGGTCCCGCATATCCACGCAAAGCCGCCATTGGTTCCGATGGCACGCTGCTCGTCACGTACGGCGGCGGTGTGGCATGCTTCACCGATGGCCAATGGAGCGACATCACTCCAGAACCCAACGATGACAAGAACACAGGCAGTTGCGGTGTCGCCATCGATCCGAGAAATCCGCGGCACTTTCTCGTCACCAAAGGCGGCGGCCACTATGCCAAAATCTTCCGCAGCCTGGACGCCGGGCAAACCTGGTGCAACATCACCGGCAAACGAAACAACACGCTCTCATGGTGGCCGACCTGGCATTGGATTTCCAACCCCTTCAGCCTCGCGTTCGACTTCCACAGGCCCAATCGCGTCTGGCTGACCGACTGGTATGGAACTTATCTCTGTGAAGACATCACCGCCGATTCACCCGTATGGACGAATTACGTCAAAGGCCACGAGGAAATCGTCACCGTCGGCGCGCTGGTCGCGCCGGCGAGCGGCAAATACCAACTGCTCAGCGGAGCCGCGGACATCGGCGGGCTGGACCACGAATCGCTCGACACGCCACCGGAAAAAAGCCCGTGGAACAAGGGCCTGCCCAACGGGCTGACGCGCACCGGACTGGCCATCAACCGCGCGCGACCCAACTTCGTCGTCACCGTCGGCACGATCAACTGGAACGACCCGGGCAACGGCGGTTACTCGCTCGATGGGGGCGATACATGGACTGTCTTCCCTTCGCTGCCTTACGATGGCATTCGGGGCGGGCGGGTGATTTCACCCGGGAAAGATCAGCGAATTCTCTGGGCGCCGCAAAAAGGCGAGCCTTATTTCAGCGATGATCTCGGCCGATCCTGGCGGCTGGTGCAGGCCGACGTGCCATTGAAAGCGGTTGCTCACGGTGAAGGTATTTTCGTCTACGACCAGCCGCTGGCGGTCGATCGCGCCAACCCCAATCGCGTCTACCTCCTGCACGACCGACAATTGCTCCGCAGCGACAACGCAGGCGCACGTTTCAAACGTGTCTCCAATGACCTGCCGGACCACTATCTCAGCACGATCGACACGCCCGGCGTCGCGGGGGAGATATGGCTTGCAGCCGGTGAGAAGGGTTTGTATCGTTCGATGGACGGTGGTGAATCGTTCTCGCCGGTGGTCGGTGTCGCTCAGGCCGACCTCTTTTGCTTCGGCAAGGCGCCGCCGGGCAAATCGTTCCCGGCAATCTTCGTCAAAGGCAAAGTCGATTCATCGTTCGGATATTTCCGATCCGACGACCGGGGCGCCACATGGCTGCGATTGGACAACCAATGGCAGCGTGTTGGCAATGACCCCAACACCATGACCGCCGACTGGCGCGTGTTTGGGCGCGTTTATGTTGGAACGAATGGCCGGGGAATATTCGTGGGCACGCCCGCCACGAAGTGACGACAGGACAAACCAGGATCAAGGATACAACGTGTCGACAGCCACCCCTCCGTCCACGGACCCTCCAATCATCACCTGCGATTTTCCTGGTGGAAACATTCTCATCGACGCCGTTGAAGGCGACACCTTTCACCTTCGGCCCGACCTGCGGACGACCAGCGAATGGTGGTTCTACTGGCTTTTCCGCATCCGGCACGCCGCCGGACGGACGCTGCGGTTCCGCTTCACCGGGCCTGACCCATTCACCGCGATGGGTCCATGCGCGAGCATCGACAACGGCGACACCTGGCGCTGGCTGGGACGGGCATGCGTCGAATCGGCCGGTGACAAGGAGTACGGCTTCACGTTCGATTTCGCCGACGGGGTGGATGAAGCGATCTTCAGCATCGGCGTGCCGTATGTCGAGTCGAACCTGCTGAAATTTCTGGCCGGCCGACCGGCCATTCGGCGGGAATCCCTCACGACGACCGAAGGTGGACGGCAAGCGCTCAAGCTCTCCCTCGCATCGCGACACGGCGCGCACGCCGTCGCGCTGAGCGCGCGAACGCATGCCTGCGAAGCGATGGCCAACTTCGCGCTCGAAGGCATTTTGGACTTCTGGTTGCTCGATCCCTCGCCGGCGGGCCGGTTTCTTCGTGAGCGCGTCGATTTCCTCGTCTTCCCGTTCGTGGATTGGGATGGAGTGGAAGCCGGCGACCAGGGCAAGTTCCGCCGGCCGCATGACCACAATCGCGATTACGCGGACGGCGTCCCACCGCTGTACGCCACCACGCGGGCCATCCAGACGGCGCTGGCGAACGAAACGCATCGTCTTGCCATGGGGATCGACCTGCATTGTCCGTGGATTCGCGGAGCGCGCAACGAAGACGCTTA
The DNA here is from genome assembly GCA_964446155.1 of uncultured Tepidisphaeraceae bacterium. GTDB lineage: Bacteria > Planctomycetota > Phycisphaerae > Tepidisphaerales > Tepidisphaeraceae > CAYUNS01. Next base: position 13,681 of record CAYUNS010000059.1, on the reverse strand, counting down.
CCTCGTCGGCCAGCCCGAACCCTGGGACGCGCGGCAACGCGCGTTCAACGACATTCTTGACCGCACGGCGACGGCGGCGGTCCGGTGCCACGGGGCAAACTTTCTGCCCTTCGGAATCAATTGGAACACGACCTTTGGACTACAACTGGCCAGCCACATCAGCCGGTCGTTTCCACAGGCGATGTTCGGCACGACGCTGGAAGTGCCCTACGCCATCTCCGGCGGAGCGATCATGAGTCCCCAGGCCGCACGCGACCTCGGCTACGACCTCGGGCAGGCGATCTCGCTGTATGTGCAACAGGAAAAACGATCGTGACGGCATAGCAAGATCGGAAGTCTTTGATTCTCCGACATCGATCCCCCGATCTGTTCTGTCTCACGCCCGGAAGTCGACGATCCGACCCCGTTTCCGACCCCTTCTCCCGCTGAACACCGGGAGCGCTTTTACGATTTCTTCGACGCGAAATCCTTCATGAAACTCGCCAGCGCCTGGCAGCCTTCGAGGGGCATGGCGTTGTAGATGCTGGCGCGGATGCCGCCGACCGTGCGGTAGCCCTTGAGGCCGATCATGCCCTGCGCGGCGGCGGTCTTGATGAATTCATCGGTCAACTCGTCGCCGGGCAGGCGATAGGTGACGTTCATGTGCGAGCGCTGCTCCCGAACGCTGACTGTGCCGGTGTAGAAACCGTTGGACTGGTCAATCGCATCATAGATCAGATTGGCCTTGGCGGTGTTGATTTTCTCCATCGCCGCCAGCCCGCCCCGGGCGTCCAGCCAGCGGAACACTTCGAGCAGGATGTAAATCCCGAAGGTTGGCGGGGTGTTGATCATGCTTTTGGCGTCGGCCTGATCCTTGAAGCTCCACAGCTTGCTCGGCGTCTTCTTCTGCTTCGCGTACATATCCTTGCGCACGACGGCGAGAACGACCCCCGACGGGCCGAGGTTTTTCTGCGCTCCGCCGTAGACCAGGGCGCAATCGCTCACCGGATGCGGGCGCGACATGAATTCGCTCGATGCATCGACGATCAGATTCGGATGCGTCGGCCAGGCTGGCAGACGATGACCATGCACGGTTTCATTCGAGCAGACGTGGAAATAATCCGCATCGGGGGAAAGCTTCCATTCACCGGGCACGGGACTGTGATCGTAATTCGTTGATTCGCTGGTCGCGACGATGTTGAGCTTGCCGATCTCCTTGCCGAACGCCGCCGCCTTGCGGCTCCACTCGCCACCGACGAGATAATCCGCCTGCCCGTGCAGGAAATTCATCGGAATGATCGTGAAAAGCTGCGTCGCGCCGCCCTGGAGAAAGAGCACATCGTGCGTATCGCCGACGCCGAGCAGTTTTTTCGCGAGCGCGATCGCCTCGTTGTTGACCGCGTCGAATTCCTTGCCTCGATGGGAGACCTCGGCGATGCCGAAGCCCTTCCCCTGGTAATCGAGCAGAGCGGCGGCCGACTTCTCGAGCGCCTCCGTCGGAAGCATCGCGGGACCGGCACTGAAATTGAAAATACGATTGGACATTTGCGGATTTCCTTAAACAACTCGCTGAAAAACGATCTCACTCGATGCGGCTCACACCGAATCCCACTGCCCGCGGAGAAACTCCAGCACGCGAGGGCCTTGATGGGCGATATCCCCGAACTGGCTGGCTTCGACGCTGATCATCCCGTCGTACCCCGCTTCCTTGAGAACCCTGAAAAACGGCACATAGTCGCTCTTGCCGCTCTCGCCGGGCGCGACCCGACCTTGCAGGTCGGCCACATGAACGTGCCTGATCCACGGCATCGCCCTGGTCAGATTGGACAGCGGCTCATTTTCCACCCACAGGTGATAGCTGTCCACGAGACACTGGATGTTGGGATGATCGACCTCCCGGACATGGACCATCGCCTCCTCGACGGAGTTGATGATGTTGCACTCGGCTTTGTTCAACGGCTCGAAGACGATGACGACCCCGTGCTCCGCCGCGATCGGCGCGCACATTCCGGCGAATGCCACGATCTGCCGGTGGGCCTGCGCGTGATCGAACCCCTCGGGGATCGCCCTGGCCCCGCCGCTGCCGAAGACAAGCGTCTTCAGCCCGAGTTGACCGGCGCGGCGGAGGACATTGCCCATGTAATCCCGCAGCTTATCGAGGTCCGCATCCGGTCCGGTGATCTTCAGACTGCCGGGGACCAGCATGTTGGCCGCCAGCACCGGCGCCCTGGAGGATTCCAGTCGCTTTGGCCCGTCCCACTGGGCGTCGGACACCGTTCCCTGCAACAGCCCCTGCACACTTTCCTCAATGTAATCCCAACCCGCGTCGATCGCTTCGCCGGATTTTTCGATGGATGTACAGATCCCGAACTTCATAGAGGCGCTCCTTAACAGGCAAGTCGGGGATCATAGAACATCGACGGCGGGGATGGAAGCGGATGGGGAATCCATGAGCGGACCCTGCGGCGTTGCGGTACAATCTCGCGCATGCCCGATGAACCCCTCGACGAGCCAACCGATGAAACCATCGACCCATCCCCGGCCGACCCGCCCCGGATCGACCCGCCCCGGATCGACCCGGAGGTTCCGATGGCCTCCCCCGCGCCGGCCACGCTCGAGGATCACACGTCCGTGGACACCCTGGTGACGATCGTCAGCTTTGAAGATTCGTTCGAGGCGCATCTCGCAAAAGGAAAGCTGGAGGCGGAGGGGTTTTCGGTTTATCTCGACAACGAAAACATATCGTCGGTCGGTGGGTGGTTTTACGCCAACATCACGGGCGGAATCAAGCTGAAGGTTCCGCGGCATCAGGCCGAAGCCGCCGCAGCGTCGCTGCCGCAGCGCGCCTTCGTCGCCGTGTACCCGTGCCCCCGGTGCGGCTCGGAACGCACCGCGCAGGAGCCGCCTCCGCGCGGGCTTGTCGCGCGGCCGGTGCATGCGCTCGTCTCCCTCTTCATTACCACGCCCTGGAGCTGCGCCGAATGCGGGCATCGATGGATTCCCGGAAATGATGAGGAGGCGAACGACCACCGGGACGACGATCGTCCTCATGCGGAGTGACGCCGTGGAGCGATCCCGCTCCGGCAAACTCCTACGGCCGCGTCGCAATGCCATCAGGCGTCACCAGCAACAGTTGGTCCGTCACCTGATGCGGCATCTGACGGAAATCCTCGGCGATCTGCCGCTTCAGCCGATCCACCGTTTCCTCGTCGTCCCGAAAACAGAGAAGAATGTCGCGATTGGGAATCCCCACCGCGAACGGGCTGCCGAGATATTCCCTCAGCCGACCATGCAGAGTGGGCAGAAGAACACGGCTGGCGTCGTAGCCGTCCATCGTCTGAAACAGAATGAGGTTCACCGCGCCCGATTCATCCTGCGCCGCGTGCGCGTTCATCGCCTCGCTGCGCCTGATGAGGTTTTCAATCGCCGCCTCGTGCAGGTCCTCGATCGACATGTTCCATCCGTTGAAATGCGACTCGGGAATGTAGGAGATGGTGTGATCGCTGTCGACGGCATAGGCGACGATCAAGTCCCCCACCAGCGGCTGGGTGACCATCGCCTGTGGGCGATGATCGGTGGAGGCGGTCGAGAGAACCATTGGATAGATGCGTTCCTTCAACTCGTCAAACGTCCCGACCTGGTCGGGCGAGCCTTCCGCCGCGCGGAGCAACTCGACCATCCAGCGCTCGACGTTGCGGCGCATCTCGTCGGGGCGCAGCACCGAGATGCGATACAGGTTTTCGAGCGACGCCACATTGCCGTTCACCGTGAGGGAGAACGACTGCTCCGCGCGCGCCAACTTCACCAGCGGAAACTTGTCGCCGACATATTTCAGCACCTTCTCGACGAACTGTTCCCGCGTAAGGCTCATACGCTCGATCATACTCGCCGACGGCGAGGATGAGTAGGCGGAATAAAGCCCATCGCGGTTCAGCGGTTCGATGAAAACGCCGCGTCTAAATCACCTCAAGATAGTCCCGGCCGGGGAGTTTGGGGAACGGCGCGGTTGGAAGCGCCTGATACCAATAGGCGACGCTCGCGATGTCGTCCTGGAGCGGCAGATATCGCCCGCCGCTGCGCCAGCCCAGCGCCTGGATGGTCACCCGCAGGTCCTCCTGGAACCGCACCGGATCCATGATGTGCCAGCGATACAAGCCGAATCGCTGCTGCACATCGTACATCGTCCCGTCGATGTTGCCGCGATAGACCTGGTGCATCCCCGCATAAGGCGTGTTGAATTCCTGGTAATGCGGAGGCTTGTCGGATTTGTTCTCGAAATTATAGCTGCCGCAGAAATAATCCTCGGTTCCCGTTCCACAGA
>CAYUNS010000059.1:0-9371 GCA_964446155.1 uncultured Tepidisphaeraceae bacterium | reverse complement strand
GACCTGCCACGCCATGTAGGTTCCGACGTAGTGCCCCTGGCCCTGAACGCCATCGAGGAGGGTGTACACCTCCTTGTACGGCAGCGGATTGACCCGGCGGAACTGGGCGTGGAAATAGGCGCAGTCGTCCGGCACGTCGGTCAGCGTGTAGTTGACCTGGTAGAAGACGCCGAACTCCTTATCGCCGATGTTCTCCATCGTGATGCGGCAGCGCTTGCGGAACGGCATCTCCCAGTAGCAGTTGAACGCGCTGCCGGGATTGACGCACACCGCCAGCGATGAGAGCTGCGAGAACTTGGGATTCCCACCCTGCCCCCAGCCGTTGCCCCATCCGCTGGCGAAGAAATCGCCGACCGGACACTCGACGCTCGGCCGCTCCTGATCGTCCCAGTAGATCCGCAGGATGGCGAAGCGCCAGACCGAGCTGACGGTCATCCATATCTGCTGGATCGCGCCCGGACCGGTGATGTCGGCCAGCACCTTTTCCTCGCCGGGCTTGACCGGATACCAGGGGGAGATCTTCCAACCCTGTCCGAGATCACGCGCGCAGTTCGCGCCGGTCCCCTCGATGGCCATGCCACCCTTGCCCTTCTCACCGGTGAAATTCTCCGGGCTGATCGATCGCGACCGCGCCTTCGACAATCTCGAAAGGTTACCCAGGTTCATGCCAAGTCCGTTGAAGCTCATGGGATTTCCTTGCTTGTGACGGGTTTCGGAACACTCGGAACATTTCAGCTTCCGCCCCGAAAAAGGGAATGGAGGAGATTGCGATTTGTTTGTACGATCTTACGGTACATCATGTGGAGCGTTCGATATCTCCATGCCGATCCGGTCTTTCGATCTCGCGATCTCAGCATCCGCGGGATCGGCATTCACGAGACCATGCCTCCCAGCCAGGTGCGGCGGCCGGAGGGGACCGGCGATTACCTGTTCATGGTGTTTCATGATCCGGTGGAGTTCGGTCCTCCGGGTCAAATTCAGCGGTTATCCGGTGGAACCATCGTTCTCTGGCCGCGGGGGGCGGGGCATTTTTACGGCGACCCGCATCATCGCTGGAGCCACTCCTGGATCCATTGCGACGGGCGCGCCGTCAGCCAGGCCATGGGGGGCGCCCGGGCCTGGCAAGGCCGGCCCATCCAACTCTCCGACCCGCCGCGCGTCGAACACTATTTGTTCGATCTTCATGAAGAATTGACGGGCACGGACAAGCCCGATCGCGTCATCGTGCAAAACACGTTGAGCAACCTGATTCGCGAATCCCTTCGCAGCGGCCGACGCCCCCGTAAACTCCCCGTTCCCGACAATCTCCTCGCCGCCAGGCAGTCCATCGACACGCGCTATCATGAGAAGCTGAGCCTCGCCGGTCTCGCGAAGCAGGCCGGGCTTTCCCTCCCCCACTTCTGCACGGAATTTCGCAGACGCTTTGGAGCGCCTCCCATCGCCTACCTCATCCAGCGCCGGCTTCACGCCGCCGCCGCGCTGTTGCGCGAGACGACCATGCGCATCGGCGACATCGGCGCCCGCGTCGGTTATTCCGACACCTATTACTTCTCCAGGCACTTCAAGGCGCGCTTCGGCGTGCCCCCCTCCCATGTGCGATCGCCTCGAAAAACGACGACTCGGAATCCTCCCTGAAAATCCCCGCGATTATTCCAACGGCTCCGAGGCCGTTTCGGACGGGGGCTGGATTGCCTGTGTGGTGGGTTGGGTCGTGGAGGCTTCCCGTTCCGCCAGCCAGGCCCGCATCTGCAACTCGATCCGGGGATCGAGGCGATAAGCCTCCTGAAAATGCGCCAACGCCTCCTGCTGCATGCCCTGGAGCAGGAAAGCCTGCCCGAGGTTGAAGTAAGGCTCGGCCCAGTTCGGGTTGATGCGCAGCGCTTCGTAATATTGATCGACGGCCGGCTGGTATTGTCTGTGTCGCAGGAGAAGGTTGGCGAAATTATAGCGCGCCATGGCATGATCCGGGTCGGATTCGATCGCGGCCTGGTAGGCTTTCGCGGCCTCCTCCGCCCGCCCGAGCTTTTCCAACTCGATCGCCAAATTGAACCAGGCGATGGTGAAGTCCGGCTTTTTCCCCACGGCCTTCGCGAAGTATTCGACCGCGCGATCGGATTCGCCTCTCTGGGAGAGGATCATGGCGATTCCATGATACGCCTGGGCAAACCGGGGATCGAGCGCGATCGCCTGCTCGAAAAACCGGATCGCCTCATCCTCGCGCTTCAGGGAGATCAGCCCAACGGCATAGTCAAAATGGGTATCGCTGAGTTCGGGTTCAAGTTCCAGGGCGCGGGCATAGCTTGCCAGAGCCTCTTCAAACCGCTCCTCCTCGCGAAGCGCGTGTCCGAGATTGGTGTGGGCCATGTAAGACAATGGATTGTGCGCGATCGTGTCGCGCCAAAGCGTTTCGGCATTCCGATAGACATGGGTTTGCCGCCAGGTCAGCACACCGAGGATCAGGATGACCGCGCCGGCGACGGCAAAGCCGGCCCACTCAAAAGTCCTGCCTTTGGATCGAAGCAGGCTCGCGGCGCCCGCGACGATCAGTGTGAGCAATCCAATGCTGGCGATGTACTGCACATGATCGGCGACATATGAATAGACCTGCCAGTAGATGTTGAAGAAGCCCAGCGCCGGTGACAGCGTGATGACGAACACGAGCGTCGCGGCGAGAGGGGCGCGGCCGATCTTGCCGCGAAACGCCCAGAGCGCGATCAGCGCCGCGCCCGCCGTGATCGGAAACAACCATTGCCAGAAAACCGAGGGATCAAGATTCCATCGCGGATAGATGAAGACCAGTTCCGCCGGCCAGACGAGCTTGGATGCGTAAAACCACAGCGCCCGCCCGGCGATGAGAAAGCGATCGGCGAGGCTGAAGTCGAACCGGCTTCCCATCGCGCCGGTGTGCCCGTGCTGCATGGCGACGGCGAACAGCCCGAGCGGCAGACCGATCACGAAATACGGAATCGTCAGCTTGAAGTCGCGTCCGATGAGCCGGCCACGCTTCCACCAGAGCATGACGAGCAGAATCGCCGGCAGGGACACCGTCACCGTCTTGGCCAGCACCGCACAAACATAAAAAAAGATCGAATGGAGATAGTCGCGCGGGATGAGACGTTCCTCGTCGACGTCTTCCCCGGCATCCTTTCCGGATCGGGCTTTGCCTGGCGATTTGCCGCTCACCACCTCCGCTTCCGCAAAATAAAACTTGAGGAATGACAGAACGGCACACAGATAAAACAGGCCCGACAGCGTGTTCTTTCGCTCCGTGATCCACGCCACCGATTCCACCTGAACCGGATGAATCACGAAAATCACCCCCACCACCCACCCCGCGGGAATGCCCAGACATTTAAGAACGCGCCACAGCAGCACGCCGTTAAGCGCATGCAAAAGAACGTTCACCAGGTGATAACCGAACGGATGAAGACCCCAAAGGCGATACTCGATCCAGAAGCTCGTCAGCGTCAACGGGTAATAGTCGGGATTCGAGCGCGGCTCGAGCCAGATTTTGCGCAATCCGTCGAAGCGGGCGATGTTCCTGTTGTCCGTGATGTAGGCGTCATCGTCCCAGATGAATCCCGCACTCAGCGCGGGCAGATAGGCGGCGAGGGCGAGCAGGAGAATGGCCATCGTCCCGCCGAACAGGCGCAACTGATCCGGCTGTCGCCACAGCGGCGGCGAGGTTTGCGTGGGTGCATCGACGGTAGGTTCCATGCGGCGTAATATGACCGAAATCCATTCGGATCGCCAAGAGACGGCAACCAGCCAATGGGAGCGCGTGGGTGGCTGATGAAGACATCGGGGCGTCAGGACTGGTGTCGCAGATGGTCCCAGGCGCGTTGCAGCACCTCCCGCGCGTTCTCGAAGGTCAACCGCCGCATCGCCTCCTCGAAGGGAAGAAAGGCGAATCCCACATGCTCATCGCTGAGAATCACCTGGTCGGCATGGGTTTCGGCGAGAAAGAAGATGACGGTTTTCCGAACCAGCCCGTGCCGAGTGTGTCGAAAGGCATAGGCGATTAAATGGGAAAAGCCGGGAACGATCCGGGCATCGGTGATGCCGGTTTCCTCACGCAACTCGCGCAGAGCGGCGGCGAGGTCATCTTCGCCTTTGTGAAGATGGCCTTTGGCGTAGTCCCAATGCCGACCGTAGTCGAGCAGGAGAAAAAGCGGAGCGCCCAGCCTGGGGTCGATGCGGTAAATAACGACCCCGGCGGAGCGCTCTTTGCGTGCCATGAGAGCTTGTGTAGCGGCCGATCACGATCCTGGCAAGGCGGAAAACGGCGCGACCGATTGTCGGATTCGATCACGAATCATCAGGCGCGGTTCACCATGCCAACGATGGCGAAGATGATCGCGAGAACCAGGAACACGAACAGCAGTGTTCGACCAATGCCCGCGCTCATGCCGGCGACCCCGCGCGCGCCCAGCATGTAGGCGACCAGCGCGATCACGAAAAAGACGATGCCGAGAATAAGTAGCGGTCCCATAACGGTCTCCTTTACGGTTCACCGGCGCCGCAGCCACCTCGACCGCACGCCAACCGGTGAAATTGATATATCCCTCTCGCTCAGGTAAATCAGAACTCGCAAAGGGTGTGCCTGACGAGATCGCACAGGGACGGAATCCACCCGGAAAATTCGCGCAAATCATTCATATTTAATAAGTTAACGTTCATTTAATGGGAAAATCACGAGTGAGCGAACGGGCTTGGGTTTGCGGTTCTACCGCTGCAGCGTCGGCCAGACCGCCACGGTGCATACGTTGTGACCGATGCGGTCGAGAATCGGAATCGTGCGGACGTGCCTGAATCCGGCCAGCACTTCCTTCTGAGCCAACACCAACTCGAACAGTTCGAGATCCTTGTCGAGCACCTCGCGCGATTCGTTGAAAACGATCAGGACCAGTCCGGCCTCGCGAAGGTGCGGTTCGGCTTCCATCTTGCGAAGATCGCCCACCACCGCATTTCGCCACTGCGCGCCATAGCCGCCATGCCGGATGTTGCCCTCGCGGAATTGATACGCCGACTTCACCTCGAGCCACAGCGCCTCCTCCGGAGGGCACTGATCCGGGGGATCGAAAAGCGTCGCCGGCCTGCTGTCCAGCGCCAGCGGTCGGCCTTTCGGCGTGAGCACCAGATCGCAGCGCTGGCGATGGGTCAGCCTGTTCCCGCGGGAAGACGGGTAATGCGCCTCGCGCGCCACCTCGTAGTAATGGCTCATCCTCTCCGCCAGAAGCGATTGCAGGTGAAGCTCATCCTTCGTGTCCAGACCATAGACCGCCTGCTCGAGGCGCAACTCCCCTTCCGCGCGCTCGATCGCCTCCCCGAGACGATCCGCGACAGTTGAAAAATCCCAATAAAGCGCCATCGGGCGACAGTGGAACGCATGAAGCGGAATAGATCAACTTTTCGAATGATCCGCCGTGGTGGAAGACGCTTTTGGTCGGTGATCCGTTTTGCGGGCATTAGAATCCATTCTCTCCAACCGTTATGATATGAATCCAATGTCCGACTCTCCGAAAATTCTGGTCGTTCAGCCAAGTTGGGTGGGAGACGCCGTCATGGCGACGCCCACCCTGCGGGCGATCCGCGAGTTGTATCCGCAATCGCACATCAGCTATCTCATGAAGCGCTACGTCAAGCCGCTTTACATGGGCATGCCGTGGGCCGATCAACTGCTCACCTACCGCACCGGCAAGGGCAAGGGCAAAACCGGGCGCGGGCTGGTGGACTTGTCGATGCGAATCCGCGCGGGAAAATTCGACCTGGCGATTCTGCTGCCCAATTCATTCCAGACCGCACTGATCTGCAAAATGGCGAAGATCCGGCGCATCGTGGGATATGAGCGCGACGGGCGGGGGTTTCTGCTGACGGACAAGCTGATCCCGACCAAGGACCGCGGCAAATTCGTGCCCTCGCCGATCGTGAAATATTACATGGGGCTGGCGCAGTATCTCGGATCGAAGCATCGCGATCCAAGCCTGCAACTGTTCGTCACCCCCCACGAGCGGTCGGAAGCGATCGGCGTGCTCCAGCGCGCCGGGCTGGACCCCTCGATCGAGCGTCCGGCGGGACAAGGCGCGGCGCCGATGATCCTGCTCAACCCCGGCGCCCAGTACGGCGCGGCCAAGTGCTGGCTCCCGGAGAATTTCGCGGCCGTGGGGGACCGTTTCATCGACGAGTTGGGCGCCACGGTGCTGATCAGCGGCACGCCAAAGGAGCGCCCGATCATCGACGCGATTCAGCGCCACATGAAGCACGCCGCCGTGGATATTTCCAACAAGGGCCTGTCGCTTGGATCGCTTAAGGAAGTGGTCCGACGATGCGATCTGATGATCACCAACGACACCGGACCGCGCCACATCGCGGCCGCGTTCGGCGTCCCCGTGGTGACGATCTTCGGCCCGACCCATCCCGAGTGGACGGAAATCAACTTCGCGAAGGAACGCAAGGTCGCGGTGAAGGTCTTCTGCGGCCCGTGTCAGAAGAAAATCTGCCCGCTGGACCATCGCTGCATGACCCGCATCACGCCGGGCATGGTTTACGCGACATCAATGGAATTTCTCGGCGGCGCGACGACGACGGCGTTGCCCGCCATCCACGACTGAACGGTCCCCGGCGAAACACGCATGGACCTGTCACGACGTTTTCGCCTTCACCACGCGTTGCAACGCATGATGCAGGCGCATCGTGATCGGACCGGCGGCCTTCGATATCTCCAGGTCGTCCAGCATTGAAACCCAACCGATCTCGCGCGTGGTGCTGGTGATGAAAACTTCCTCGGCGCGGCGAATCTCCTCCAGCCGCGGGGGTCTTTCGATCATCCGCACATTCTCGCCGGGCGCGAGATCGAGCAGCACCTGCCGCGTGATGCCCGCAAGCACCTTCGGACCAATGGGATGCGTGACGACGACACCGTCGATCACCGCGAACACATTGCTCGCCGAGCATTCGGTGACGACGCCATCTTCGACGAAGACCGCTTCGTCCGCGCCCGCGTTCACCGCGGCGTTTTTGGCGAGGATGTTGGGAAGCAGTGCGATGGACTTGATCCAGCAGCGCCTCCAGCGCTCGTCCTCGACCGTCTTCAACTTCGCCCCCTCACCCGCGCCGGGCGCCGGCTCGGTCGGGAGGGAGCGCGTATAGAACAGCAGGGTCGGCCTGATATCGGGCGCATAGACGTGGTTGCGCGGCGCGCACCCGCGGGTGAGTTGCAGATAAACCATTCCGTCGGTCACGGCGGTTCGATCAACCAGGCCGACGATCTCGCGCGAGAGCGATTCCCGATCCAGCGGCACGCTCATCAGCACATCGGCCGCCGATCGGAACAGCCGATCGAGATGCTCTGGCAACGTGAACAGCCGGCCGTTGTAAATGCGAATCACTTCATAGACGCCATCGGCGAACTGATACCCGCGATCCTCCACGCCGACGCGCGCCTCCGCAAGAGGCATGATCCGACCGTTGAACCAGATAAGCTCGGACATAAGAACACCCTTTCAGGTCGCGCGGACGCGGCGGCACAAGCGCGGCGTCATGGGGCGGATTTTCCGGTCAATCCCAACCCCACCACAAGCAGCAGCAGGACCGTTCCACCGCAGGAAACATAAAGCCCCCATCGCCAGGCGCGGGGCTGATACTTGAACTCGATGATAGCCTCGCCGGGAGGAACCCGCACCGCCAGGAACTCCCCCATCGCGCGCACGACCGGGATCTGCCGATGATTGTGATAAGCGTGCCAGCCGGGATCATGACGGTTCGCGACGACGAGCCAGCCGCCCCGGCCCCGACAGCGCGCCTGAAAGGCCTCCGGCGATGCCGGTTCATACACCGCCGCCGCTTCGCCATTGGCGCGATATTCCCAGTATTTCGGATGACGCTCAAGCTCATCCTCGAAGGAGCGGCGGATCTCCGGAGCGATTTCCCGATCGAGCAACACCGTCTCGCGGGGATCGAAATCTTCTTCCACCGCCAGGCGGGCGCGCACTTCGGCGCGGGTGGGCAACACCTCGGCGGCGGGGGCGATCCAGGCGCGCGGGGGAACGTTTTCAAACTCGCGAACGACGATGTCGTCGTCCGAAAACACCTCGGCGGGTTGGGTTGCGGCGCTCGACAAACCGGGAGGATCAAGGCGATATCGCAGATCGATCCACTCGGATTTCAGACCGGCTTTCGTTCGCCGATGCGAACGCACGTCATGCAGGCCGTACACCGTCGCGAGATTTGGTGGAAGAACCGACGACACCGCGGTGAAACGCCCGGGATTGTCCTGGGCGAGCAGGAAATCGATGGCGGGATGCGGAGGGAAATACGCATCCCGTCGGCTGCCGGGATTGAGCAGAATCGCGGCGAGGAGCATTTCCACGATAACGAGCGCCGCCATCCACGCGGGCGGGACGGAACTCGATTCGCGCCGGCGAGCGAGCAGCAGGATCGCGCCAAGCACCGCGCCCGTCAGCGCCAGGCGCGCCGTGGCCGAGATGAACAGCGGCTGTTCCCACGCCTTCGCCATCGTGATCGCAATGGCGACCGTCAGGAGCAGCGCGCCGGCGGCGATGCCGGTCACGACGAATATTTGCCGCATCGATCGCGGCGAATGCGCCGCCGCGTTTTGATCGTCGATCAACGTCTGCAAGCCAAACCCCGCCAGCAGCGCCGTCCCCAACGCCGGCGCCGCGAGGAGCGCGTAGCCGGAGAAAACCCCCGACCACCAGGATGTATCCGCGATCATCGCGGCGAAGGTGACGCCCCACGCGGCGGCAAGCAGGGCAAGCGTGAGGATCGACCATTGCCGCGCCGATGGGTGGTTCCAGCCCCGCCGCGCGCCGAGAATCGCCAGGGGGATGGCGATCACCCCGACGAATGCAGTGCCCAGCGCGACGAGGCGCGCGATCAGCAGCGGAACGGGCAGGCCGCGCTCTGCCGCCGCGAAAGCCGCGCCGCCCAGGGACTGCCACCACGGCCACCAGTGCAGCGACGACATCGCCGCGGCGATCACGAGGGCAAGCAGCAGCGCGGGCAGTGCCTTCAATGCGACCCCCGGATCTCGCCACAACCGGTGGAGATAAACAGCCGCGCCGAGGAGGAGGATGCCGAGGGACGCCCCCGCATCGCCGGCGAAGAACTGCCCCGCCAACGCGAGCGCCACGACCGCGACGCGCGGCGGCGTCGGCCGATCGATCCCGCGCTCGATCGCCAGCGCCACCCACGGCAGCCACAGGGTCGCGCCGGCCATCGGATCGTGCATCCAGACGACCTGCACCCCGGCGAGCATGAAGATCGCCCCGGCGATGAATCGCGCGACGCCCGTCAGACCATGCCTTCCCGCAAGCAGCCACGCGCCCATTCCGGCGATGAACAGTTCCAAC
>CAYUNS010000058.1:21938-22207 GCA_964446155.1 uncultured Tepidisphaeraceae bacterium | reverse complement strand
TCGAAAATGAACCGTCCGGGCAGAAATGACGACAACACCATCACGATGCGCCTCCTTGTGAACCGGTTCCATCCCTCGCAAAAACTCCATTCGTCACCGCGATGAATTTGGAATAGAATTCATCGGGACGAGGCAAAACGATGCGTCGAAGCCCATCGCCCCGTCGTCAATGCCCGGCCGTTGTGAGAAAGGATTCGTTGCTCATGAGCACCTCGATGCTCTGCCCGGACTGCGGGGGGATCATCGGCGCGACCCAGGTCACCGATGAA
>CAYUNS010000058.1:20367-21928 GCA_964446155.1 uncultured Tepidisphaeraceae bacterium | reverse complement strand
CCCATGCACCTGCTTTGCGGCGGCGAGCGACCCCGCGCGGATCAACAGCGACTCCACCGCTCATGCCGCCAGCCTTCCCGACTCGCGAAGCGGCGAAAAAACCTGCTGCAAGTGCGGCGCGGATGTCACCGGGCAAAAACGCTATCGCGATGAAAACGGCTACTGGTGCGCTCAATGCCACCGCGCCGACAAGGCCGACGGCAACCTCACCCGCGTGCGGTGCAGCGAGTGCAACCGCGTCGTCCCCGAGGAATCGCTCATCGATTACGAGGGCATGAGAATCTGCACGCGATGCCACCGCGAACGCCGGGAACTCGCCCGGAAAAAGAAAAAATTCCGCCCCACCGCCTACATGGGCGAGTTCCAGCGGATGGAACAAAAACGGCTTTACATCCTCCTCGGCGTCTTTTTCGTCCTTCTTCTCATCATCATCCTGCACCAGCTCGGCATCCTGGGCGGCGGGGAATGACGCGGCGCGAAACCCCGGATCATCCCCGAACGCTCCCCCGTCCGTGCGGACGTTGCACTTTCACCACCCCGAAATCGCACAAGGCGATCCGCTCGGGGCGCAGGGCGTCGGCGAGGTCGTCGTGGCTCGTGGCGATGATCGCCGCGAGCGGCCGCGCATCGATCAACTTCCGAAGCGTATGGGCGATGATCCGTGCGGTGATCCGATCCAGCGGGTTCGCGAATTCATCCGCGATGAGCACCTGCGACGGCGGACGCCGATGACGCACCGGCGCATCCGCGCCATCGGGCACGACGGCGTCATCGTCCGGCCATCGCCCCGCGCCGCACGCATGAAGCCCCATCGCCAGGCGCAGCCGCCATCGCTGCCCGTCGCTCAGCTCCGCCGGTGTGCGCAGATAGCTCCATGCCTCCCCCAGACCCACCCTGCCCAGCAGTTTCAGGGCATCGACGATCGGAATGTCTCCGAAGCAATCCACCAGCGGCGAATCGGGAAACGCCATCGCGTCCAGGTTCGTCACGCTCCGGCGGCAGCGCCGTCGGCCGACCATCCAGCGAAGCAACAGCGATTTACCCGCCCCGCTCGCGCCGCGCAGCAGCGTGATCTCGTGCGCGTTCGGCATGAGCGCGCGATGCAGCCGTCGAGCCTCGCGCGCGGCGCAAGGCGCCGGATCGACGGTGCGGGTGAGATCCAGATCGAACAGTCTCGCCACCTCCTCCGCCCGCGCGGACCGCGCCTTCGGCGGGTCGCACCCCACGCCGGGCATGACGAAACTCCCCTCCCACGAAACGTGCCTGGAACGACGGGACCGCCGCGAAACGGACGATGCATGATGTGAAACGAACGACATGGGATTCCTCCTGTTTGAAACCAGCTCGGTTCGGATGAAGCCGGGAGACCGCGTTCAGTCATCCCTTCGATGGACGCGCGGCGAGACCACGATCCCCCGATGCCATCCACGCAGATAGGCGACGGTGTCGCGCACGTCGCGCGGTGGAAGATCGTGCCCCCGGGCGACCTGCTTCACGCTGCGCTTCATCAGGAAATGCTCGACGCCGATCTGCCGGCGCTGCGGATCGAGCGGGCATTGGG
>CAYUNS010000058.1:17285-20357 GCA_964446155.1 uncultured Tepidisphaeraceae bacterium | reverse complement strand
TCGACGAGGATGCGATCCTCGCGCTCCAGCAACGCCGCGCGCTTCAGCACCGCCTCCGGCGCGCCCACCGGCCGCTCCCGAAACGGAACGACCATCCGATCCAGAACCCTGTTGTCAACGCACGGCATAAAACCCTCCCGTGAATGAAATTGACTGAAAGCCACCTTCGGAAACAGGTTTGTCGCCGAATAGACCTCTTCGTGGTTGTTAGGATAATGTACGGATTATATCATTGCAATTTAACTTATATAAATATTTATATACAATAGACATACAATGAAATACGGCAATGAGTTGCCAATCCATGTTTAATGTCGAAAAGACTTTATGTCGATGGCGATGTGCGAATAGGAAGGAAGACTCGGTTGGTGGGAACCGGCGATGCTGATATGGTTCGGCGATGCTCGGGTCCGCCGCGACGGGAACTGCGACACTCCACCGGGAAAACCGTGTCTGAGATTCACCTGATCTACGTCGCCCGCGAAAAGCCCCTCGTCGGCCGAGCGCCCCCTTTGCAGGTGTTTCACACCCTGCAGGGCCTGTGCATGACCGGTCCGAAAGTGACCTATATCACCCCCTGGCCGGAGAAAACGGTGCGAAGCCGCTTCGTCGAGCTGATCGGCCGACCCGCTCCCGCCAACCTGTCCATCCTCTCCCTCGGCGCCGGACCTTCCATCCCGCTGCTGGCGCG
Source organism: uncultured Tepidisphaeraceae bacterium (assembly GCA_964446155.1). Taxonomy (GTDB): domain Bacteria; phylum Planctomycetota; class Phycisphaerae; order Tepidisphaerales; family Tepidisphaeraceae; genus CAYUNS01. Next base: position 19,666 of record CAYUNS010000058.1, on the reverse strand, counting down.
GCGATGGCCGACGCTCTGGTGGTCTTCCTTCCGCCGACGCCTTCACCGCGCCCTGGCTCGACTCAACCAGCAACACCCCCGCGCGATCGTCTACACGCGCAACCGCAACGTCGCCTCCGAACTGAGCGGCGACGGACTTCCACCGGTGGTGTTCGAATGCCACGAGTTCCGCTCCCGCAGCGCCGCGGAAATCCGCGATCTCCCCATCGACCATCCCGAAATCGACGCGCTCCGCGCCCAGGAACGCCGCGCCTTGTCACGCATTCAGGCGCTCGTGACGCTCACCCAGTGCCTCGCCGACGACTATCGCGCGGCGTTCCCCGATCTCGATCTTCCGATGACGGTCATCCCCGACGGCGTCGATCCCGATCTTTTCGCGATCCCCGAACAGGACCGCCGCCCCGTGCCCGGTCGATTCATCTACGTCGGATCGCTCCTCCCCTGGAAGGGACTTCACACCGCACTGCGCGCCCTCGCGAAGACCCCGCGCGCCGAACTGCATCTCTGCGGCGGGAAACCGAACACGCCCGACTGGAACGGCCTGCTCGAACTGGCAGGGCGATTGAATGTTTTTAATCGCATCACACTGCACGGGGCGCTGCCCCAGCGGGAGCTTGGGCCCTTGCTCGCGACGGGCGTCGCGGGCATACTGCCGCTCGACGGTCATTTCGCCATCGCCGCGCGGTACACCTCGCCGTTGAAGCTGTTCGAGTATCTTTGCGCCGGTCTGCCGGTGCTGGCGACGGACCTCCCCAGCATTCGCGAAATCGTGACGCACGAACGCGAAGGGCTGCTGTTCCCCGATCGTGACGCCGACGCCCTTGCCGACGCCATGACGCGAATGATGGATGAATCGGAACTCTCGAAGCGCCTCTCCGAAGGCGCGCGCGTCCTCGCCGCCGAGTACACCTGGCAACGGCGCGGCCAGCGAATCTGGAACTGCTGTCGCGACGCGCTGCCGTCCCGCGGCGCCTCCGCTCAACCGAAGGGAATTTCATGACTTCATCCGACTCCTCCTCCACGTTGGATCACCAGCGCCGCAATCCCGGCCATGCGACGCTGGCAAGGAACATGGGATTGTTCGCGCTGATCGTCTATGGCGTGGGGGACATGGTCGGATCGGGGATCTACGGGACCGTCGGCGTCGCCGCCGGCGCGCTGGGCAACGCCGTCTGGCTGGGCTTTGTCGCGGCGATGGTCGCGGCGCTGCTGACGGGGCTGTCCTACGCCTCCCTCGCCTCGCGATACCCGCGCGCCGCAGGCGCGGCGTATGTCACGCACCGCGCGTTCCGCATCCCCTTCCTCTCCTATGTCGTCGGTTTGACCGTCACCGCCTCGGGCATGACCTCGATGGCGACCGCCGCCAACGTCTTCTCGCGCAATCTCCAGACGTTCATCGACGCCATCCCCCTTCCCGCGATCATCGACGCCATCCCCCTTCCCGCGATCATCGTCGCTTTTCTCGCGATCATGGCGTTCGTCAACTTCTGGGGGATTCGCGAATCGATGTGGACCAACCTGCTCTGCACCGCCATCGAGGTCGGTGGACTGCTGTTCATCGTCGCGATCGGAATGCGCTACTGGGGAAGCGTCAACTATTTTGAAATGCCCGAGGGGCGCACGCCGTTCAGCGGCATGGGCGCTTTTCTCATCCTCAACGGGGCGGTGCTCACGTTCTATTCCTTCGTTGGATTCGAGGACATGCTCAACGTCGGAGAGGAGGTGAAGAATCCGCAATTCAACATGCCCTGGGGCATCGTCTCGGCGCTGTTGATCGCGACGGTGCTCTACATTCTCGTCGCGATCACGGCCGTCTCGGTGGTTGACTCCTCGCAACTCGCCGACACCCGGCTGGGCGCGCCGCTGGTGCAGATCGCCGACCGCGCGGCGCCGTGGCTGCCGAAATGGGTCTTCACCGCCATCACCCTCTTCGCCGTCGCCAACACCGCCCTCATCAACTACATCATGGGTTCGCGACTCGTCTATGGCATGGCCAGGCAGGGACTGGTCCCCAAAGTGCTGGGAAAAATCCACCCCGTCCGGCGCACCCCGCATGTGTCCATCGTCGCGCTCATCCTCATCGTGATCGCGCTGTCCCTCGCCGGCGACATCAGCCAACTCGCCTCGGCGACCAGCCTGCTGCTGCTCGGGTGCTTCGTCCTGATCAACGCCTCCCTCATCGTCCTGCAACGCCGCGAGAACGAACCGAAGGCGATGTTCGAGATTCCGAGCATCGTCCCCGCGCTCGGGTCGCTCGTCTGCCTGGCGCTGATCGTCGTCCGGCTCTCCACGCCGAATGCCCAGGGGGATTACGAATGGCGCGCCCCCCTCATCGCGATCGGCCTGGGCATCGGCATCGCCATGCTCTACTTCGTGCTGCG
>CAYUNS010000058.1:8281-17275 GCA_964446155.1 uncultured Tepidisphaeraceae bacterium | reverse complement strand
GGCCCATCTGGAGGATCAGTCCCCCGCGCAGGAAGACGAGGCGTGAGCCTGCCCGCACCGCTTTGCGTGCCGCCCGTCAGTCTCGTCGTCTGGCCGCGATGGCATGGAAAGGTCGGCCTTCTCGCCGGTATTTTCGTTCAAAATTCGTCCCGACGAACTCCCCTTCTCCCGCCGATCCCGGACGGTTGTATTCCATGATCTCGAGGCCGGACCCTTTGACCGTCGTCTCGATCTGCTCGAAATAATCCGCATGATCCGTCACCACCTGCAATCGCCCTGCGGGCGCGAGCACGCGCTCGACGAGGGGCATGAATTTCGGCTGGATCAGCCGGCGCTTGTTGTGGCGTGCCTTCGGCCAGGGGTCGGGAAAATAAATATGGAGTACGGACAGGCTGGCATCGGTGACGAATTCCGCCAGGAAGAACCCCGCCTCCGCGCGCACGGTGCGGGCGTTCATGCAGTCGTTGCGGCGAAGGCGGTCGCTCGCGTATCGCCAGAACCACCTGGCCCATTCGATCCCGAAGAAGTTCACGTCCGGCCTGGCCCTGGCCTGCTCCGTCAGGAAGGTTCCCTTGCCCATGCCGATCTCCAGCTCGACCGGGTGGTCGTTGCCGAACAGCTCCTTCCAGTCGATCGGGCGGGGCAACGTCTCCACATCAAGCCCGATGGGTTCGACGATGAGCGGATGATTGGTCTGCATAAACGACTCGCTTTCAAAGGGCGGGAATTGTATCGACAATCCCGGATGCCGCTACAATCCGCCCGCTTGCCGGTATACTCCTTGTCCACCGGCGAAACCGGTTCCAGCGCCCGCCTGGCGATCCCGACGGGGCTGGAAGGCCGATCGGCGCGCGGAAGGCCCTTCCGCGCTTCATCTTAACCATGCACCCTCACGGGCGGGTCGCCCGTACCGACGACGATGCATCATCAAACACTCCGACTTCTCTTTCGCTGGTTCAACTTCGCGGAAACCTTCTGGTACGACATGCCCGATCGTCCCGGTCTGGGCTGTTTTGGAACAGGCTACAACGCCTGGGGCGTGCAGACGAACCAGAAGTACGTTTCCGCCGCCGCGACGCTCGCGATGCTGGGGGAGGAGGTTCCCGGTCTCGATCCGCAGTTCGCCGTCGATCGCGCGCTGGCGGCGCTGCGATTCAGCCTCGCGAGCCACGTCACCGGCGATTATCGCTGCACCGACGGCACGCAATGGGGACACACCTGGATCAGCGCCCTGGGCATCGAGCGCATGATGCACGGCGTGTACCTGATGGAACCGCTCCTCGAGGACGAGGACCAGGAGGCGATCCGGCGCGTCATCGCCTCCGAGGCCGACTGGCTGCTCACCGATTACCACCGGCAATATCCGAACATCAGCGCGGATGTCTGGGCCGCGTCGGGCAGAAACGATCCCGAGTCCAATCTCTGGAACGGCGCGATTCTCTGGCGAGCCGCCGTCTCCTACCCGGATCATCCGCATTCGGCCCAATGGAAGGAACGCGCCTCGCAATTCCTCATCAACGCCGTCAGCGTCGCCTCCGACGCGGAGAACACCACCGTGATCGACGGCAAGCCCGTGCGCGAGCGCTTCATCGGCGCCAACTTCTTCCCCAATTACGCGCTCGATCACCACGGGTATCTCAACGTCGGCTACATGGTCATCTGCGCCAGCAACGCCGCCATGCTGCATTTCGATCTGCGCATGAAGAAGCTCCCCACACCGCAGGCGCTGCATCACCACCAGTCCGACCTGTGGAGCGTGCTGCGGCGGATGGTCTTCCCCGACGGGCGGCTCGCCCGCATCGGGGGAGACAGCCGCGTGCGCTACGCTTATTGCCAGGAATATCTCCTGCCCGCGCTGCTCTATGCCGCCGATCATCACGACGACGCGCACGCCCTCTCGCTGGCCGACGCCCAACTCAAGCTCATCGACGAGGAAGCCAACCAGAACGACGACGGCGGCTTCTATTCCAACCGACTGGCTTACCTGAAGGAAACCAGCCCCTACTACTACACCCGTCTCGAAGGCGATCGCGCCAACGCCCTCTCGATGGCCGCCGCCTACATGCCCCTGGTCAAAAGGCCGATCGAGCCGCAGGGCGATTTCGAATCCTCCGTCGCCGGATTGTGGATCGACAGGGACCACGGCGCGGTGCTGCACCGCAGTCGATCGCGACTGGCGTCGTTCGCGTGGCGAGCCTACGGGCTTGCCCAGGGGCACTGCCAGCCGCCGTCCGACGGTCACCTTGCCGAATGGCTCGGAAACCTCGGCGGAAGCATCCGGTTCCTCGGGGACGAAGGACCCGGATCGTCCGATCAGGCCCACAACCGCCGGTTGATCGATTACACGCTCGACGCCTTTGAAGGCGGCTTCGCGACCTGCGGCGCCGTCGCGGAAGGCGCCGGTCTCCGTCTCGCCGAAGGATGGACCAGCGAGGCGCTGGCGATTCAGCGGCAGGCGTTCGTCGCGCTGCCCGACGAGCACACCGTCGTCGGTTTCCAGTATTGCCGGCTGCTCAACGCCCGCGCGTTCGTCTCGGCGATCAAGGGATTGCGGCTGAATCTTCCCAATGATTTTTACAACGGATATCAGCGGCAGCTTCACACCGCGCACGGTCCGGTCGTTCTCAGCAGCCCGTGCAACGCCGACGAGATCCTCGATCTCGCCAGCGGCTGGGTGAACATCGATGGCCGCCTCGGAGTGGTCGGACTCTTCGGCGCGGGGGAATTGTCCGTGCATCGCTCCGCGAGACGGCGCGGGGGAAAGTTCCATTCGCTGTTCGTCGAGGAGTTGTGCTTCAAATGCGAGGTGGGCACACAGGACTTCGATCCCGGCGTCGTTCTGATGGACGTGGGGTGGCTCGTCGTTTCCGGCGCGACACCGCAGCAGACGATGGAGCTGTCGGGCATCGAGCGTACCGCGGTCATGCCGCTGGATCATCCCGATTTGCGTGCCGTTCGCGTCACCGCGCTGGACGGCCGGCGCTACGGCGTCGTCGCCAACTTCGGCGAGGCCGAGCGCCCCATCTCCGTCGCCCGCGCCCGGGAGCTGGTCACCGGGCAGCGCTTCGACGCGACCATGGGCAAGTTCCTCATCCAGCCCGGACAGGCCCGCGTGTTCCTGCTCGATTGATCCGCCTGGTCCGCATCGTCCGTTTGACGGCTGAAGGCCGCGACCCGCGAAGCCCGGCGCCCTGGCACGGCCCGCCCGAGGGCATCGGGGGTCGTGCGCGCCGGCTGGTGGAGTTTCCCCCGATTCCGTACAATAATGAAGTTCCGGCGTTCGTTGAGCGTCGGTGGCGGTTGTCCCGTATCGGGCGGTTTGAAAATCACGTTCCTGATCCGGCATCGGGACCGGCGAGGGATCGTTGCCTCTGTCGTGTCGCCCGCTTGCGGACGGAAAGGTTATACCCCATGACTCCCACCCTTCACCGCGTGTGTTCGTCCCTGGGCGCGGCCGTGCTCGCGATGGTCCTTGCCACGCCGGGCGCCTTCGCGGATTCCATCTTCATCGGGACGCTCGAACGCTCCAACGTCAACATTCGCGACATCAAGGACGGGCTGGTTCATTTCAGCATCGAAGGCCGCCATGCCGAGCCGATCGATCTGTCCCGGATCACCCGCCTCACCGTTCGCGACGAGACCGCCTTCAACGCCGCCGAGGAAGCCTTTCTCAAGGAGGACTGGGACAAGGCCTCCGATGGTTATCGCAGAACCATCAACGCCACCAACAAGGAATGGCTCAAGACCTGGTCCGCGCAGCGGCTGGTCGAATCCGCCGGCAAGGCCAATCGCTTCGATGCCGCCGTCACCGCCTATATCCAGCTTGTCGCCGGCGATCCCGCCGTCGCCGCCCGCAACAAGCCCGTGCTCCCCGACGCCAAATCCGCGTATCTCAACACCGCCGTCGCCGAGTTGAACACCGCCATCGCCGGCGCCAGGACCGACGCGCAGAAACAGGCGCTGCTCACCTTCCTCCTCGAGATTCATCGCACCCGAGGCGACAGCAAGGCCCTCAACGAGGTGGCCCAGCAGATCATCGGGATCAGCGCCGATTCCAACGATCCGCTGATCCAGCGCGGGATGGCCGAGCTGAAGCTCGGACTCGCCAAGCAGGCTTTGTCCGAAAAGAAATATGATCAGGCCCTGTCCGAGATCGAATCGAGCAAGGCGATCTTCAACGAACCCGCCCAGCAGGCCGAAGCCCTCTTCTGCATCGCCGAGGCGAAATACGGGCAACTTGCCGACAAGGACGATCCCGTGCAGCTCAAGGATGTCGCTCTCGATTACATGCGCGTCGTCGCGCATTTCAAGGATCTGCCCGGCCGGCCTCACCTGGCTGAATCACTGCTGAAGGTCGCCGACATTCACGTTCGGTTGAATGACAAAAACACCGCGAGGGAGCTGTATCAGTCCGTCGCCTCACAATTCAAGGATCAACCTCCGGCCGAAGCGGCTGAAAAGAAACTCGCCGAACTCCAGTAAGGAAAAGTAAGGAAAACCACGGAAGACGGGATCGCCGCCGAATCGTGCCGCCGCCAACCGACAAACGCGGCGGTTCACGGACGACCACCCACCCGTCCCCAGGACAACCCGCAACCCATAACCAATCAACCCCATGTATAAGCTCATTCAGAAAAACAAGAAAAAGCTCCTCGCCTTCTTCGGCGTCTTCCTGATGATCGTCTTCATCCTTCCCTCGACGGTCGGGCACGGCAACCGCGGCAATCCCATCGAGGGGACGCTGGACGGTCGGGATGTCTTCTTCAGCGAAATCAGCCAGGCGCATCGCGAGTTGGAGATGCTCAATCGACTGCCCCTGCGCATGCAGGGCGTCGGCCGGCAGATTCCCGCGCTGGCCATTCTCGGCCCGGGCATGATGCAGATTCAAGAGCACCCCGATCTCTTTTTCCTGCTCAAGTACGAAGCGCAAAAGATGGGGATCGTCGTCAGCAAGGACCGTCTCGAATCCATGCTCACCAACCAGGTGGACACGCAGGGTCTGAATGGTCGGCAGCTCGATCAGGCCCGCGAGGCCCTTCACAGCCTGCTCATGGTCCAGGGCGCCTTCGGTCGCTCGGCCGGGGCGATCAAGGCCAGCCGGCCGCTCCGCGATCGCGCGGTCGCCGAGGCGTTCCAGGAAATCTCCATCCGCTACGTCGAATTCGACGCCGACGCCTTCACCGACGCCGCGCCCCAACCCACCGACGCGCGAATCCAGGCGCACTTCGATCAGTACAAGGACACGCTGCCCATCGTCGATCGCGACGAGAACCCCTTCGGCTTCGGATATCGCTATCCCAACCGCGTCAAGCTTCAGTACATCACCCTCTCCCGCGAGCAGGTGAAAGCCGCCGTCGCGGCCCAGCATGATGCACAGCGCTGGGAAGTCGAGGCCTACAAGCATTACCAGCGCAACCCGCAACTCTACCCCGCCGATCGCGATCAGTCCTCGGCCGAGTCCAACTTTGAGATCGCCGATCTCCTGCAAAGCAGCGACACCCAGACGGCGACCAGGCCGACGACCCAGCCTTTTGAAGACGTTCGGGCGCGCATCATCGACCGCCTGCAAAACGAGGAAACCGACAAGCGGATGGCCACCCTCGCCAGCCGCATCAACTCGATCCTCGTCGCCGACTACAACGCCTCCCGCCCGGCCGATTCCGAATCCGCCGACACCGACGCGCCCACGTCGCTCGGAGCGCCTTACGAATCGCATGAATATCTCCAGCGGCTCGCGTCCAGGATTCAGCAGCAATTCAACGTCCTGCCCGCCATCACGTCGCTGAACGAACGCTTCCTCACGCGGGAGGATCTCGAGGCTCTGCCCGGCATCGGGCAGACCGCGCTCGCCGGCGTTGGATTCCCCGCCTACGCCACCTCGCGCATCGCTCCGTTCCAATCCGACGCCGAGCCTGCGCGCGGCGAGCGGCCGCTGGCCTTGTTCGAGCCGTCCCGCACCATCGAGGATCTGCCCGGCAACGTCTACATCTTCCGTGTCACCGCGGCCGATCCGTCGCATCCCGCACAGAATCTCGATACCGTGAAAGACAAGATCGTCGCCGACCTTCTCGCCGCCGAGAAATACAAGCTCGCGCTCGACGCCGCGAACCAGGCCCGTGAATCCGCCTCCCAGTCCGGCCTGCAAAACGCGACCGACAAGGCCATCACCACCACCGCCTTTTTCGGCAGCAACGCCACCGGCGCCATCGCGGGCGTCGCCCTCCCCGAAGCCGCCCGATCGACGTTCGTCCAGGGCGCCTTCGACCTGCTCGCCGTCCCCCCCGCCGACAGCGGCGAGCGCATCGCCCTGATCGAGCTGCCCCCCATCGGCAAAATCCTCCTCGCCGAACTGGCCGACATCAAATCCACCTGGCGATCCAGCGACACCCATCTCGCCTCCGCTTACGTCACCTCCCAGCTCATCCGCGAACTCGAGCAGGCCTTCGCGTTCGAGTGGTATGACTACGAATCCGTCAAGGAGCGGCTCCACTATCAGCCCATCGCTCCGCGGAATCCCTCCTGAACCGGCGCGCCGCCTTTCGCCGGTGTCGAGTCGCCGATAGAGTGCGGGGGTGATCGCTCCAATCGAAGACACCACCGCGGCGAGAATGCCCGACACGGAAATTCATGCCCCGCCGCACGATCGGCGAAAGTGGATGCGGCGGTGGGCGTCGCGCGGGGCGTTGTGGAGCCTCGTCACGATGGTCCTGCTGGGCGCGGGGCTGTATGGCCTGCGGCTGCGCGAAAACCTCTGGCGGGACACCTCCTCCATCCGATTTCGCTGGGACGTCAGCAATGGTTTCAACCAGGGAAGGCGAGCGGTCGATCTCGCGCTGCGGGACATGCCTCCGGGCACGCCGCGCGACGAGGTGACGTGGCTGGCCTTTCTCAATGGATACCGGCAGGTTTACGCGGATGTGGAGGCGCGCAGCCAAAACGACCGCTATGGCCTGGACTATCCGCCTTTGCGACTGCTGGCGGTGTCGCTCTGGATGAAGCATGTCGCAAGGATCGATCCCGACGCGCGGCGATGGCGGGAGGAACACACCACCTCGATGCTGCTGTTCAACACCGTCATGGAGGCGATCGCGGCGCTGGCCGCTTTTGGATTGGTCGTCCACTGGATGCGACGGGAGACGCGGGCGCAAGCGCTTCCGGGAGAATCGCCGGGATGGAACGCACCGGTGAGTTGCGGGCTGATCGCCGCCCTGCTGCTCTGGTTCGATCCAGGCGTGCTCCTGAACGCGCACGTCTGGCCGCAGTGGGACGTGTGGGCGGTGACGGCATATCTGCTGGCGGCACTGCTGTGCTCGTGGAACCTCTGGTTCTGCGCCGGCGTGATCGGCGCCTTCGGCTGCATGTTGAAGGGACAGACCCTGCTGGTGCTGCCGATACTGGCGCTCTGGCCGCTGTTCATGGGACAATTCGGCGCGACGACGCGGGTGCTGATCGGCTTTGCGAGCGGTTTGGCGATGGTGACGGCGATCTGGCTGGTGCAGGGCGCCCTCGCCTGGCTGTGGATCGGATCGGCGGGCATGGCGCTGGCGGCGACGCTGCCCTGGGCGATGCGACGACGGCCGTTGCCTGCCACCGATGCGCCGCCCGAAAGCGACGCCCCCAGACGGTTTCGTGAGCGGGGATGGTGGATCGCGTCGGCAATCGCGGCGATGCTCGTCCTCTGGCCATGGCTGGGCATGGAGCATTGGTCCTCGATCTGGATCGGATTGCCGCTGGCGGCCTTCGTGATCGCCGCGCCCCGGCTCGTTCCAAGGCGAAGCCTGCCGCTTGTCGCGGCGATGACGATCACGGCGGCGGTCTTCACGGCGGGACACCGCTTCGACGGCGACATGGCGTGGTATCGCGTCGGATTCGTTTATGGCACGGACCAGTATCGCGAGATGAAGATGGGACCGACGGACAATCTCGCCTCGATCCTCGCCGCACGGTTCGGGTGGAAACTGAAGGACACGGTCGCCCTCTTCGGCATGTCCGATTCGTTGACGATGCAATCAGTCCTTCGCGGCGTCTACTTCACGACGCTGATTCTTTGCTCGATCGGGATGGCGATGCACGCGCGGCGAGGAGGACGATACGCGCTGGTGGCTTTGACGGCGCCGTGGATCTGCATGTTCGCGATCCTGCCCCAGATGCACGAGCGATACCTTCTCTACGGCGGCGCCATCAGCGTGCTGATGGTCGGCGTGAGCCTGGGGATGACGCTGCTGCACCTGCTCGTGACGCTCATCAGCTTCGGGATGATGTTCCACACGATGCCCCGCGATCCGAACATCCTGCCCGGCATGCGATGGTTTTTCCAGCAGGCCCATCCCGGCCTCGGCTGGGCCATCCTCCTCGTCGCGGGCGTGTTCCTGTATCTCTCCCTGCGCCCGCAACCGAAACATCGCCCGATGGTCGAAACGCCCGATCCCCATTAACATGTTTCGCTCAACCAGAGAGGAACCTTTCGCCATGCCCCCCGCCTCCACGTCGCAGATTGAACAATGGGTCGATCACGCCGTCTCGACCACGAGCGTTTATGATCTTCACACGCATCTTTACCCCGCGAGCTTCGGCGGGCTGATGCTCTGGGGCATCGACGAACTCCTGACATACCACTATCTCATCGCCGAGACCCTCCGCGCGACCGACGTGCCTTACGACGCCTTCTGGGCGATGCCGCAATCGCGGCAGGCGGACCTGATCTGGAAAACCCTCTTTATCGACCGCGCGCCGATCAGCGAAGCCTGCCGGGGCGTGCTCACCGTCCTCGGAAGGCTGGGGCTGGACCTGTCCCGCCGAAACCTCGAGGACCATCGCGCCTATTTTCGGGAGCAGACCCCCGAAAAGCACGTGGACACCATCTTCAGGCTCGCCAACGTGCATACCGTCGTCATGACCAACGACCTGTTCGACCCCATCGAACGCACCTACTGGCTCAACGGCGGCAACGACGACCCGCGCTTCCAGGCCGTGCTGCGCATCGACCCACTGCTG
>CAYUNS010000058.1:4267-8271 GCA_964446155.1 uncultured Tepidisphaeraceae bacterium | reverse complement strand
AACGACGCGCTCGACCCGGTCGAGCGAGCGCTCTGGCTGGACGGTCCGCAGGTCGATCCCCGATTCAAGGCGGTGCTGCGGATCGATCCCCTGCTCCTCGGCTGGCCGAAGGTGAGCGATGCGTTGAACGGATTCGGATACGATGTCTCACCGGACCTGGGCGCGTCTACGATGAAGGAGGTGCGGCGGTTCCTCGTCGAGTGGATCGATCGCATGGGCGCGATCTATGTCGCGTGCTCGCTGTCGCCGACGTGGCGATACCCCGACGATTCGGCCACGACGCGGGTGATCGATGAGGCGATCCTTCCCGTCTGCCGGGAAAAAAATCTCCCCTTCGCGGTCATGATCGGCGTGCGGCGGCAGGTCAATCCGCAGCTCCGACTCGCCGGCGACAGCGTCGGCAAAAGCGACATCGACAGCCTCGATCGCCTGTGCGGGCAAAACCAGGACAACCGATTCATGTGTACGATGCTCTCCCGCGAGAACCAGCACGAGCTGGCCGTCACCGCGCGCAAGCACCGCAACCTCTTTCTCTTCGGCTGCTGGTGGTTTCTCAACAACCCCAGCCTCATCGAGGAGATGACCCGCATGCGCATGGAGCTGCTCGGCGAGAGCTTCGTGCCCCAGCACAGCGACTGCCGCATCCTCGATCAGCTCCTCTACAAATGGGACCACGGCCGCGCCGTCATCGCCAGGGTGATGAAGGACAAATTCACCGACCTGTCCAATACCGGCTGGCCCGTCACCCGCGAAGAAATCGCCCGAACCGCCCGGGCCTACCTGACCGACAACTTCGCGCGGTTCATCTCATGAGCCGGCCCCGCTTCATCCACCAGCACGAGCAAATCCGCGCGTTTATTCCCCGATAATGTCCATCTCCGCAATGCTCGCCTCCACACTTCCCGGCGGGGGTTCGATACTTACAAACTTTATGTAGCGCGCTTGAACTGTCTTTCCGAAGAGGATTTGTTGCTCGATCGGATTGTTGACAATGTTGCCGAACTCTCCCTGAACGATGGGTTCGTTCCAGTCGACGCCATTGTCGGAAAGATAGACTTCGTATTTGAATATGTGCGGGCCGGTCGCATCCTGACGCGGGAGGTAGCTCAGCCCTTTGAACTTCTGCCGCGATCCGAAATCGATCGCAATCCAGTGAGGTGGATGGGGTTTGTTCTGCCTGTACTCGGTATGCCAGTAGGTGTCGGGGTTGCCGTCGATGGCTTTTTCAGGTTCGAAGCCTGGTTCAAACGAACTGGCATCAATCACCTTCCACTGCTTCTTCATTTCCGCGCCGGCAAGGTCGATCTTCGCGCCGGATTTGCCGCGAGGGGTCTGGTAAAACAGCTCCAGACTTTTCAGCGAAATTGCAAACCGCGACTCGATGAACCGGATTCGCACGCGATCTGTCGTCACCGGGTCCGACAGCACGACGAACTTGCGATAGCCAATCGTCTGGCCATGTCCGATTTGCTTCCAGCCGCTGTCCTGCCAGATTTCAACAGCGAATTTTTCGACGCGCTGACCCTGCTGCAGAATCGCTTCCTGCAAGCTGACGATGTTGAACGTGCGCGCTTCGGGCAGAGTGAGCGTAACCTCGGCGCTTTCGACGCCTTCCGGGGTCATCCAGTAAGTATCCTCTTTACCATCCAGAACATGTTCGATCGGAAAACCTTCACGAGCGGCGTTCACCTGGACTGTGGCGGCGCCGGCAAGGTTCTCCGCAAAAGTGGCGCGAAGGATATCTCCCAATTCCGACATGGTCTTTACGTCGCGATCGGGAATGAGTCCGCGGCGGTCAGGGCTGAGATTCAGGAGCAGCACACTGTTTCCGCCGACAGAGCGGTAGTAGATGTCCAGAAGTTCACCGACATTACGGCTTTTCTGCTGCTCGTCGCGATAAAACCACCCATGCCGGATGGGCACATCCGTCTCGGCCGGATACCAGTGCAGATATCTGGCGTTCTTAAGCCGAGCACGCGAGCCCAAGTCCGCGCCGGTCATGTCGTCCCAGGTGTAGGTCTCGGCTGGCGCGGGAATCGGGACCACGCTCCACTCCGCATCGCGCGATCCGCCCGATTCGTTACCGACCCAGCGGATGTCCGGCCCCTTGCCAAAAATGCACGCGTCGGGCGCTAATGCGCGGATCAACTTGTACCAATCCTGATGCGCATACTCCTGGCCTGTACCCGGCTTGGGATTCGCGCCATCGAACCAGATTTCATGGAAAGGTCCGTACTCGGTGAGTGTTTCGAAGAGTTGGTTCATGAAGTAGGTGTTATATTCGTCGTACTCACCTTTCATCCTGAAATCGCTCCTGGGCGTCCAGCCTTCGACAGGCGTGGGGATTGTGCGTTGTTTCTTCTCCGTCTTGCCATAGAACCCCTGATGAATGGCATTGAGGTCGGCGGGAGAGAGATAGATGCCCACCTTCAGCCCATGCTTGCGGCAGGCGTCGACCAATTCCTTGACGATGTCACCCTTCCCGTTCTTATAGGGAGATTCGCGCACGGTGTGGTCGGAATACCGGCTCGGCCACATGCAGAAACCGTCGTGATGCTTGGCGACCAGGACGATCATCCTGGCGCCGGCGCTTTGAGCGGTCCTGACCCATTGCTCGGCGTCAAGAGAGGTGGGATTGAAGGACCTGGGATCCTCCATGCCCGTTCCCCACTCGCGGCCAGTGAACGTATTGGGACCGAAGTGAATGAAGCAGGTAAACTCGAGCTTCTGCCATTCATACTGCCGCGGATGGGGTCGGACACCGGCGGCTTGCTGGAGCATGTCCTGGGCCTGGCAAATGGAAGTCATGAGCAACACCATCCAAAGGCAAATCGGCAAGTAGTCCATCATTTCCTTTTGATAAAAAAACAGGTATACGAAACGCCCTTTGAAATCACTTGAGTTGGAGACCAAACCAGGCGATTGCACTGTGAACCGATTCATCTTGATGCGCCAGCCGCAGTAGAAGGTTCGTATCCGAACACACCGTCAACGGGTTGTCCCACCAAAGCAGCACTGAGACCCGCACGGCTGTAATAGACAGCGGCGCGATCCTGCACGGTAATCATATATAACCTCGGAATCGCAGAGGTGTTGATCGACAATCCGCGAAAAACTGGACGGGAGAGCGGTCCGCTCTCCAACTGCCAACCGATGCGCCGATGTTTGAATGACCGGCCATTCGACATCAACAAAATTGATGATCATGAATATAACCTGTATCGCATTCGTGCTCTCCGCCCGGCAATGTCACAGCGGAAGTGAGGAAATTCATGACTATATCGAAAGTGTCGTTTCCGATGCTGCTCATGTGCGTCACCGCTTTTGCGCAGACCAATGTCGAACCTTTTCAGGGCGTTGAATCGGAATGGTCGGGTTGTCCCCGGTATGACTTCAAGCACGAGGAGAAAAACACGATCGTCGTCGCGCCCAAGAATGCCGCGCCGGGCAATCCGTGGCTCTGGCGCGGCGAGTTCTTCGGTGCGTTCCCGGCGGTGGATGTGGCGTTGCTCGACAAGGGGTTTCATCTCGTCTACATCGATTGCCCCAACACCTTCGGAAGCCCGGACACCATGAAAAAGTGGGAGTCGCTGTACAAACTGCTGACGACTAAACATGGCTTATCAAAAAAGCCGGTGATGCTGGGAATGAGCCGCGGCGGGTTGTACGTCTACAACTGGGCGGCGCTGCACCCCGATCGCGTCGGGCTGATCCACGGCGACGCGCCCGTGTGCGACGTGAGAAGCTGGCCGGGCGGCAAGGGAAAGGGAAAAGGCAGCCCCCACGACTGGAAATTGTTTCAGAAGGTGTACGGACTTAACGAAAAGCAGGCGATGGCGTGGCGCGGAAACCCCGTCGATATTCTTAAACCGATCGCCAAGGCGAAGATTCCAATCATCCACGTCTGCGGTGACGCCGACGATATCGTGCCGATGAGTGAGAACTCGCTGATCCTCAAAAGCCGCTACGAAAAACTCGGTGGCAAGTTTGCGCTGATTGTAAAA
>CAYUNS010000058.1:0-4257 GCA_964446155.1 uncultured Tepidisphaeraceae bacterium | reverse complement strand
TGATGAGTGGGTGGTGGTTGGTAAAAGCCAATTCTCGCCACTGGCTACTCACCACCCACCCCGCCCGGATCGAGGATTCGATATGACAATTGAAAAAGCGGGATGGATCCGCATGTTCGTGTTGATGAGCATGGTAATGCCCTTGTGCGTGAACGCCCAACCGAAAAGCCAAGCGAAGCAATCGGATTGGTCCCCTGACGGCAAGCGCATCGTTTTCGTCGGGGACAGCATCACTCAATCCAGCCATTACGTCATCGACATCAAATGCTGGCTGCTGGTGAATGGGATCAAGGCCGACGTGATCAGCCTGGGCCTTGCCAGCGAGACGGCCACGGAATTGACGAAAGAGGAAAACGCGGAACACCTGCAGGCGCACGGGTTCGGCTATCCCTGGGTCGGCATGCGGTTCGCGCGCATCCTGGCGGAAACGAAACCCGACATGCTCGTGATCTGCTACGGCATGAACGACAGCGGAGGCCTGCCTGAGGGCAAACCGGGGACAGAGCGCTATGGCCAGGCGATCACCAAACTTCGACAGGAAGCGCTGGATGCCGGCGTCGAGCGCGTTCTGGTCTGCACGCCTCCGATCTTCGACAACCGCAAGCCAAACGAACCAAACATTCGGGACCAAAAACTGGCGGCGTACACGAAATGGCTTCTCGGGCAGCGAAAAAACGGATGGGAAGTAGCCAACATTCACACGCCCATGCGAACCATACTCGATACCCGGCGCAAGCGGGAACCGGACTTTGCCCTGGCGGGCGACGGTGTACATCCGGGTCGCGAGGGGCATTGGATCATGGCCCAGGCAATTCTGTATGATGGGTTTCGCGCGAAAAACATTGAAAAAACGCCCTCTGCCGATGCGTTGTTTGCCAATGCAGAGCAGGCCAATGAGTTTCGTCAGTTGCTGAGCCAGCAAAACGATGTTCTTTTCGCCGCCTACATGACCAAAATCCGGCACGCCCGCCCGTACGTCTACGGCGGCCTCCATGGGGGAACGGGTCCTTCGATAGACGAAGCCACCCGGCAAGCCGCCGCCATCGATGAGCGCATCCAGGAGCTTGTCAACGCGGCAAAATTGAACCGCCAGAAAACAAACCGAAAATAAAAGGCTTTTCGCGCCTGCGGGATCCAGAGGCGCCGGTGCGTCGATAGAGATTATCGCGGCCCGCGGAGGCCTTTGACATGCGAATCCATGTAGATCTTCGCCTGCTGCGCGTATAACCGCATCGCACGTTGATTGGGGCGGACGATGGTCGAACCGGCGCGGGAAGCCGAACTCCGCCGCGGATCGCCCTCCTTCAAGGCGGCCAGTCCGAGCAGAGCAGCGCCCGTGGCGGAGTTGGCCTGTGGGACGACACGTAAAGGTCGGGCAATAACGTTGGCGAGAATATCCAGCCAAATACGGCTTTTTGTCCCGCCGCCCACGACCGTGATCGGACGCGAGTCTTTCCGAAGGTCGGTTGGCATGATACGCATCGCATCCAGGATGGAGTAAGCCGTACCTTCGTAAACAGCCCTCGCGATGTGAGCGCGGCCGTGGCTCAATGTCAGCCCACTGAACTGGCCTCGAAGGGCGGGATCCCAGTACGGCGCACGTTCACCCGCCAGATGAGGATGAAAGATCAACCCATCCGCGCCAGGTGGAGCAGCGCTCGCCAAGCGGTCCCACTCATCCAACGACATGAGGCGTCCATCGGACAGTAACGCCCGCGCCCACTCGACGGCGGCCGCACATGTGTTGGTGGCGGTCTGGCAATACCACATGGAGGAGGTGGGACAGGGATAGGTAATTCGATGTCGGTCCGCCGTCGGGGAGTTGACAACCCACTGCAACCCTCCAGCGGTTGCGAGGCGAACCATCGATTCACCGTCCGATGTCACGCCGGCGGCGATTAATTCGGTTGCGCTGTCAAGCGTACCGACAATCACCGGCGCCCCCGCGGGCAGACCGATCACCTCCGCCACCTTCGGAAGCAGCGCGCCGGCGGTGTCCGTCGCGGCAACGACAGGCGGCAACTGATCGGTCCGCAAACCAATCAGATCGCACAGTTCGTCGCTCCAGCAGTTCGCGTGCGCATCCCACAACTGCGACGACACCGCCGTCGCGCGATCGGTCACCGCGTGGCCGGTCAGCCATTCGATGACAAAATCCTTTGACAACATCACTCGATGCACACGCGACCAATTGCGGCGTTCGTTATCTCGTATCCATGCCAGGTGCGGCAATGTCCATGTCGTGGAGACGGCCTGGCAGGATCGCCTCAGAATCCGCCCGCCTGCCTTCGCTTCGAGGCGCCGCACCTGATTCACGGATCGCTGATCGTTCCAGAGGATTGCGTTGCGGATCGGGCGTCGCGAACGGTCCAGAAGAACACCTATGTGTGCGGCGCTGGTGAGCGCAATCGCTACGATCTCCGGACGAACCGAGCGGGCGGCATGGATCGCCTGCCGGCTCGCCTGGATGACGGCCGGCAGCCAGGCCATCGGGTTCTGTTCAGCCCACAACGGCCGGGGCGTCAAGATCGGGTATGACGAAGTACCACTGCCACGCACCATTCCGTGCGTGTCAACAATACATGCCTTGCACCCGCTGGTGCCGAGGTCGATCCCGAGCACGAATGTTTGTCGAACCGATTGCTTAGCCACGTGTGATTCCGCTTTGCCACGCATCAATCGTTCTGGCCAATCCATTCTGCAGGATGCGCCGGTCGGTACTGTGAACGACAAACTGAAACCCTTCCGCCGTGAAATGCCTGGCCGACTCGATCGTTGCGGCGGCGATGCCCACCCAGGAGCCGTGTTCCTGAGCGGTCGTCTTGATGTGTGCGATCGCCTGCTCTCTCTTTTCCGCCGCTTCTGACGATTCGCCTATTGATGACGCGAGGTCGGTCGGGCCGACCAAGATGCCATCGATTCCTTCTTCGCTGAGAATCGAACCGCACTGGTTGACCGCGTCGATATGTTCGATCATTGCCAGCAGCACCAATTGATCACCAATCCGTTTACGATACCCCGCGCCACCGCGAAGGCTCGCTCGACAACTCGATTGCGACCGAAGCCCTCGGGGCGGATAAGTCGCAGCCTGCACAAAGGCGCGCGCCTGGGCCGGTGTGTTGGTCATGGGAGCGATCAGGGCGGAGTATCCCGCATCCAGTAGCGGCTCGATAAACACATGCCCACCGGCCGGCAACCGCACGACCGGGCAAACGCCTGCCGCTTCGATAGCGCGAATCGCATGGCGAGCGCCATCAAGGTCGAACGCACCGTGCTGAAGGTCGACGATGACGAAGTCAAATCCCGCGTGGCACACGAGTTCAATCACGTCAATACTGCCCAGGCCGCAGAATATGCCGATGGGCGTGGTCGATTGCGCAAGTAGTTGTCTGAACGTCGGTGATGGTGTCATCACATAACCTTTCCGCTTGCGAAGTTGAACACACTCAGGATTTTTCAGGTCGAGATTTGTGCGGCTTGAAGATGATCCGTTTCGTGACCGCATCGGCCGACACGAATGACCGGGCGAGGATGTCCGCCTCACGGAACCTGGCCATACAGATGTTCCCGAGCGTCTCGCGCGCATAGTCGTAGGAGACGTAGATCGCGCCGTCCGGCGACAGGGCGATGTCGGGGTAGGTAACGGGTTCCCGCTCGTCGAATGTCAGACCGCCCTGCCATGTGGCGCCTTCGTCATCGGAAAGGAAAGCGGTCAACTCGCATCGTCCGGCAGAATAATGAGCCGGCGGCGCGGTCATTCCGTCGACGCTTGGGCCGTGCTTGATGAGCAGCAGACGGCCACTTGCCAACCGGCGCACCTGATGACGAGCGCTGGCGTTCTTGATCGCCGACTCCCGTGGCGCGGTCCAGGTGCGTCCATCGTCGGTGGAGAACGACTCCCAGACACTCGCTTTCGTGCGTGCGGTCATCCAAAGCGAACCGTCCTTGCGCTCGATGATCGACGCTTCGTCAAACTGGGGGTGTGGGAACGTGACCGTGCCACGGTGTTCCCAGGTCTGTCCGCCATCGGTGCTGGCCAGCGGGTTCACGCCGCGAAAGGGATCCAGTTCGTGAAACGCCTCCTGGTAGATCGCCTGCCAGCTCGGAATCTTGCCGCGATCCCAGAGCGACGCCGACATCAGCCATGTTCCATCGCGCAACACGATCGGCTTGTTGAGCGCACAACCGTGCCAGATGCGCTGCGGCGGCGTCCATTGCGGATCGGCGCTGTCAGGATCATCGCATCGCGTGGCCCAG
>CAYUNS010000057.1:18215-22637 GCA_964446155.1 uncultured Tepidisphaeraceae bacterium | reverse complement strand
CCCCGATGAGCGTTCCCACCGCTCCCTGGAACAGGCTTTCGATCAGAAACAACTTGATGATGAAGCTGTCGAGCGCGCCCAGGCACTTCATCGTGCCGATCTCGCGGAATCGTTCCGTGACGCTCATCAGCATCGCGTTGAGGATGCCGACGAACGCGACGAGCAGCGCCAGTCCGAGCAGCCAGCGTGTCTGGATGCGGTTGCTTTCGATCTCCTCCGGCGTCATCGGCACCCCGGCGGTGCTCATCTGGCCACGCAGGCGATCGGGGGCGTTGAGGCGATTGCCGATCTCGACAATCCGCCGCTGCGTGGCGATCCATTCGTGCATCGTGGGGATGAGCGCGGAATGAACCGTCAGGGCGGTCGTCAGATCGGCGGGCGGCGCGGGCAGCCTGCCAAGCTCCCGGACAAGCTCCGCGAAAGGCTTGCCGAACTCCGTCGTCACATTGACGGGCGTCGTCCCCGGCGCCGGCTGTTCCCGCCTGCGCGCCGCGGCCTGGAGATTCTCCTCGGCGGGCTGAAGCCGCGCCGCAAGCGCGTCGCGCTCCTGACGAAGCGCGTCGAACTCGGGGGACGACGGCGCGGCGGCCGTCCAGTCGCGCATCGAATCGATGATCGCGCCGTTGGCGAGGATCGACATCAGAAACGCCAAAGCCAACACGATGCCGCTGGTCACCAGCAGGCTCCGGCTCAGACGCATGCGGATGTTTTTATAGGCGATTTCGATCGCCTTGCTCAGGGGCAGCGAAATTTGCCGCTGCACACCGGCTTGAGGAGAGTTGCTCATTTCTCATTCTCCGATTCGTTCGAATTCCGCACCGCCAGACCGATCAATCCCTTGCGCGTGAGCGTCCGCAGGAAAACGCGGGTGGGAACCTCCGCCTCGCGAAGATTCAGGCTGTATTGCCTGGCGAGCTTGCGAATGATCTGCTGCACGCTGGTTTTCCCATCGCAATTCCGCCAGACCAGCCATCCCATCGGATCAAGCTCGAATGTCTTGATCGACCCTTTGGGCATCCGCAAAAACCACCGTCCCATCCCTGAATTGCGAACCCGCACCTTCAGGCGCGCGCCCCCGTCGGGCGTTTCCTCGATGTCCGGGTCCACCATGCGCAGAGGCTTGGCCGTCAGCGCCTGCTGGGGGGAGATGGATCGGTCTTTTCGTTTTCGAAACAACATGAGTCCACTTCCGAAACATTCATCCCGCGGGATCACTCCTTCACGGCCGGCGGGCGCGCCGCCCAGCCCAGGGTGGCGATCGCCCGCTCCGCAAGCTCCCGATCCGATGAAATCGACAACACCAGCCGATCACGAGCCGCATCATGCAGCGCGAAAGTCGCCAGCCGCGCCGGATGCCACGTCGCGAATCCATATCGCCATCGCCGGCGCATCATCGCGAACAAGCCCTTCGCGACGTTTTCCCCGATCGGCAGCTCGACCTCCGAAGGCTTTTCCATCGGGCGATGCGTCTTGCGGTGAATGCGCTGCTGCACCGCCAGCCACTTGTCGAGCGGGCGCTTGTTCAGCGCGATCCGGGCGACGGCGAGTTGCCGGATCGTCAACTCCCGGCCCTTGCCCGCGAACGTCAGCGACAGATCGCCCGCATGAAGCTGCTGCCGCAGCAGCGGCATGTCCGGAGGGACGGCGCAGCTCCACTCGAAAATCGACCACGGCATCGCCTGATCCGCCGGCTCGTCATGCAGTTTCGGCAGGATCGCGTTTTCGAGCGCCCGATCGCGGCGATTGGCGTGATACACCAGCTCACACACCCGGCCGGACACGGGAGAGTATCCCATCCAGACGTCGCGCCCCGGCGGATGAGGCTCGGCATAGAGCCTCGAATGCTCCCACCCACCGGGCATCGCAAAATCCTTCGCTTCCTCCGCCGCCAGCTTGCCGACTTCCTCGATCATTCGAGTCGCGATGTGCTTGCGCACCTCTTGCGATTTTCCCTGTCGCGCTCCGCGCGGCGTACTCCACTTCACGCCCAGCCGCGCCCGAAGCATGTCGGCGAACAGCGCATAGCCCGCATTGCGGTTCCCCTCCAGCTTCAACGGATACCACCGCGCGGGCAACTCCATCCGCCAGCCCTGCCACACGACCACCTGACGGTGCGAGTTCGGGATGGCGCGTGGGGAAGCCATTGGATTGCTCAGGATCGGGCACATTGCGGCATACCCATCTTAACCGGGCAACAGCCGGATCGGTTCATAAGACATCCCCATCGCGTTCAACACCAGCGACACCACCATCCACATTGCGGCGGCGCCGGCTTCACCCATGATTAACCCGATGAACAGCGGGCGCGCCCGCATGAACATCTCGCCGCCGCCAAAACGCACGATCAACACCTTGGCGAGCCATCCGATGAACACGCTGAACCAGATGTTCGCCATAGGGTAGCTGTAGGCCAGCAGAAAACCCACCGGATGCAGCGGCCACCATGCCAGCCGCAGCCGCAGGATGCTGAGCACGGTTGTCACCCCCGCGCCCAGGACCACATGCGTCGGGCGGTTGTAGGATTCGCGCGGGCCGCTGTTCGGGGGGAGAAACGCCCGTGTCCCCTCCATGGTGATCGACCGCACGGAAGCTTCCACTCCCCACGGATTGATCGGACCTATCTGCTCCTTGTCCATCGTCACCGCGTGGGCATATTGCACATGCAGCATGCTCACGCCCGAGACGCAGAATCCGACCAGCAGCGCCAGCCCCAGGCAGATGGTGAACGGAATCGCCCGCCGCCATCGCGTCTCGTGTTCATACGCCGCCGAGTCCGCGACGCGCAGCGCGGTTGTCGCGAACGGCGACAACGCCTCGCGCGTGTCGTGCGTGAACAGGTTGTTGAACACGTTGTTGAAGTAATGCGTCCCCATCCCCGTGCGGATGCCGGTGAGTTCTCCGGTGTAAATCCACGTGCTGGTCATGCCCAGCGGGATCTGCACAAACGCCAGCCCCGTCTCCGCGACCACCCGCGCCAACACCATGAACAGCGTCATCAGCGACAGGATCAGCACGATCGCCCCGATCAGCGTGGCGCCGGCGACCCAGAGCCAGCCCACCGCGATCAGCAGGCACGCCACCAGCCCCCATCCCGCCAGCGAGTACGGCAGATACCGTCCGCGGGGATCATCCTCTCCGCCCCGACCGACCATCTGCCTCAGCACGATCGCCCAGTGCTGCCGGCCCACCCATACCATCGACAAGGCGAACGGAATGATCGCCCCATACAACTGGTCCCGCTGCATCCCCACCCGGAACTCCGTCTGCATGCTGCCGTAAAAAACCAGCACCACGTTGTACATGCAGTAGAAAAACCACAGGCTGAACGCGATCTTCGTCTGCACGAAATAAGTGATGCCGATGATGACGAAGAACATCGCGTTCTCCTTCATCCCTCCGTGCAGGTACGACAGCGGCGGATCGCTCATGAGCGATCCAAGGTTGAACCTCACTGGAATTTCAGGCCAAAGCACGTTGTATTTGTGCAAACCGTTGAACAGGTGAATGAACATCACCGCCGCGAACGCGATCCAGAACAACCGCGATCGGAACAGCGCATTCCATCCCCGCCCCGGCGCGGGGGATTCCAACAGCGAGAGATAAACCGTCGCCAGCGGGAACGACAGCCGCTCGTTCTCCACCCATTGCCGTCGGACGATGATCGACAAAAACATCACCGCGCCGAAAATCGCCGCGATGAGCAACCCCCAGGTCAGCGCCGGCGTCAACCACGCCTCCCACGGCACCGCCGTGAAGCGCGCCCAGAACGTGTCCTGCTCGACGGGGATTCGGCCGTAGAAATTCTGCACCAGCGGATCGTTCGCCCGTCCAATCACATCCGGCTCGGCGAAGCGCGGAAACATCCAGTCGGGCAGATCCAGCTTGTCGAGCATCGTGCGGTAGTCCGGATTCGATCCCGCGAAATACCACGGACCAACAAGCTGCCCCGGCAAATATCGCATCAATCCGCTCGAGGGCAGCGCGCAGCTCACCAGCGCCATCCCGAACGCCACCGCCATCTCACCGGATGAAAACGCCCACCGCCGCGTCCAGCGGGACAGCGGCGCGTTGATCACCAGCACGAACAGCAGGAAAAACAGCAGCAATCCGATGGGCAGGAAGTTTCCCACCAGGTAGGTGTTGTTGACCGCGTAGTCGTTGTACGGCGTCAATCCGCAGATATAGGTCACGCCGATCAGCCCGAGCAGCACGCTGCGCCAATTCACCGGCCGGCGCGCCGCGGTCGATATCGTGCCCGTCGCAACGCCATCCGGCGGCGATGAGATCGGACTGTGTGAAGAATCGGTCGTCATCAGGACAAACCCTCTGCAGGCAACTCAAACCTTCCCTCCGACACGCGCTGCGGAACGCCGGCCGGGGAAAAACCATCCCTCTAAAATGTCGATTGAAACACGCTCTTGC
>CAYUNS010000057.1:15549-18205 GCA_964446155.1 uncultured Tepidisphaeraceae bacterium | reverse complement strand
CATAAAGACCAACCCCAGGCTGAGCATCATGATCAATCCCACGCCGCATCCATATCCCGCAAAGAAAACCACGCGGTATTGCGGCCAGTTGTCTCCAAACCTTTTTGCGAAGTAGTATCGCCCCAGCAGCGCGCCCGCGAACTGCGGAAGAATCACGTCCGGCGTGCTCTGATCCAATCCGCGAATCACCCCATACACCAGCAACACCGGCAATCCGAAGAAGGAGAGCAGCACATACGTTCCCAGCGCCATCACCAGCCCCATGGCGATGTACAGCACTGAAAACGCCTCGTAAAACGGCCCGTGCTCCCCACCGGGCAACGTGCTGCTGAAAATGATCGCCTCGCGGAACGCCCGCAACTCCCAGAACTTCTCCGCATAGGGAAACGCGCTGCTCGGGACCGGCGCGATGCTCCAGATGAACTGGCTGAAGACCAGCGTCGCCACCAGAACGATCGGGAAGATGAACGCCTCGGCCTTGATCATCGAGGTGATCTTCGTCCCCGTCAGTTCCGTCTGTCTGAAGTAGAGTGTCTGCGCCCCGTAGTTGTGCAACGGGAACGGCGCGAACCAGATCGCGGCGCCCTTGTATCCCGTGAGAATGAACGTCGCCTCGCGAACGAACGGGATCGAGACGCTCATCCCGATGATCCCCTCCATTCGCGCCGACACATAGCTGATGAACGGCGTGTAGATGAATCCGTAGAAGATGAGAATCCCGACCAGCGTCGCCGTCACCGGGCCATTCGCGTCGGGATTGGTGCTGTGCGCGTTGCTCAACAGGAAATACGCCGTCAGAATCGACGCCAGCGTCGAGAAGACGTAAATCGCCAGCCCGATCCAGATTGAAATATCCCCGCGTCCCGCAGGCGGATTGAACAGCGCTTTCCACTCGATCGTCGCCGCCCCGGTTTCATCAATCTCTTTCTTCTTGCGAAACAGGCCGCTGAAAACATGAAACATGCCGATGACCGCGATGGCCGCGGTCAGACCCAGTCCGAACGAGAAATAGAAATCAAGCGTGTTGGAGTTGATCGTCGTGATCGCCCCCACGCCCGGCCGCCAGTGATGCAGCACCCCGGTGTGATACAGGATCGGGTTCGCCGTGAATGTCACCAGCAATCCAATGAAGCTGCCCGCCATCGCCCAGAACGGCAGCACCATCCCGCTGATCATCAGCCCCAGATTGAAGCTCAGGATCATCGGCACCGCCGGAAGGAAACGCTCGGTATTGCTGGTCAGATCCTTGAACGGCACGGGAAAGATGGCGATCGGTTCCGGCAAAAACGCCCCCGAGATCGCCGGCAACGCCAGGTAGATCGCGGCGAAGACCATTCCCAGCATCGCCCCGAAGCTGAAGACCCGCCATCGCCAGGTCTCCTTGCCCCCGGATGCGTCCGCCAGCGCCGTGATCCCCTGTGCCCCGACCGGCGCCATCGGAAACGGCAGCTTCTCGACGTCGCTGGTCAACCGGTACATCACGTACCCCAGACCGAAGTGATCGACCCGCTGGAGAAACATCGCCAGCGCCATCAGCGCGATCGGGGTGAACCATGCGGGATGGAAAAAACTGCGCAGACCGAGAATGTCCGGATCGCTCGGCGCGACCCAGCTTGGTATTTTGTCGGCCACCCCGAACTGCCGCATCGATTCGCTTTGGACCAGGAACTGGTTCCACAGCAGACCGCTGCCCGTCACCAAGCTCGCTCCGGCCATGTAATACAGGACGTAAATCTCCGGCCGACGAAGCACGGTGAACGACCGCCTCGCCACCTCAATAAAGAGAATGATCGTCACCCACTGAGCCGCCGAGCCGATGTCGGCCCCGACGACCAGGTTCATGTACATGCTCGCCGGGGTCATGATCAACCCGACGAACAAGCCGCCGATCATCGCCTTGACGCCAAACCCTTCCTCCCAGTGGTCCGGGCGGGGCATCAACTCGCGAAATTGTTTAAGTTCTAAATCTTCTTTCATGAACAATCGCTGGTGGCCGCTGGTATGGCTCGTTGTGAGGGAAGCCCGCGTCCTGTCTTCCACCAGCGCCGGCGACCAGCGACTGGTGATTTTCCCATCATCCCAACTGCACCGTTTCGCCTCCCGTCGTCGTCGTCACCACCTCGGCCTGCTGCTGCACAAACAGCCTCTGGCTTTCCTGCACATATTCGAGCATCCGTTGCGGGGAGAGCGAGCGCCATTGCAGGAACTGCTTTCTCATCTCCGTCAAAAATGCCCGGTTCATCCGATACCAGCTCCCATCATCCCCGCTGAGCCGCTGGAGAACGAGTTGCACCTCGTAAATGTCCGGAAACTGACCCGGATGAATCAGCAGCATGAGATGCTGCCGGACACCCAGGTCGAACGGCGTCAGCCAGATCACCGTCTTCAAGCCGCGGGAAGTGCGCCCCTGTTCATCCTCGAACGTGAACGCCTCCACCTTGCCGGCCGAGAACTTGCCGATGCTCCCCTCCTGATGCGCCTCGAAAAATTCCGCGACATAAGCCAGCGCCCCCTGAGCCGCCGTGCGGTTGATCGTGAACGGCAGCGCCGCGACGATCTCGTCCCCCTTCGGCAGTGGCACCCGCCAGTTGCGATCGATGCTCGGCGCGGCGATCTTGCTCGCCATTCGCGCGGGCACCAGGGCGCTCAGCAGCAC
>CAYUNS010000057.1:3790-15539 GCA_964446155.1 uncultured Tepidisphaeraceae bacterium | reverse complement strand
GATCAGAATCAACCCCATCGTCATCATCGCGCTCGTTCCCGAATAGTTCAGCGTCACGTTGCCCAGCCAGTCGAGCTTGAGCAGCGCCGTGCCCACCCCCTGCCCGATCACATAACCGAACACGGTTCCAATCAGCCCATAGGTCATGGCTTCGGCGACGAACAGCGCCCCGACATGCAGCGGCGCCAGCCCGAGCGATGTGTAGACGTGAATCTCCCGCTTCCGTTCCGCGATCGAACCCATCATCGTGTTGAAGATGATCAGCCCCGCGATCGCCAGCGGCACGGCGACTTCCTTCATGCCCCCCACCTGCGCCAAGTCGCTCGCGGCCACCATCTGCACGCCACCCTCGAAGCCCGCGAACATCGCCACGGCGAACCGGCGGCTCAGATCGTCGCTGACCTCCTTCACCGCCTCCTCGTCGTCCAGGCGGAACGCGACGCTCCGCAGACTCGCGTTCGGCAGCATCCGCGAAAGCCGCGAGGGAACGATCACGAACTGCGTCGCCGACAAATGCTCATAAATGCTGTCCAGTTCCGATCCCGCCGAGTCTGCGTCGAGAGTGAGGTCGTCAACCCCGCTACTGCCCAGGCGTCTTCCGCTGCCATCGAGCGCGCCGGCCGTATATTTCAACGGTGCGATCTGCTCTCCGCTGAGCATCCGTACCCGTTGATCGAAATCATCCGCGTCAAAAATCCCCGCGACCTCGAGATCCATCCCGCCGACGCGAACGATCTCCCCCTCCCGTACCGCGAGCTGATCCGCGACAACACCGCTCATGTAGATGATGTTGGTTTCACCATTCTCGAGGCGCGCGTATTTTTCCCGGCCAATCACCTCCGCGATCGGGGAGAGCGTCGATTCCCCCGGTGACAGCCCCAGGACCGCCTGCGCCGGGAAGACGATCGCCCGTTCCACCGTCCCCGGCTCGATCGTCCCCGCCGCGAGCATCGCCCCGTCTTCGCCTTGCGCGGTCCGCCCGGCATTGAACGCCGGGCTGGAGACGACGTGAATCTGATCCTTTGGATCCCACGCGCTGACATTCCACCACCGCTCGACGATCGCCCGGTCCTCCCCGAGTACCGCGTGCAGATTGTTCACGACGACCGACGGCATGGGCCGGAAACCCCGCTGCCGCAGCATCAGTCCCGAGTACTGCGACGGCTCGCCCGTCGGGAGCGTCGTCGTCCCCACGTAACGCGTCGAGCTGGTGAAGCAAAGCACGGCGAACGTGATCAACACGATCGTGATCGATGTCAGCATCGTGCGGAACTTGCGCTTGCGCATATTGGCGATGCCCAGGAGCACCGCGCTCATCAGCACACTGGCGCTCGTGAAGCTCGCCCCTTCCGCCGTCCCGCGACCGCTGCGGATACGCTTCAATTCCGTGTCGAATTTCCCGTACACCACCGAGATCACGACCAGCGACATGAAGATGATCGCAAACGCCAGGATGATGATCAGCGGGCTGGAACTGATGTCGAACGCCGGATGAAAGCTCCACAACGCCGCCGCCATCACCGTGAAAATGCAGAGCAATCCGACGATCTGCCTGTAAACGTTCGGCGTGCCGATGATCAGCCGCTCCATACAGAAACTGAATGGAACGCACAGCAACAGCAGGAATATCGCCGCCCGCACCACGTCCCCCGCCATCGCCTGCGCCGCCTGGTACACCCGCGTCTCATTGGCCCAGGCGCCGTTGATCTCACGGACCAGATCCAGCCCGCGATCCTCCGCGTAAGCCTGCTCCGCCCGTTCGATCTGCTCCGCCGCCTCGTTGTGCAGGCTGTCCACCAGGCTGCTCGACACCCCCGCACGGCGGTACTCCGTCAAACGCAGGTCATCCAGCCGCCAGAAATCCTTCGCCGTCACCACCGACAGCGGCGGGATGTCGTTCAACTCCGGAACCGTGAAGCCCTGGGCCGCCTTGCGAGCCGAATCGCTCGACAGCGGCCCGTCCGTCCCCGTGTCCTGCATGTTGAGCAACACCAGGCGATTGCCCACCCGCCCGTAGCGGAACAGCAGATACGCGCTCATTCCCGGTTCCAGATAACCGACCATCATCTGCTTCTGGAGCATCATGTTGTACCGCTGAAGTTCCGCGTTGCGGCGGGCGTCCAGCGGAATCACCTCTCCAAGCCCCTGCATGAATCGCGGGTCATACAGACCGAAGATCGAAAACTCCGTGCAGTTGAAGACCAGGCTGCGCAGGGGCGTGATGTTCTGCCAGAGATTCACCCCCCACTTGATGTCCCCCGCCTGCTTGCCCAGATCCGTCGTCGCGACGATCGCGCCGTCGGATGGATTGATCCGATACACCTGCACCGCCAGTTGGCTCAGATCGCCCAGGCGCGGCAGACCCTCGAATCGGTAATTCCCCTCCGCATCACAATCGCGAAGCTCATTGCGACGAATCCCGATGGTGTACGGCAATTCCCGCGGCGGAGGGATCTTCGCGCCGATCGTCCCGACATAGTAATAGGTCGCGAGAAACCCGTCGCGCGGCAGGTCCGGGACCGGCCGACCGGGAGCGGGACTCACCACCTGCCCCTCGAACCCATTCCGCTGCCACTTGTACTCGACCTGCCCCTTGAACGCCGGATCGTTCCACGCCTTCCACAGCAACGACCGCACCCCATGCAACTGCGGAAGAATCGCCCCCACGTCGAGATTGTCGAGCGTATCCGTCGGCGTGTCCCTGCGCAACCGCAAGTCGTCCAGCGTAATCAGGGAAAAACCCGGTGTGCCCCACGCCTGCGCCAACTCCGTGCCGATCGGCAGGTTTGGCCCCAGCCACGCCTGCGGCGCGCGCGTTTGCGAAAAAGGCTCGAAATCCACCACCGCGTGGATCGACTCGAACCACGCCGCATCCGCCGACAGATCCTCCGGCGCGACGCCTTTCTCCCGCGCTTCCCTGCGCGCCTTCAGCTCCGACTGGTGGTTTCGTTCCCTGCGAGTGAACCAGTCGCGATAGTCCTGCACCTGGCTGATGTTGCTCGACCGCTGGAACATGCCGTAAAACATCGGACCGAAGCGAACGCCCCGGTCCGACAAATCCAACGCCACCACCATCTCGATCAGCCGCGAATTGTTCGCGCGCGTCCCCGGATCGGAATTCTTGTGAAGCGCGTCCGCCAGCCATCTGTACAGTCGAATCCGATCGTCCAGCTGTTTCTGGCGCGCGGCGTATTGCTGAATCAGCCCTTCGGTCCATCCCTCCGCCGTTTCCTCGCCGCCCAGCCGCACGGCCGCACGCTCGAGATAGAGCCGGGCCATCTCCTGCAATTCCTCCGACAATTGCGACGGCTTCGTCTGAATCGCGAACTTCAACTCGTTGAACCGGCTCTGTCGCGCCTCCAGGTCGGAGGCGACCCGCTTCATCTCATCGGCCATCTCCTCTTTGCGGCGCATCCGTAACCGAAACAACTGATCCTGCTCCAGCGCCGCATCGGTCTCGATGATCTTCCTGAGGCGATCGATGAGATCGCGATCCTTCGTGATGTCGATCCGCCGGGCGTCGCCCTGGATCTCCCTGATGCGCGTCAATTCGCCTTCGGCCGTGCGCCGCTGGACCGAAAGGGTCTCCAGCTCCTTCCGCCACACCGCCGGCACATCCGACAGCGCCATGAACATGTTGCGCGTCGCAAGGAACTGGATGCTGTCCGCGCCCCCGAAAAAGACCACGACCGGCCGGTCCAGCGGCTGTCGCGAGAGGTCGCGCAGCAATGCCAGTCCCGACGCCGTCTGCACCGCCTGGCTGGCGCCGGCCGCCAGGTCGGGCACCAGCCCCGACGACTCGAACGGCACGCTGATCATCAGCGCCCCCGGCGGCGTGGACGATTTCCATCCGTCCGGAACGATGTTCAACGATTGTCCCACCGCCCACCGCGCTGACCGCGGCAGCCCGTCCAACGCCGCCTGGAGCGGGGAACGCACCAGCGCGTAATAATTCCGCGCCGTCTTCCGTTCCCAGGTCACCTGCGCGTTCAGGGTCACCGGCGAGTCGATCCCGCCCGAGCGCAGGCGTTCCGCCAGCGCCGACGGAGGAATGTAAAATCGAGGAATATTGAGGGGAATGTGCAGTTCATGCGAGCGAAGATCGTCGTGGGTCGTCTGCTCCGATCCCAGGATGAGAATTGCCTTCGCCCCGAAGTAAGCCGCCTGCTGCCATTTGTCGCCCGCCGACGCCTCGACGACCGCGATGTTTCCCGCCAGCGATGCCGGCTGGATCGTCGCGTAGTCCGCATCGCCCACATAAATCGCCTGCCCGGTGATCCCCTCCTCCGGGGTCGCGTTGACGCGCACATGCGCCGGCCAGAACGGATGAATCGCCTCTTTCGCCCCCCCCGGCAGCGTGATTGTCGCCGTCCGCGTCACCGGCATCAGCACCGGATATTCATGCTTGCGCAGCTCCACGCCCGGCAATGCCCCGATCTGATCCTCGAGATAAGCCGCCGTCCGCTCATATCCCTCGCTGCCGATCACCCGCGACGGATGAGATGCGATCGCCCGCAAATCCGCCTCGAATTGCGCGTCGCCAATCCCCTCCGACAACGCCCTCCCCGACGCCGGCGAAAGCAGCGACAGCAGCATTCCGACCAGCAGAAACGCCTTGATGGAAAATACAGGTCGCCCCAGACCCCTGCGACGTGAAATCACTGAACGATGCGGCCCGTGGAAAGAATGTGTCCTGTGACGCTGATGTCGCCCGGTTTGTCGCATCACCAAATACCACTCCGCCGATAAGGCCCAAATTCGTGACCGCCTGACATTGCCGCGAGGCGTATTATGCGTGTGGCGCGGTGATTTGCAAAACTCACACATGCCCGATAATTCTTCGC
This sequence comes from uncultured Tepidisphaeraceae bacterium, assembly GCA_964446155.1. Lineage (GTDB taxonomy): Bacteria > Planctomycetota > Phycisphaerae > Tepidisphaerales > Tepidisphaeraceae > CAYUNS01. The sequence continues at coordinate 10,695 of CAYUNS010000057.1, read as the reverse complement.
CCACGGACGTTGCCATGGGATTGACTGTTACCCTCGAATCGGGCATTTGTTGAATCCGTCCTGACGCAACGGCACGGATTCAACGAAAGGATCTTCATGCAAACCGCGGTTCACGTCACCCATGAGGCCATTGAAAAAGTGGGCGGGATTGGAGCGGTTCTGCATGGACTGCTCACCAGCAAAACCTATCTTCACCAGGTTCCCCGCAACATTCTCGTCGGTCCGTTCTGGCCCACCGATCATCACGGCGATGCACGTCTCGGCACTGACGGAGAAGTCCTCTACAGCAGCTTCGACAGCCTCTATCGCTCGCCTCTCGCCCCGCGATTCCGCGAGATCGAGCAGGCATTCGGCGTCGGCATCATTTACGGGCGACGCACCTTCACCGACAAGGGCGCCGGCGTCACCAGCCGCCCCGAGGTGCTGCTCATCGACGTCTCCCGCATCGATCCGAACACCATCGCGCCCTTCAAGTTCGATCTGTGGAAGCGCTTCGGCATCGACAGTTCCCGATATGAGCACATCTGGGACTTCGAGCAATGGGTTCGTCTCGCCAAGCCCGCCCTCGCCGCTTTGCACGCCCTCGGCGCCGGCTGCAATGTCGAGCCTTGCGTCGTTCTCGGGCATGAATACATGGGCATGCCCACCTGCCTCGCCGCCATTCTTGAAGGCGATCGCGCCAACTATCGCACCATCTTCCACGCCCATGAATGCGCCACCATGCGGCGGATCGTCGAGTCCCATCCGGGACACGACACCATGTTCTACAACGCCATGCGATCCGCCGTCGCATCGGGGCATTACGTCGATGAGGTCTTCGGCGACCAGAACGATTATTACAAGCACGCCCTGATCCGCGCCGCGCGCTTCTGCGACAACATCTTCGCCGTCGGAGACTACACCCTCCGGGAAATGCGCTTTCTCGGCGAGGAATTCGCCACCGTCGACGCGCAGCTCGCCTACAACGGCGTCCCCCACTGGAAAATCACCCTCGACGACAAGATGACCAGCCGCAACAGGCTCCGCAAATACGCGGAAAACCTCCTGAAATTCCGCCCGGATTACATCTTCACCCACGTCACCCGGCTCGTCCCCAGCAAAGGGCTGTGGCGAGACCTGCGCGTGCTGGAGCACGTCGAACCGATGCTTCGCGAGCGCGGTGAAACGGCGGTCCTGTTCGTCCTCAGCACCGAAGTCCCCCAGCGCCGCCCCGAGGATGTCCGACGCATGGAAAGCGCCTATCGATGGCCTGTCGTTCATCGCGAAGGACTGCCCGATCTCTCCACCGGCGAAGCCGTCTACCACCAGGGCGTCCAGGAATTCAACGCCCAGAACCGCAACATCAAGGTCGTCTTCATCAACCAGTTCGGGTTCCAGCAAAAGCTCTGCGGCTCGCGAATGCCCGCCGAGATGGAGTTCATGGACATTCGCAAAGGCTCCGATGTCGAGTTCGGACAGAGCATCTATGAACCATTCGGCATCGCCCAGGTCGAACCGATCAGCTTCGGTGGGATCTGCGTCTTCAGCAACATCTGCGGCTGCGCGGGCTTCGTCGCCCATGTCGCCGGCGGGGAGACGCCCAACGTCATCATCGCCGACTACACCGCCCTGCCCGACAAAACCCTGCGCCCCGAGCAACTCCTGGGCATCGGGCAAAAGGAACGCGATGTCATCGAGCACGCCGTCGCCGAGCGCGTCGCCGGGCAACTCATGGAGCGTCTTCCCCGCACCCCCGCGGAATTCGAGCGGTTCCTCGAGCGCGGTTACGCCCTGGCCGAGAAAATGAACTGGAACGCCGTCGCCGCCGAATACATCCTCCCCGGCATCGCCCGCGCCTCCCAGGCCCACCGCCTCCAGCAAATCGCATGAAATATCCGTTTGCTCCCATTGCGAATCATGAATGACGCGGCGCCATTCATCAGGGACGCAGACCCGGCGCGCGGGAACGCGAAGAAGGCGTGAGGGCGACGAACAGAATGATCGCCGTCGCGAGGAGGATCAGCCAGGCGATGCCGGGATGGGCGCGGAAGATGAATTCCTGCACCGACCCGGCCCAGCCGTCGGGCACGAGATACCGGAGGAACACCTCCCGCCGGTCTCGCTGGGCGCCGATCATCAGATGCACCGTCATCATCCAGGAGAGGATGGTCAACACGACATTCAGCAGCACCAGCCCCATGCCCACGCCGACAAAGACCGCGCCGATGGCCGTGCCGAACAGCAGGTAACGCCCGTGCATCTGCGGCATGACCGCGAAGGCGACCAGCCAGATCGCCGCCATCGCGACCAGGAAATGCCGATCCCCCCGAAGGGTGTGACGCGCCATCGCCGCCGCCAGCAGCACCAGCGCGATCGAATAGGTTCCGACGAGAAACAGGCGCAGCGGAATCTCGATCGGATGCGCCGGCCAGATCAACAGCGCCCGCGGCTCGATGGTGTACACGACATCCTGAAGCGTCCGCCAGCCGAAGTGCCTGCCCAGCAGCGTCGGCAGCGTATTGGCGCCCCAGTGCTCCAAACCTGAAAACTTCTCGCTGCCGTATTTGAAGGACAGCTCAAACCAGGTGAGGTCGCTGCTGAAAAGAAACGGGCACATTGCCAGCGCGGCGCCGACGATGCCGGGAATCAGGAAGCGATGCTCCCGCCAGGGCAGCGCCCGCGCCAGTCCGACCGCGATCGCGGCGAGGGCGATCCCCATCCATATCGGCGCCGCGGCCGCTTCGCGCGACCACGGCCAGAGCAGCAGCATCAGCGCGGCCCCGCCCGCGATCGCGAACCGCCACCCGCGCTTCGTCAGCGCCCTGACCAGCAGGAGAAGAATGCCCGCGACAAGAACGCACGCGATCCAGGCAACCGCCGCTCCGTTCATCTCCCGCGTATCGGGAAATCGCAGCAGCCATGGCGCGACGATGAGAGTCGCCGTGAACAAGTAGCCCGACAACCATTTCAACATGCCGTCCCATCGCCCCATGAACAACGGCCAGAGCAGCAGGAGCGGCGCGACCATCAACTGCTGACCTTTGAACATCGTGCCCACGCCGAGGATCACACCGGAAACGAACCATCGATTCACACAGCCGAACAGTACCGCGTAGAGATAGAATGGAATGATCCAGATGTCCCACGACGGCCAACCATGGGCGCTGATGTGAACCGCGGGGCTGAACCAGAAGATCATCGCCGCAACCAGTCCGGCAAACGCCCCACGCCAGCGATTGGATGGAGGCGGCGGGGCCTGTGCGGGAGGCTTCCCAGGATCGCGTTGCGGCATTTCCGCGCGGTCGGATCGACGAATCCACATGCGTACGAGAATGAAGATCGCGACGGCGGAGAACAACTCGAGCGCCGCGTTGAAATAGAGCAGCGGGCGCGTGAACGCGATTTCCTCCTGCCACGCGATCCGGTCATCATAATTGGCGTTCACCCATCCGGCCCACAGACGCATCGTGAGCAGGCGCAGAGGCACATAATCCAGGTGATAATTGCCGTCCGACGTTTCGTTCAGCACATTGCCGTAGAGATTCATCACCCCTTCATTGATGGCGCGACGGCCGAACAGAAGGTTGTTCCGAATGTCATACCGATGACGGATCGGCTCGGACTGCGCCCATGTCCGTTCCCGAAGCTTCATCCCCTCGAACAACGCCCCGACGACGATGACCAGAAAAATCAATCCGATCGCGAGCGTCCGGCAACGTTGACGCCATCGCGCCTGTCGTTCGATGGCGTCATTGCCCGGTGGAGGCGCATGAAGGGCGGATGGTGGGTTGTTGCTGGTCATGTCGCGCGTCAAGACTTCATCGGCCGATGTCTTCATTCCAAAGCTCCGGGCGCTCGCGGATGAAGGCGCTCATCATCCCGATGCACTCGGAATCGTGCAGATCGATCACCTCGATGCCATGCGACCGCATGAACTCCGGCGAGCGCCCCCCGCAACCTTCACCGCCGGGAAACGTCACGGACTCCCCGACAACAACCCTGGGCACGCCGAACTGCACCGCCGCCCCGCTGCATAAAAAGCAGGGCATGAGGGTGGAGTAGAGGATCGTATCCTTATATGTGTTTTGCCGGCCGGCGTTGGTGAGGCAGTTGATCTCCGCATGCGCCATGGGATCGCCATGCTGCACGCGCCGATTGTGTCCGGCGCCGATGATCCGTCCATCACGGACCAGGACCGATCCGATCGGCAGGCCGCCTTCAGCGAGACTTTTACGAGCCTGTTCAATGGCCGCGCGGAGGAAGGGGTCCATGAGGAAATTCCTTTCGAGCAGGAGAAGCGATTGAACGGGTTGTACTCCATGCGGACGAAAAGCCGCAAGCGGATTCCCCTCCGGCCCCCCCCGGACGCCCTCCTTATCGGACCTGCCCTTTTCCCTCGGACCATTTGCCGGAAGGTTGCGACGTATCGTAGATTTCATTTGTCCCCACGGCTCAAACTCATTTCGGGGACGGAGGCACACAGGATGGTGACGGACCAACCAATCGAATCGACCGAAACGGATGAATCGTCCTGGCCGGCGGAGGTGGCGATGATCATTTCCGCGCTCGAGGCCGGACGGCACCGCATCCTCAATCGGCGTTCCGTAACGCGACAAACCCATCGCGTGAAGGCGCGGCTTCGCCTGTTCAGCGACAAGGCCGGCGACGAACCCTGGCTACTCTATACGCGGGAAGCGAGCGAGCGCGGCGTGGGCTTTGTCACACGACACCGCCTGCCGCTGGGCTACGGCGGCACGGTTGAACTCGCGACCCCCTTCGGCGGGGTTGTCGTCGTCACCTGCACCATCTATCGCTGCCGCGAAACCTCTCCCGGCTGGTATGAAGGCGCGCTGACCTTCAATCGCGAGCAGTGGTTGTTCGGGGCAAAACGCTGACCGCTCCCCAGCGATCGACGATATCGATGAAATGGCGGAGCCGTTTCCTGTCGTCGCGCGATTGCAAATCGGGGAAAGCGACGATAAACATGGCGGCGGTTCGTGTCTTCACCTGGAGGTATCATCCGTGCCATCCGACTCCCCCGCGGCCGCGTTCAAGCGTTATTACCAGGTCACTCCCATCCCGATGGACGATCGATCTTTCTGGGACAGAGTGCGCGGCGAGGCGCGGTTTGCGGAATTGATGAAGGTGGTGCGATCGCAGACGGAGGAGGCGGCGATGGACCCGCCACGACTGCGGGCGACGGACTACCTGGCCGCGAAACGGCACAATAATCGGAATGCGACCGATGTGTACTGGCAATCGCATCGCAGAACGCTTTCAAACCTGGCGATGAACCGATGCCTGCTGGGGATCGATCCGGCCGACCCGGACGATCGCCTGCTCAACTGGCTATGGTCATTTCTCACCGAACCGACATGGGCGGTTTCAGCGCATCTGCCGGAAATGGATCTGCCGTCGATGGGATCGCACACGCTCGATCTCGCCGCGACGGAGTTGGCCGCGATGCTCGCGGAGATGTGCGAATGCCTGCGCCCCTGGATGGACTCCGTCTCGAACACGCTGTCGGATTCGATCGTGTCGGAAATCGACCGGCGCGTTCTCATCCCGTTCCTCGAAGCCCCGCCGTCGACATGGGCGCGCGAGGACGCTCCGCACATGAACAACTGGACGGGCGTGTGTGCGGGCAGCATCCTGACGACATGTGAATCGCTGGCGGCGCAGGGATATGCGCGCCCCGAGGCGCGGCGGCGGGCCATCGATCTTCTCAACGTCTTCCTTCACCGCGCGTTCAGCGAACATGGCGAGTGCGATGAAGGGGTGGGTTACTGGCTTTATGGAATGGGCCTGGCATGCATGGGCTGGAGCCGGCTCGATCGCAGCGAATTTGAACGGTCGGTGGACCAGGATCGGCTGCGCGTGGTGGCGGATTATCCCCACCGGGCGCACCTGTTCGACAACGTGTTCTTCAGCGGCAACGATGCGGGATTGTTCGCGGCGGCGCCGTCGTATTTCGTCGCCTGGCTGGAGGGGGCGACGGGATTGCAATGGCTGAATCACTGGATGCGCATCGCACCCGAAACCAATCCGGGACACCTGCGCCACTTTGGAATGATGCTCCGCCAGCTTGCCCTGCCGCGAGAGCCTGAAGCCGTCGAGGAGACGGCCGCCGCGATTGACGGCGGCGGCGCCCAATACCTGCCCGATCAGCAGGTGGCGGTCTTCCGCACCCAAACGCCCGGCGGAGAGCTTCTGGGCGCGCTCAGCGGCGGAAACAATGCGGAACGGCACAACCACAACGACCTGGGGCATTTCATCATCACGTTCAACCGGGACATCATCATCCCCGACCTGGGAGCACCCTATTACCAGGCCGACTTCTTCGGTCCGAAACGATACACCTATCTCAGCGCGTCGAGCCGCGGGCACAACTGCCCGATCATCGCGGGGCATGAACAGCGCACCGGACTCGACGCCGCGGCCAGGGTGATCGCTTACGAACCGCAGGCGGCGACGCCTCATTTCGTGATCGACCTGACGGCCGCTTATCCACCCGAAGCCGGGCTGGCCTCGTGGACGAGACGACTCGACTGCGTTCACCCCCGAGACGATCAACATGGCATGATGGTCGTCGTGGATGAGTTTCGCACGCAGGCTCCCAACACGCCGATCACGCATGTGATCTGGTCGCTGGCGCACCCGCATCACCTCGCGGCGGCCAACCAGCCGCCGCGCCTGCGGATGGGCGCGATGGTGTGCGAACTGCCGGTTTCCCCGAACGCCATCGAACTCGATTCGATCGACGCCGGGGATGAAAAGTTGAGAACTTTCATCGGCAAGCGGCTGCACAGGATTTCGGCCGAGTATCAAACCAACGACGCCGGCGAATTGAGGATCGAGACGCGCTTCGTGGTGGAATGAAGCCGCAGGGAAAAATCCGCGCATAAAAAAAGCCGTCCCGGGCAAGG
>CAYUNS010000057.1:0-3780 GCA_964446155.1 uncultured Tepidisphaeraceae bacterium | reverse complement strand
TGGGGCTGATGAAAGGTTCTTCGGGTTGTGGGAGAGAAGAACCCTTCAACATCGGGGGGGAAGAATGGGTCAGGTTGTGCATCCAACGACCGTTGTCGTTTGTCGTCGAATGTTGAGAAACAACGGAACAACAGCCGTGCCTCGGGGAATGCACAAGAATATTTTCTTCGATATTGCCCCGTAAACAATTAACACAGCATATCTTACGAAAATCGACGCCCTGAATCGCGGCTTCGGCTGACGATGACAGGATGGCGCGGTTGTCATGGCAAAGGCGACAGATGCGGCTGGGCTGTCGTGGTTTGGCGGTTAAAAGGAACCGGCCGTATCGACCGCGGCGCGGTAGTCGCGCAGGCCGTCGCGCCAATCCTTCAGGGGGATGCCCATGAGGCGGGTATAGGGGGAATTGTCGAGCACGCTGTAGGCGGGGCGCGTCGCGGTGTTGGGACGGAGTTTGAACCACTCGGCCGAGGTGGTCGGCGTCACTTCCGCCCGCACATTGAATTCCTCCAGAATCGCGCGGGTGAAGTCGCACCAGTTGGTCTGCCCGGAATTGGTCAGATGCCAGATGCCGCGCGCATCGCGATTGACGAGATTCAACATCGCGGCGGCGAGATCGCGGGTATGTGTCGGCGAGCCGGTCTGGTCGGCGACAACCGTCAGCGGCTTACCCGCGCGGGCGGCGGTGACCATTGTTCGCGGGAAGCATGGCCCGCCTCTCCCGTAGAGCCATGCCGTTCGGGCGATGATCCAGCGATCGGGCGCATGCTCCTGGAGCAGCCGCTCGCCGAGGAGCTTGGATCGGCCGTAGGCGGAAAGAGGATTGGTCGGATCATCGGGACGATACGGCCGATCGCCAGCGCCGTCGAAAACGAAATCCGTGCTGACGTGAACCAGGAATGTCCCCGCCTTGCGGGATTCGCGGGCGAGATGGCCGACGGCGTGCCCATTGACGGCATCGGCGAGTTCCTTCTGCTCCTCGCAAAGATCGACCTTGGTGTGCGCGGCGCAGTTGAGCAGCAGCGCCGGCCGATACGTCGCGAACAAGCGGGAGACCGCGGATTCATCCGTAATGTCACATGTGGCGCGATCGAGAAAGACGCCCTGAAGACGGCGCTCGGCGAGCGTTTCCCGCAGCGCATGCGCCAGCATTCCGTTTCCGCCGGTGATGACGATGGAGGGTTGGGGATTCGACATTGCAAAACCGCGAATCTTCGATCATACCGTTCGATAAAACCGGAACCGCACGGCGTTCACCGCGATGTGTACTGCCGCTCGTAATACTGGAGATATTCCCCGCTCTTGATCGCGCGCCACCATTGTTCGTTGTCGCGATACCACTGGATCGTCGTCCTGATCGCGTCCTCGAACCGATGCCTGGGCTCCCATCCAAGCTCGCGCTTGATCTTCGTCGCGTCGATCGCGTAGCGGCGGTCGTGTCCCGGACGATCCTTCACGTAGGTGACGACCTCGTCCCAGTCGCATCCCATTTCACGGATCAGCGTCTCGGTGATCCTGCGATTGGTGATTTCCGTGTTCCCGCCGACGTTGTACACCTCACCGAACGCCCCCCGATTGAGCACCGTCCAGATCGCGTCGCAGTGGTCTTCCACATAAAGCCAGTCGCGTACATTCAACCCGTCGCCGTAAAGCGGAACCTTCCGTCCCTCCATCAGGTTCGTGACGAACAGCGGGATGAGCTTTTCGGGGAAATGGTATGGTCCGTAGTTGTTGCTGCACCGCGTGGTGAGCACGGGCATGCCGAAGGTGTGGAAATAGGAGCGCACGAGGCAATCGCCCGCGGCCTTGGATGCGCTGTAGGGCGAGTTGGGTTGTAGCGGCGTTTGCTCGGTGAACTTGATGTCCGGGCGATCCTCGGGCAGCGTTCCATAGACCTCGTCGGTGCTGACATAGAGGAATTTTTCGATTCCCCCGGCCCGGGCGGCGTCGAGCAACACCTGCGTGCCGACGACGTTGGTTTGCACGAAAGGCCCGGACCCGAGGATGCTGCGATCGACGTGGCTCTCGGCCGCGAAGTGGACGACCTCCGTCACGCGATGCTCGTCAAAGGCCCTGGTCACGGCGTCGGCGTCGCAAATGTCGCCTTTGACGAAGACGAGACGGTCGCCGCCGAACAGGTCTTCGATGTTCGCGAGATTGCCCGCATAGGTGAGCTTGTCGAACGCGACGAGCTTCACCGGCTCATCGCGCGAGAGAAGCATGCGGACGAAATTCGACCCGATGAACCCGGCGGCGCCGGTGACGAGAATGCTGCGCATCTGCCGATCCTTCACTTCACATCCTTGTTGGCGCCGTTTCGCGCCACGGTGTTGCAGGCCTGGAGATAGAAGTCGATGTTCTCGCCGCCATCGGCCCAGTAGCCCTGGATTTTGTCGGCGGTGCATTCACCGCGCTCGATGTAGGCGTTGTTGACGTCGGTGATCTCGAGTTCATTGCGGGCCGAAGGCTTCAGGGTCTTCACGATGTCGAAGACCTTGCCGTCGTAGAAATAGATGCCGATGACCGCCCAGTTGCTCTTGGGGTCTTTGGGTTTTTCGACGATTTTGACGACGCGCTCGCCGTCCATTTCGGCCACGCCGTAAGCCTTGGGGTTCTCCACCTGCGACAGGAGAATTTTCGCGCCCTGGCCCTGGTGACGAAATCGCTTGCAGGCGTCGGCGATGGAATACTCGAGGATGTTGTCCCCGAGGATGAGGCAGATGCTGTCCCCATCGGCGAAATCCTCGGCCAATCCCAGCGCCTGGGCGATCCCGCCGGCGCCATCCTGGTAGGTGTAGTTCAGGGTCTTCAGTCCGAATTCCTTGCCGTTGCCCAGCAGACGGACGAAATCCCCGGCATTGTTGCCACCGGTGACGAGCAGCACTTCGTCGATGCCGGCCTTCACCATGCACTCGATGGGATAGAAGATCATCGGCTTGTCATAGACGGGCAGCAGATGCTTGTTGGTGACCTTGGTCAGTGGAAACAGCCGTGAACCGGTCCCGCCGGCGAGGATGACGCCCTTCATAACACTACTCCAGACTCCGGCGGGCAAGACAGGTCCGATAGCCGAACAACCGGTGCGGACCGCCAAACGCCGGAAACCATTCATACATCGGATAAATCGCGCGTTCCAGTAACCCGGAATCACGTCGGACAGGCTCATCCGGGAATGAGCCGTGATGGCTCGCTACTCGAACAGATCCACCGCATCCTTCAGCAGCGGATGCTCCATGTCGCGCGCGGAAAGCACCGCCTGCGATTCGGACACGCCCCACGCGATCCCAAGCTGCGGATCGTTCCAGCGAATGCCGCGCTCGTCGTTCGGCGAGTAATACGCGGACACCTTGTATATCACCTCGGTGTCGGGTTCGAGGGTGATGAATCCATGGGCGAATCCGGCGGGGACGAAAATCTGCCGCCAGTTGTCGGCGCTGAGGATCGCCGAGACGTGCCGGCCGAACGTCGGAGAGGATTTTCGGATGTCCACCGCGACATCGAGAATCGCTCCGCGCACCACGCGCACGAGCTTGTCCTGGGCGGTCGGCGGGAGCTGATAGTGCAGCCCGCGCAATACCCCCTTCCCGGCTGAGAGGGAATGATTGTCCTGGACGAAGTCCGCGGTGACGCCGACTTCGCGCAACGCCTTCACGCTGTAGACCTCGGAGAAAAATCCACGATGATCTCCATGCTTCTTCGGCAGGAGGATTTTCACCGCCGGAATCTCCGTCTCAATCAACTGCATACGCACCCACAATATCGGCCGGCCACGGGGAGGAG
>CAYUNS010000056.1:0-23056 GCA_964446155.1 uncultured Tepidisphaeraceae bacterium | reverse complement strand
TTGATCGGCTTGTCGCTCTCACCTGTCGCGTTCGCGTACGTCGTCAGCGCATCGGCCAGTGGATCGGCCAATCCGATCAAATCTACGATCAATCCGCCCGGCTTCTCGCCATACACGCGGTTCACCCGCGCGATCGCCTGCATCAGGTTGTGACCGGCCAGGGGCTTGTCCAGATACATGGTGTGGGCACACGGCACGTCAAAACCCGTCAGCCACATGTCCACCACGATCGCCACGCGGAACGCATCCGCCGGGTCTTTGAACCGTGCCGCCAGCGCCTTCCGCTGTGCCTTGCTCCGCACGTGCTTCGCGATGTGCTCGGGATCATCCGGCGATCCGGTCATGATCACCTTCATGACGCCCTTGTCGTCGTCATCCCCATTTGCTCCACTGTCCCACGCGGGGCGCAGCTTCGCGATCTCATCATGCAATCGCGCGGCGATGTCGCGGCTCATCGTCACCACCATCGCCTTGCCTTCCATCGCTTCGCGTCGCTTCTCCCAATGCTCCACAAGGAACCTCGCCACCCGTTCCAGTCGCTCGGGCGCGCCGTACAACTGCTCGATCGGGATGCGGATGTTCTCCGCCACCTCTTCGCCGTTCTCATCCGCCTTCGCGGCTTCGGCGATGGCTGCCTCCGCCTTCTTCGCGCCGGCCTCGTCGATGGAGAGCTTCACGATCCGCGGCTCGTAGTAGATCGGCACGGTTGCGCCGTCCACCACCGCCTGACGGATGTCGTACACGTCCGTGTACTCGCCGAACACATGTCGCGTCACCCTGTCGCCCGCCATGAGCGGCGTGCCGGTGAAGCCAACGAACGTTGCATTCGGCAGGGCATCCCGCATCCATTTCGCCCCGCCATCCACAAACCCGTACTGGCTGCGGTGGGCTTCGTCCGCCATCACCACCACGTTCGATCGCTCGCTGATCCCCCCCTGATCCCCGTGCGCTTCGGTGAACTTGTGGATCGTCGTGAAGACCACGCCACCCGACGCGCGGTCGAGCAACCGCTTCAAGTGCTCGCGGCTGTCCGCCTGCACCGGCTCCTGCCGCAGCAGGTCCCGGCCCATGGCGAAGGTGTCGAAAAGCTGGTCGTCCAGATCGTTCCGGTCGGTCACGATCACCAGCGTCGGGTTGGCCATCTCCACCGCCCGCACGAGCGTGCCGGCGAGCATGAGCATGGTCAGGCTCTTGCCCGATCCCTGCGTATGCCACACCACGCCGCCCTGCCCCTTTGCTCCCTCGCCCGGTACGCCGGGAGAGGGCTGGGGTGAGGGGCCTGCCTTCATCGCCTTCAAAACACTTGCCCGCGTCTTGCGCACCGCGCGAAACTGGTGATACCCCGCCACCTTTTTCACGATGTTCCCGCGCTCGTCCTCCTCAAACGCCACGCACGACCGCAGGTAATCCAGCAGCGCCGCCGGATTCAGCAACTCGCGGATCAACGCCTCCAGCGTCGGCTCGCCACCCTTTTCTGGTCGCCACGGCGTGAAGCGTGCGTGAGAGCTGGTGATGCTCCCCACGCGGGTCAGCAGCCCGTCGCTGGCCACGAGCAACAGGTTGGGCACGAACAGCTCGGGCGCGACGGCCTTGTAGCGCCCGAGCTGGTCGATCGCCATGTTCAGGTCCGCGGCCGTGTTGGCCGGGTCTTTCAGCTCGATCACCACCAGTGGCAGCCCGTTGACGTACAGAATCAGGTCCGGCCGGATCGTCTTCCCGCCCCCGGAAGTGCCCTGCACCGTGAGTTGCCGGACGACGAGAAAGTCGTTGTTGGCCGGGTTGTCGAAGTCGATCACCCGCGCCCGCCCACCGCGCGTCTCGCCGGCCCCTTTGCCCAACCGTGCGTCCTTGTATTCCACCGGCACGCCATCGGTCAGCAGGGCGTGGAAGTGGCGGTTGTTCTCGATCAGCGTGGGATGCGGCGGGCGGGAGAGGGAGGCGACGACGGCGTCGATCGTCGCCTCGGGGAGGTGGGGGTTGAGGTTGCGCAAAGCGGACTTGGCGCGGGTGGACAGCACGACTGCCGAAGCGCTCGCGCGTTCGTTGGCGTCGTCGAGAGCAGAGCCGATCGCGCACGCATGCCCGAGTTGCGCGACGGCCGAATTCTCCACGAGTTGTTCTGTGAGCGCAAGCGACATAGTTCCGGACTCACTTATGCGGCCGCTTCCGGTGGTCGGAACTGCCAGTCACGGGCGACGGCGAGCTCCGTCAGTTGCCCGGCGAGTCGTCTGATGTCGCCGTTGGACTTGCACTTCGTGAAGTCGATCGTGGCGTGCGCGGGAAACGGGTTGCCGTCTGTCACGGCAGGGAGTCCACACTCGGAACACTCCTTCTCGGTCACCGCGAGCACGCCGACGCTTGTCAGCCCCAATTCTTTAGTCCAGTGGACGTAGGAGGCTTCGGCAGATTCGATGATGTCCCCGTCGTAGACGCTGGGCTTGCCCTGGTCCTTCTGAGTCGGTCGAAAGGTCTGGCTGCTTGGCACGCCCTGTTGCAGCCAGTTCTCATTCACTTGCCGATAAAGCAATGTCTCGGGTCTCAATCGCTCTCCCCATTCTGATTCGTCCCGACCAGCGCGGCGATGCGGCTAGCGAGATCGGTCCAGCCTTGCGCGGAGGTTAGATCGATTGTCGCCTCGTTGTCGCCGGACAACCACTCGCCGCGAAATGAACCGAGGTCGATCTCGATCTCGGGTGCGGCGCCGTTAATCCGCCACTCGAACTGAATTCCGCCGGTTTCCGTCGGAAACGTGTAGGGCAGCGGGAGTTCGCTCGGATAATAGGTGGTGAAGAACTGGCCCAACCTGTCAAGTGATGCGGCATCGAGCGCCTTCCCGCTGCCGTCTAGCCACCCTGCCTTCAAAAGTTGGAGTTCGTCGAGCCGGGCAGGCACGTCGAAAGGCTCCAGTGGGGTAACGTCCTCAACCTCTTCAAAGCTGACAAGCTTCTCCGACCGATTGAACCGTCCGACGCCACGCACCGCGACGCGGACGCCATCGGGTGCATCCTTCTGAGCATCGAGTATGGCGTCGCGGTGTTCGGCAGCGAGAGGTCCACGCACTTCTTGACCGTTGGCAAGCTGAATAGTGAACGTGCCGTCCGCGTCATTCGTATCCACCACTTTGCCTCGACGCAGCGCGTCGTCGGTGATGAACTGCACGCCTGGCGCGGCAAGCACCAGCCTCCGGCGCGTTTGCGGCGTCAGTCGCGCCGGCGCAAGGCCGCCGCCGCGGCTAAAGCTGATCGATTCCCCCTCGCGAAGTCCGCGACCGAAGCGGTCGAAGTACGCGAGCGACTTGGCGGGAAAGTAGTCCGTCGGATTTTCCCCCGTTTCCGCGGCCGACACGGCTTCGGCGATACGGGCACGCGCCCGCTCGAGATAATCCTGTTGCGGCGAAATCGCGTTCGGAAGCAGGGCCGTCGTAGATGCAATCAATGCCGTCAGCACTGGAACCGCGCTGCCCTCATCCACCCGCTTTAACTTAACCGAAACACCCGACATGAATCCGCGCGGCGTTCGCTGGCGTCCGGGATGATCCTTTAACCACTCCGATTTTGCGACCGAAATAATCAACTCCTCGAGGACGGCGAGATCTTTAAGAACCTCCAGCGGGATAGCATGATCCGCGAACCTGGGTCCGTCGAGCTTTGGTTTGAGAAACTCAAATTCGCTCATTGGGCGCTCCGCAAATCTCTTACGATAATACCAGATTCCGAGCCTGCTGTCTTGCAATCGTCACCTGCACCCGCCCCCTCAGCCGCGGCAAGAGGTCAGACCGCTAGTCTCCATAATCAGATGGAAACAGGCTCTCCAGTTCGCGCAGCGCCGTTGCAATCTTGTAATCTGAGAAGATTGCTCGCTCGAGCTTCGGTACCCATTCCGGCTCGCTCTCGATGAGGTCGCGCACGTTTCCGGCGTCAACGCTCACTCCCCGGTCGCGCAGATCGATCGCCGCGAAATCAACAGTTGCCAGAAGCTCGAGGTCATCGTTCTTGCGGTAGCGGAACTGGCCGACCGCCCACGGTATCGTGGCGGCGAAGTCATACCGCGATAAGTAGCCATCGATCTTGTCGATTTTGTCACCCGGCAAAAGACCGACGAAATTTCCTACCTTCGCTCGCTTCACGTACCCGTTTGAGACGGCAATCCGTTCCGGGCCTTGGTACTTCGCCCACGGGCTGTACGGGCCCGCGGCCTTCTTCAAATACGTCTGGCGTACATCGTGCTCGGCTTTCCGGTGAACAAAGTATGCAACCTTGTTATATCGCTTGCGACCCAAGGGGAATGAGGAATTGGCAAGCGACCGCACGAGCGCGGCGATCAGAACTGCTTCCTTAAACTCGTCATTTGCCGTACGGGAAGGCTTCGCGGTGTCGGTAAGCTTCGGCAGAACGACGCTTTCACGCTGAGCCGTCGGCTGCGGATCCCGCACCCGCACACGCCCGCTCAGCAGACGCGGCAGGAGGTAGTCTCGCAGGGCGGCGAGCTTGGCGGATTCGGCCTTGCCCGCTCGGATGTACTCGAACAACGGCCCGACTACTTCACCGAACGATCGGGCTGTCACTTCGTCGGGCACGGCGATATGGTAATGCTCCATCGCGGACGCGGCGACGCGCTGTCTCCCGCTCGTGCCGCTCATGTTCTGGATCGCGTAGTCGCGGAATGGCTCCATCCTCGCCAGACAGTACGCGAAAATCGGCGGCAGAGGCGGCTTCGGGCGGAGCACGATGTACTCGGTCGATCCCCATGCGACCTCGCCGTCTTTCAGGAAGTCAACGTATGCCGTCTTGCCGTTTTCAAGGCACGGCGTGATGCGGGCGACGAGCGTGTCGCCGTTCATGAACTTCATGCCCGATCCGTGCGGGCGACGCTCCCACGTGTCGGGGGCGTGGCCATCGGTGGGCATGTTCTTCATGTCGAGGTACGGCGCATCGGCGCCCTTCGCGAGTCGCCGGGGCGGGTTGACGTCGAACGCCTCCGACAGCGGCTTCACCTCCCACCCCTGCGGCACGGGGCCGAGGGGGGAGTCTTGGAGGGTGTTGGGGAGGGCGGCGAAGGTTTCGGGGGGCATGCCGGGGAAGGCGGTCGCGCCGGCGGCCTTGGCGTTTGTCGGCTCGCCTGTCTGCGTGCGGGCCTGCGCGGGCAGGCGGGCGATCTGCTTCTTTAGCCACTTTCGACCGAAGCCCGTCTTAAGCCACTGTTCCCTCTCGACGGCCGCTTCCCGCGATGGTTGCCGTTCCCAATAGGGCACTCGAACGGGTGGGTGCGACCTGGTCCAGTTCGCCCCGCGTCCGCCCATGTGCTGCACCCATCGCTGCCGCAGGTCTTCGGTCTGACCGATGTAGAGGCTGCCGTCGTTACACTCGATCGCGTAGACGTACCAGGTGTTTGGCTCGGCCTGCGGCAGCAGAAGGGAGGGATCATTCTCCGCCGCCGCCATCTTCGCCCGCACAGGCAGGAAGTCCACGAACCACGCCTTGAACACCGCCCGCGCCAACCCCTCCAGCTTCCGACCCGTCCGACGGTTCTGCTCGATCTTGTCGTCGAGCGAGCCGAGCGTTTTGGCGATCAACAGTTGCAGGTTGAGCGGCGGCAGCGGAACCTCGATTGCATTCATCGACTTTTGGCTAAGCTTGGGCATCGCCGAGCCGGTGAGGTAGCCGCTGATATCGGTGACTGCGAGCGCATACGACAGATAGCGAGTGTCCGCGCGGTCGTTCCCCGTCACGATGTGGGCATGGTTGTTCACCCAGAATTTACCGTCGGCGAGAAACGCAACAGGCGTCTGGCGTGTTCGAAGGTTTTCACCGTCTTCCGCGATTAGCAGGTGGAGCCCATCAAAAAGGTACTTATCAACATAGTCGACGACGCCAGACGCACCGTAATAAGGATATGGGCCCGGCTTCCTATCAGCCTCGCGCACGGGTATCCGGCGTGAGTCGTGGTTCACGATCACGTCCCCGAGTCTCACCATCGGAAATTCGTTCGCCATCGCAGTCATTCCAAACCGAAGAGCTTTCGCAGTTCTGTCCTGCAACGCCCTGAGTCACCCTCTCTACGGGCGATTCGAGCCATATCTTGGCCATCCTGTGCCCAGTTGCCGACCGAAGCCTTTTGGTCAAAGTGTCCTTGGAATCGCTTATGAATAAAGGCGATCGCGTCATCGAAAAGAATCTGCTGAACGTTGGCGATGGGAAGCTGCCCTTTTTTGTCTCCAAACGCTAAAAGCCTGCACGACACTTCCGGCGTCTGGAACTTTCCATATTTGTAGAGTCCACTTGCCGCCAAACCGATTGTCGCCTCTGGAAAACAACCTATCGCTCGGAGCACTCGCTGCATGTTCTCGTCAGACTCTAGAGTCCAAGGACCGTTCAGTGCGCATTCACCTCGTTTCACTTCAGCAATAACAACTGATGCGAAGGTCGCCGACCTGCTCACCCGCGGATCGTCAATCATTGGGTAGAGATGATTTTCTCGCCGATGTGCGAACCGAACCCCGAGCAAGTCCGCATCAGTTCGCTGATTAGGCCCGGTGTCAGGGTGGATCACGAAATCCTCCAAAAGAAGGAAACCGTTGAGGCGTAAATACCAGTATGCGAGACGTTCGGATTTATTCATGGTCGGCTGCTTCGATGGTGGTTAGAAATGATCTGACCGATGCTGCCAACCGTTCTCCCTCCGCCAAGCACTTCTCCCTCTCCGCCACCCGTCGCGGGTATTTTTCGGCGAAGGGTTCGGCGTCTTCTTCGATGTCTTCGGCGCCGACGTAGCGGCCTGGGGTGAGGACGTAGCCGTGTTTGGCGAAGCCGGGGGTGTCGCGAAAGGCGGTGCCGCGCGCCGACCGAACGCGATAGCCGACGGCGAGGATGGCGTCGAGGCTGTAATGCTCTATGTTGCGTGAAACGTCGCGCGTACCTTCGCGTTGAACTATCCGGAAACTCCGGATAGTTGCCTCCGGCTCTAGCTCACGCTCGCTGTAAATGTTGACGAGGTGTTCGTTTACGGTTTTAACCGAGACCTGATACAACTCGGCGATCAGCCGCTGCGTGAGCCAGACGGTATTGCCTTCGAGCCGCACCTGAAGCTGTGTGGCGCCGTCGGCATAGATGAGAAACTGACCCTGTGGGGGCGTGGGTAGGTTGGCGTCGTGCTCGCTCATGACTCGATCCTCCCAAGTTGCTCGCGGATGCGGGCGGTGAGCCGTTCACCTTCTTTCAAGCACGCCTGCACCGCCGCCACCCGTCGCGGGTCTGTTTCGGCGAAGGGTTCGGCGTTGTGTTTATATCGCATCGTCGCCTCCCTCAAGGCCGGAGCGAACAAGTGGCGTCCGGCTTCGCGTTGTCGGCTCGCGGCGATTGAGGGTCACGGGTTGCTCCGTTCCGGCAGCGGCCGGATGCGGACTCGCTTGCGCTCGATCACCGCGAAGTGGCCGGGCCAGTCTGTTTCATGTGATTCCAGGACGGGCAGGACGATCCCGGTCAGCTCCGTCTGCGAGGTGGTTCCATGCACGCGCATCAGGATCACGCCGCAGGATGCGTCGCGACCTTCGCGAAAGACCAGATCGCCGAAATCCTTGTCGCCGGTCAAGAGGACGCGTTGCTCGGCCAGCGCTTCACGAAGCACGACGGGATCGGCGATGCCGCGCTGCTCCTCAAGCACCCATCGCACGTCATGCCCGCGCGATCGAAGGGCGGCAACGAGTTGTCGCGGGAGGTTCTCGTTGGCCAGCAGTTTCAGCATCACGCCTCGACGGGGAACAACTGTTCGTTCGCCACCGACTCGGCGGCGTACTTGAGGCAGGCGAGCAGTTGTTCGCGCGTGAGGCCGGGATAGGCATCCAGCACCTCCTCGATGGGCCACCCCTGCGCGAGCAACCCGACGAGATGCTCGACGCTCAGGCGTGTTCCCTTCACGCAGGGCTTGCCGCACAACACGTCCGGTTTTGATTCGACTTCTTCTCGCCAGTTCATGGTTTACGCTCCGGTGTCGTCGCGCGAGGATTGTATCTTCAATTCGGTGAAAACGCGCGGGTTCTGTCCGCCGTCGGTATAAATGGGAAGCTGACTTGCGGGGGCGTCGGTGGATTCGGCGGGTCGCTCATGATTCGATCCTCCCAAGCTGCTCGCGGATGACGTGCGCAAGTCGTTCACCTTCTTTCAAGCACGCCTCCACCTCGGCGACAAGTCGCGGGTATTTTTCGGCGAAGGGTTCGGCGTCTTCCTCGATGTCTTCGGCGCCGACGTATCGGCCTGGGGTGAGGACGTGGCCGTGTTTGGCGATCTCCTCAATCGTGGCGGGTTTGGCGAAGCCGGGTGTCGCTGTGAAGGCCCATTCACCGTGTTCTTTCTTGTTCCACCAGTCGGGCGCAGGCTCGCCGCGCCATTGGCGGTAGGCGTAGACGATGCGACCGATGTCGCTGGTGGGGAGTGGGTCGCTCGTGCCGGGCACGCACTCGGCGTCTTCGAGGCCGGAGAGGACGCGGAGCGTGCGGGTCTGCAACGTGCCGAGTTTTCTTGCATCGATGAAGAGCGTTTCGCCGTGGCGGGCGCGCTTGGGTTTCTGAGACGATTGGGTGTCCGGCACGACCCTCACCCCTGCCCCTCTCCCAGGGGGAGAGGGGTTCATCCTGGAGCCGATTTCGGCGAGTACATCTTCCGGGTGGTCGAGCATCTGTTCGTTTGGAAAGCGCAGGACGACGAGATCCAATGCACGCAGGTAGGCGTCTCGTTTGTGGTCGGTCTTCTGACGGTCGGGCGTGTCGTGAACGCCGCCGTCGAGTTCGAGGACGAGTTTCTTCTCGTCGCAGTAGAAATCGACGACGTAGTCACCGATCTGATGCTGACGGCGAAACTTCAGATCGAGGAATCGCCGATCCCGCAACAGTTCCCACGCAACCTGTTCAGCGGGAGTCGCTTTCTGTCGCAATTCACGCGCACGCTGAACCAACCCGGAAAAGTAGTACCCCCCACGATATTGACTCCCCTCTCCCCCTGGGAGAGGGGCCGGGGGTGAGGGATACCCGCGCTTGTCGCGGGTAATGAACCAGAGGCAGACGGGGATGCCGGTGGTGAAGAAAAGTTGCGCGGGCAGCGCGACGATGCAATCGACGAGGTCGGCCTCGACGATTTTTCTTCGAATCTCCCCCTCTCCGCCGGTGTTGCTGGAGAGCGAGCCGTTGGCCATGACGAACCCGGCCACACCGCCGCCCCGGCCGTTGGGATAGGCGAGGTGGTGGATGAAATGCTGAATCCAGGCGTAGTTGGCGTTGCCGACGGGCGGGTCGCCGAAGGCGAAGCGTTTGTCGCCGCGGAGCAGTTGGCCGGACCAGTCGGAGACGTTGAACGGCGGGTTGGCGAGGACGAAGTCGGCCTTGAGGTCGGGATGCTGATCGCGGAGGAAGGTGTCGGCGGGCGCCGGGCCGAGGTTGGCCTCGATGCCGTGGATGGCGAGGTTCATGTGGGCGAGACGCCAAGTGGTGGGGTTGGATTCCTGGCCGAAGACGGAGACGTCGGTGCGGTTGCCGCCGTGGGCCTCGACGAACTTTTCGGACTGGACGAACATGCCGCCCGAGCCGCAGCACGGGTCGTAGACGCGGCCGGCGTAGGGTTCGAGCATCTCGACCAGCACGCGGACGACGGAGCGGGGCGTGTAGAACTCGCCGCCGAGCTTGCCTTCGGCGGCGGCGAACTTGCCGAGGAAATATTCGTAGACCCGACCGAGCGTGTCGCGGGCCTTGTCGCGCGCGCCCTTGAAGCCGATGCCGGCGATGAGGTCGATGAGACCCTTGAGCTTGATAGGCTCGATGCCGCGGCGGGCGTAGTCGCGCGGCAGCTTGGACTTGAGATTCGGGTTGTCGCGCTCGACGGCGAGGATGGCGTCGTCGATGAGGGTGGCGATGTCGGGATGCGTGGCCTGGTTCTGCAGGTTGGGCCAGCGCGACTCGGGCGGGACCCAGAAGACGCGCTCGGCGGTGTATTCATCGCGGGATTCGAGCAGTGATTCGAGTTGCTTGCCTTTGATCCCGTCCTTCTCCAATTCGGCCTTGAGTTGATTGCGGCGTGTCTCGAACGAATCGGAGATGTATTTGAGGAAGAGCAGACCCAGGACGACGTGCTTGTACTCGGCGGCATCGACCTGTCCGCGAAGGGCATCGGCGGCTTTCCAGAGAGTATCGGCGTAGGAGAGGTCGGAAACGGCGTCGGTCGTCATGCTCGGGTCTCACGGGTGAAGGTCCGGCTGTCGGGGCGTTGCTCGTATTTCAGGTCGCAGAGCTTGGCGATCAGTTCGTCTTCAAGTTGGCGTTCGTCAGAAGCCATCGCGCCTTGTGGATTGACCTTCATCGGAAGCTGTCGCGTGTCATCCATTCTCTGTTCATGAATGGTGATGCGGGTGTATCCCCGAGTTGCGTGATTCAAATATGATCGCCCGGAGGGAGTTTCCTCGAATGGCGGGGGCTTGTAAAGCGGGGGTGGGAAGAACACAAACGGAGCGATGTATGGCGGCGATGCGTCAATCTCCCCCGGCTGCCGCATTGCCCACCACATGAATCCCGGCACGCCCGGCAACGGGATGACAAGTGTCGCTAAAAATATGACCACAAAGCCGGGATGAATGTGGCGGCGCATCGTTTACAGATTTTCCAACCTCTGCCGCTTGTCCAACTCCAGCAGCGCGCCGATCAGCGGGTCCATGTGGCCGGCGATGATCTGGTCGAGGTTGAAGTTTTTTTCGCCGCCCCCTTCGCCGCCGAGGCGGTGATCGGTGCAGCGGTTCTGGGGGAAGTTGTAGGTGCGGATGCGCTGGGAGCGGTCGCCGCTGCCCATCATCGCCTTGCGGGCGCTGGTCTGGGTGGCGTGGAGCCTGGCCCGTTCGGTTTCATACAGCGTGGCGCGGAGCAGCGCCCAGGCGCGTTCCTTGTTTTGCGCCTGCGACTTGTGCTCGGTCATCTTGAATTGCAGGCCCGTCGGTTTATGGAGCAATCGCCAGCCGGTTTCGACCTTGTTGACGTTCTGTCCCCCCGGCCCGCCGCCGCGGCAGCCGCCTTCCTCGACATCCTTCGAGTGGATCTCGATCTTCACGTCCGGCATTTCCGGCAGCACCGCCACCGTCGCGGCGCTGGTGTGGATGCGTCCCTGCGTCTCGGTCTCGGGGACGCGCTGCACGCGATGCCCGCCGCCTTCAAACTGAAGATGGCGATACGCGCCCGCGCCTTTCACGTTGACGATGACCTCCTTGAATCCGCCGCGCTCCGCGTCGGAAAAATCGGATACATCGAACCGCCAACCCTTCGCCTCGCAATAGTGGCGATACATCTCGAACAAGTCACGGCAGAACAGCGCCGCCTCCTCGCCGCCCGTGCCGGCGCGGAGTTCGAGGAAGAACGAATCGACCGCGTTGTCCTCCGCCGCCACAAGCTCGTCCTTCAGCGCTTCGAGCAGCGCGTCGGCCTTCGATTCGGCGTCGGGCAATTCCATCAGCGCCAGTTCCGCCATTTCCGCGTCGGCGGTGTTGCCGCTCATGTCGCGCAGTTCCTCCACCGCATCGCGCGCTTTCTGATATTCACGATACCGATCGGCGATCGGTTCGAGCTGGCCGCGCTCCTTGTTGACCGCGATCAGCTTCGGCGTGTTCGCCAGCACCACCGGATCGTTCATCGCCGCATCCAGCTCGGTGAACCGCCGAAGTTTCTCGTCGAGCTTGCGAAGCAGGGGGGAATCCATGGTTTCCTTGGGCATTCTTTCCTCGATCCCGTCGTGAGCGCCGGCGCCTTGAACAAATGACCACGATGTCAAAACCCCACGATGCCGAAACCCCGGCCATCGGGTCGCAGCCGGCCCCGCATTTTTGTCCGTCACGTCATTCGGCGTCGTCGAATGACGATTTCTCATTCAACGATCCGTCGCGACCACCGCGCCGTTCTTCCATTCCATCTCGATTTTCGTCCTGCCGGCGATGAGACCAAGCAGGGATTGCCCGATGGCCTGGTTGCGCCAGCCCGTAAAGAGAGGGGACGACGCATCGATCCCGCCGTTGCGGAGCGACCGATCGATCTCTCCAACTTCCTGCCGGCTGGCGACGAGACTCGGATCGATCGACCTGCCCACGCAGAGGCATTGCACGACGGCCCACAGCGCGTCCGTGCCGAAGCGCTCGGCGGGGGTTTGATCCATCTGACGCGCCGGGGGCATCCGGCTTTCCGGGGCGGCCAGCGCGCGGAGCGTCGTCTCGACGATCTCCGCGCCGTGCGCCTGTTCCACAGGCCTGGGCAACCCGCGCACGCGATCGAGCTTTTCCACCGATTTCACCGGGGACCGCGACAGGTCGATCAGGATTTCATCCTTCAAAAACGCCCGGGGCGGCACGTCGTGGGCGCGGGCGTTGGTGTCCCGCCAGATGACCAGCTCGCGCAGCACCGCGAGATTCCGCGGTTGCAGCGACGCCGCGCCGCGAACGCGCAGATACTGGGTATCGGGGTCGAACCGGTATTGCGACGCATCGCACAATCTCGCCGATTCCTCGCTCGCCCATGGACCGTGACCGAGGGCGTCGAGTCGCTCGCGAAGCCGCTCGCGCAGCGCCGGCAGATAGCGCACATCATCCGCCGCATAACGCAACTGCATCGCCGACAGCGGACGCTGATCCCAGTGGGTGAAGGTCAGCCCCTTGCCCAGCTTCGCGCCCACCATCTCGAAAACCAGCTTGGAGAGTGCGACAGGATAGCCCAGACCGACAAACCCCGCGGCGATTTGCGTGTCAAACAGATTGGCGGGCTCGCGCCCCAGATGACGCACCACGGGTTCCACATCCTGCTGTCCCGCGTGGACGATTTTCTCCACCGATGGATCGCAGATCAGTTCCCAGAAGGGCGTCAGGTCCAGTCCCGCCAGCGGATCGATCAGCGCGACCCGTTCGCGCGAGGCGACCTGAATCAGGCAGAGCTTGGGGACATAAGTCAGTTCGCCGATGAACTCGCTGTCATAGGCGAATTGTCCCGAGGCGCGCAGATGTTCGAGTAATTCCGCGAATCCCTCCCGGGTATCGATCAAAGGCACTGGTCCGCGCGGGACCAGAGGCAGTTCCAGCGGCGCCGATAATCCTTCGTCGATTTCCTCCGCATGGGCGTTTGTGTGGTTGGCGGATCGGCGCGCGGATCGAAATGAGTGGGGGCGTGGCGATTTTTCGCGTTTTTTGTTGTGTGCGGTCATGAAGCGGGTCGAGTCCTTCCGGTCGTTGTCCGATGTAGAAAAAGACATCATACGGCCGGAAAGTCGTCAGAAAAGGCTTTCGATGATCCTGCCCGGTTTGATTTTGTCGCATCTCCGGCCTGGAAGTCGGAGCCGGCTGTCCATGACCAGGCCGCAGGGCGTTTCCAACGCTTCAGCGAACCCGGCTTTATGTGGCATGTTTTTTGTTTGAAACCAAGGCGTATGCACCCGTTTTTACCTGACTTCCCGATGGTTGATGATGGAGTCGAGAGCATGATCCTGATTGTGGAGGACGATGCCGTCACCCGCCGCGCCCTTGCCGCGTTGCTCTCGGCGTGCGGATATTCCACCGAGGCCGTCGCCACCGGCGAGGAGGCCATGAAGCTCGTCAACGCCGGGCATGTTCCCGGCGTGGCGCTGGTCGATCTCGATCTGCCCGGAATGAACGGCCTGGAATTCATCTCCCAGCTCGAAGAAGTCAGCCCCGGCGCTTTCAGCGTTCTTCTCACCGCCGCCGATCGCGACAAGCTCGATGCGTTCCGCCGAACGCAATCTTTCATCTATCTCCGCAAGCCGGTGGACTTCAAACACCTGCTCCACCTGATCGATGAACGGCCGTTGCATAATTGATCCTTCATTCCACCGCGTCCGTTCCATGCATTCGATCCCCGCGCCCGCGGGATAAAACCGTGGAGAAAAACAAGGCGGCGTCGCCGGGAAGAACCCGCCGACGCCGCGTGTGGACGAAACCTCGCCGGACCGCTCAGGCGGTGACCGCCTCGAACTGCCGCGCGAAGCGCTTCTCATCGCGCGCTTTCCACGATCCTTTGTGATAGGCGTATCCGACGATCAGGGGGACCGCGATGGTCGCCTCGCTGTAGACCATCTGTTCGTAAACCGTGTCCACCTTGCCCCAACTGCTTGCTTCCTTCAGTGTGCTGCTGGAGAGCGCGCCGTCGCGCACGTCGGCGACGGTGACCTGTATCGCGTACTTGTGCATCGGCGCGTCCATGCCCAGCACCTCGGCGCAGACGACGATGTCCTGCGCGAAGTTTTTGGGAACTCCGCCGCCGATCATCAGCAGGCCGGTCTCGGGATTCTTCATCTTGATCTGCGTCAGCTCGTGAAAATCCTTGCCGCCGTCCCAGCTCATGTGCGGTCCGTCGCCCCTGGCCGCGAGGTGCGCGACCAGCCCGAAGCCGGCCGAGCAGTCGCTGAACGCCGGGCAGAAGATCGGCACGTCCTTCCTGAACGCCTCATACACGATGCTCGATTCACACTTAGGCCCGCCGACGCTCTCGAGATGCGCCCCCAGCGCCCGAATCAGCTCGCGCGAGCTGTACGGCCGCGGCTCCAGCTCGTCGAACACCTTCTGTGTCGTCTCGTCGCAGACGCGCAGCTCCTCCTCGTCGATCAGCGTGTCGTAAATGCGGTCGATCGCATGATCGCGCAGCTCGCCGTCATAGTTGCCGCTTTTGAGCTTCTCGTCGGCGATGTAATGCTTGAAGCCGAGCGCCTCGAAGAAGTCCTGGTCGATCATGTTGGCGCCGGTGCTGACGATGGCGTCGACCATGTTGTTCCGGATCATGTCCACGACGATCTTCTTCAGCCCGGCGCTGATGAGCGATCCCGCGA
This sequence comes from uncultured Tepidisphaeraceae bacterium, assembly GCA_964446155.1. GTDB lineage: Bacteria > Planctomycetota > Phycisphaerae > Tepidisphaerales > Tepidisphaeraceae > CAYUNS01. Next base: position 8,216 of record CAYUNS010000056.1, on the reverse strand, counting down.
GGCAGAGGATGACGGCGCAGTCCTTGTCCTTGAGCATCCGGTCGTAAATGTCCGCCGCGCGATGCAGATCGCGCGAGCTGAACGCCATGTGCCGCATCGCCTCGACGACCGGGACGATCCCCGCGTTTCGCGTGATGTCGATGTGCTGGATGACCTGATCGAGATACTTGCGCTTCTCGGACGACTGGGTCGCCTTCAACGGTTTGGTGTTCAGTGCTTCCGCCATGGAGACCTCCTTGAAAGGGTAAGGGGATGAGACCGGTAAAATAAAAAAAGCCACCTCGGACAGCTACGGTGCGCGGGTTCGGTCACGAACGGCGCCCGCCATTGCGGTCCGGGGTGGCTTTGGACAATCCTATTGTGAATCATATTACGCGCAGATCAAGGGCGGGTTCGTTTCCGCGTGAAAATTTTCCAACCGGAACCCCTCGAGGCTGGAGAAATGGAATCGTGTTCGTCAAGGCGTTGCCGGAACGGCGGTCGCTTTCTACGATGCGCCCGACGATGGACGACACCGACAAAAGCCGACTGCGATTGTGGCTGCGAAGTGAGCGGGCGTTCGGTTTGTCGTCTTTGCCGCTGCGTCTGGCGGATTTGCCGTCGCTCGATCCACGGGTCGCGCCCGGGCGTTCTTCGTCCGCTCCCGTGGCGATGTCGCGTCCCGCCCGCAATATGCCGCCGCGAGATCCGCCGCGTCGCCCGTCCGCCGCGCCCACCGTCCGCGATATTCCGAAAAAAGCCGCTTCGCCCGCTCCATTGATGCCGTTTTTGACCGATCAGCCGTTCAAAGCCGAGCGACTTCCCACGGAACAGAAGCGCATCCGTCTCGCGGCCCTCAACGAACAGGAAGTTCGCGGCTGCACGCGATGCCGATTGCACAAAACGCGAACCAACACCGTTTTCGGCGAAGGGGATGTCGATGCGAAAATATGCTTCATCGGCGAAGGCCCGGGCGAAAACGAGGATTTGTCCGGCCGCCCCTTTGTCGGCCGCGCCGGACAATTGCTCGATCGCATGATTGGCGGAATGGGCCTCGCTCGCGAGCAGGTCTTCATCGTCAACATTGTGAAATGCCGCCCGCCCAACAATCGAGTGCCCGCGCCCGATGAGGTCGCGACCTGCACGCCTTATCTCGAACGACAGCTCGAGATCATCCGCCCGCAGGTCATTGTGACGCTGGGCCTGCCTGCGGCAAAGTATTTGCTTCAATCCAAACTGTCGATGGGAAAGCTGCGCGGCAACTGGCATGTGTGGCGAGGCATCAAGGTCATGCCGACCTTCCATCCCGCCTATGTATTGCGTGTCTACACCGCCGAGACACGAGCGGCGGTATGGAGCGACCTGAAACAGGTGCTTGCGGAATTGAAGATGCCGATTCCCAAACGCGGCGATGTGTCATGAACACATCGCGCGATGTACGGGCAACCCGTCGCGCGGTTGCGGAATGAATGCGCAATCCATGCCATATTCAATCGCGCCGCGAAATCGTCCATCGCGCCAACGGAACGACATGATGCGGCTGTCGCGCGCTGTTCGTCCGACTGAAAGCCGCCGCCACGATGTTGAAACGCGGTGCGAATGAAATCTTGTGTCGAAGATGAAAGAAGTGTTTGCCCGATGAAGAGGAAATCGTTAAGGTCACGACTCGCTTTTTACATATAACGATTCCGGCGTCGATTCGCCGATTTGTCGCCGGAATCCCTTGCTGTGCTTACTCGAAAAATTGAAGCCGCCATGCTAACGACCCACTCGCCCGCGCTGCGCGAGGGAAATACCCGCCGCAGCCCCGAACCTGTCGCTCTCGATCCGACCATCTGGCAACAGATGTTGCAGCAGATTCGTTCGCAACATCCCAGCCTGAATCGAACCTGGTTCGACCAGATGATGCCGCGACAACTGACCAACGGTGTCATCCAGGTCACCGTCGCGACCCCGGCCCAGTTGAACTTCTGCCAGAGTCAGTGCCAGACGCCGTTCACGCACGCGGCGCAGTCCGTCACCGGGCGGCTGGTCGCGGTGAGCTTTCATTGCGAGAATCTGCCCCGGGGCGGCGTCTTCAACGAGGGCGATCAGCCGTTGCCGCTGAATCCCGATTACGTTTTCGAGAATTTCGTCACCGGCCCGTGCAACCGCCTGCCGCACGCCGCCAGCGTCGCCGTCGCCGAGCAGCCCGGCAAGGCGTACAATCCCCTGTTCATCCACGGCGGCGTCGGGCTGGGCAAGACCCATCTTCTCCAGGCCGTCTGCCAGACCGTCCTCGAGCGCCGCCCCGAGGCGCGCATCCTCTACCTCTCCTGCGACAGCTTCATCAACCAGTTCATCACCGCCGTCGAAACCGGCGACATGAACCAGTTCCGCTATCGCTACCGGCAGGTGGACATGCTCGTCATCGACGACATTCACTTCCTCGCGGGACGCGATCGCACGCAGGAGGAATTCTTCCACACCTTCAACACGCTCTATCAGGGCCACAAGCAGATCATTCTCTCGGCCGACTGCCCGCCCAGCGAAATCCCCGAACTCGAGGAGCGGCTCGTCTCCCGCTTCAACTGGGGTCTGGTGGCGCGCATTGAAAAGCCGTGTTACGAAACGCGCGTGGCGATTCTTCAGAAGAAGGCCCGGCTGCGCGGGCTGACGCTGCCCGACGACGTGGTCTGCTACATTGCCGCCAAGGTGGAAAACAACACGCGCGAGCTCGAAGGCGCCATCACCAAGGTGCAGGGCATGAGCATGTTGCAGAATGGCATGATCGATCTCGATCTCGCCAAGGCCGCGCTCGGGGAAACCGCCACGGCCGAACAGAAGCGCGTGACGATCCAGCAGATCTTCGAGGCCGTCACCAAGTACTACAACGTCCGCCTCAGCGACCTGCAAAGCAAAAAACGCCAGAAAAGCATCACCTTCCCCCGGCAGGTCTGCATGTATCTCGCGCGTCGACACACCCAATACAGCCTCGAGGAAATCGGCGGCTACTTCGGCGGGCGCGATCACACCACCGTCCTGCACGCCGTTCGCACCGTCGATAGCGACACCAAGGAAGACCGCGAAATCGCCAGGCAGCTCACGCAGTTGGAAAATCAACTGGCGACGTAGAAGCCCCTGCGTCAATCCCGAAGCTGAAAAAACACCACGAAGCGGGAAGAGATGCGGGTCAGCCGGCGACGATCACGATCGGCAGGGTGGTTTCGGAAACGCGGTTCACCGTCTGGTCCACGATCGTCACCTTCAGCAAATACCGCCCGATCGGCAGCGTGGCTGGAAGCTTCATCATCTTCACCACGAAAAAGTCATGCCGCCGGTTTCGTGACAGATCGACCAGCACGCGCGGCTTTTCCATCGCCACGGGCATGCCCGATTCGGTGTAAAGCGTGGTTTCCTGCGAGAGCTTTGTCTCCCACATCCGGGCTTCGTTCATCTGGGACGCGAAATTCTCGACTTCGGTGTAGACGATGACGGTGTGTTCACGTCCGGCCGCGAAGCGGGCGGGATCGATCGGCTCGTAAACACCGAAACCATCGACACGCGTGCAGAGCGCGATGGTGGGAATGGACAGATCCGCCTGGCTGCGCAGTCGATCGGCCATGTGGAGCATCGGGCGCACCTTGCGCGACAGGAGCATATTGCCATCGGCGCGAACGGCGTTGCGGAAATTGCTCAGGCCATCCATCATCGCCGTCAGCAGCTCGCGATCCTCGCCCGGTAGCGTCGCCATCGAGGCGAGATGGGGAACGGGTTGATCCAGAAGATACTGCATCAACTGATAATCGAGATGGGCATCGACATCCTGGGGATAGTCGCGCATTCGCCGCTCGATCTTCCGTTGTATCTCATCGAAGGAGGATTGCTCGGTCGATGGATGTGCGGTGGCGTTGTCGGCGTGGGTGATCTGCGTGGGGGCGTTGGGGCGCAGGCTTGCGGTCGCCATGTCGGGCGCGGCGGTCGCGGAGGCGACGGCGGCGGGGGCCTGTGCCGCAGGAGCGATGAAGGCGGGATTCGGCGATGCGTTGCCGGCCGACCGCGGCGCGGGCCGGACGCTCGGGGGCGCGGCGACCGCCGGCTCGTTCGAGCCGATCGCCTCGATCGGCGCGGACGACGTTTCCGACCATTGCACTTCCGACGGCGCCGGTGGGGCGGCGGCCTGACGCTTCGCGAGCAACTGCTCGAGATTCTGCGTGTAGTCCGCCGTTTTTCTCGCCAATACATCCACCGTCCCCAGGTCGGCATCCATTTGATCCACGTTGGGATGGCCCGGCGAGGGATGGCTTGGCGGCGATGAGTCGATCTGTCGCGCGGGTTGCAAAGGCGCGCGGGAAGGCGAGGCGTCCTGGCCGATTGGTTGGTTCCGACAACCCCCCGTCAACAAAGCGGCGGCGATGCCCGCACGGATGAGGCGATGTGCAGCCATTGGATCCTTCCTTGGAATGCATGTGACGCCGGCATCCTGCCAGCCTGTGTCCACAGGGGAATATATCCACCCATGAAACGCATTCAAGCGCCCCGTCGCTTCAAACACAAGCCCGAAAGATGGGAAAGGGGGATGCGGCTTCTCTTCCACCGGTGGCCATCACCGCCGGTTTCGTGTCTACTGGGTGTGCTTGGTGAAAAGCGCCCATGGCACAGTCCAAACACGAGATACAGTCCATTCTCTCCCAGGCCGGTTCGCACCCGCGGCATCGGTTCGGGCAGAACTTCATGATCGACCAGAACCTGGTGCGCCTCGTCGCGGATGCGGGGATGGTCACGGAGCAGGACCTGGTGATCGAGGTGGGACCGGGCACGGGGACGCTGACCGAGGAGTTGCTGTCGCGCGCCGGGGAGGTGGTCGCGGTGGAGATCGATCGTGATCTTGCCGCCGCGCTGCGGTCGCGTTTCGTCGATTCCGCGAAGTTCAGGCTCATCGAAGGCGATGCCCTCGAGAGCAAGCATCGCGTGAATTCCCGGCTGGCCGATGCGGTTCGCGAGGCCCGCGACGCGGGGCGCGCCGTGAAGCTCATCGCCAACCTGCCCTACAACATCGCCTCGCCGCTGGTGATCAACCTGCTCATCGCGGGCGTCGAGATGCTGGCGTTCACCGTTCAGAAGGAAGTCGCCGATCGCTTCAAGGCCGCGCCGGGATCGGATGACTATGGACCGCTGACGGTGATGGCGAGGTTGCTGTCGCGCGTCGAGGTGCTTCGCACGCTGCCGCCGCAGGCGTTCTGGCCGGCGCCGAAGATCGAATCGGCGCTGGTGCGCCTGATTCGGGAAGATCAACTTGGTGGGGATGCGCCGGAGATGACCCGCTTTGTGCAGTCGCTCTTCGCCGCCAGACGCAAGACGCTTCGCAAGGCCTTGTCGCAGGCCGGTCTTTCCGCCGACGCCATGCTCGCCGCCATTGGCGTCGATGGTCGGCGTCGTCCTGAGGAGCTTTCGCCTGTCGAGTTCCTCGCCTTGTTTCATGCGAAGACCAAAGGATAAGGAAACGGCAAGGCGCGGCGGCGGGGAAATCATCACCGGCTTGCGACTGACTATCCTTCCTGCTTCCCGCGATTCCCGCGGCACGTCATGGCCAGTGGCAGGACGATCCCCGCGAGGCCCAGGATACCGGCCTGCGAGGCATAGACCATCATCGACTGCCCGTGCAGCTTGCGAAACTCGGGCGTGTCGGTCTGATGCGCCTCGCGCATCGCTTCAATTCGTGGGGAGATGCCCATCGTCGAAGTCAGCGCTCCCATCGCCGCCAGCAGCATCAGCCCGCATACCAGCGAGACCAGGTTGGACCGCTGCACCAGCCGCCAGGCCGCGCACCCGATGATCGCCACGCCCGCGAGGAGGAGTTGATATCGCTCGAAGGCTCCAAACACCCCGGCCGCCGCGGTCCCCGCGGTCTGGCGATCGGGGGAGAACCTTCCGAAGATCGTCTGCACCGCGAGAAACAGCGTCATCAATCCGCCAAACCACAACCCCCACGCCAACAAAGTCACCAGAGACAGGACATATCGCATCGGCGCACTACACCTTTCCGTTGTTATCCATTCGCCCGTCGTGTTTTTTCTTTCCCGGCATGATCGTCAGGTAGAGGAAGATTCCCGCGCACAGCAGGATCGCCCATCCGATGTCGGGATAGGTTCCCCGCGCGATTCGCAGCCACGTTCTGCCCCGCTCGGGGTCCAGCATTCCCTCCCCGCCCATGCGCCATCTGGCGGCGATGAGCATCACCTGGATCGTCATGATGTATGTCACAATCGACATGAAGACGCTGAGCAGCGCCATTCCCGCGCCCACCGCCGCCAGCGTACAGCTCACGCCGGCGGCATAGAGGAGATATCGCTCGTGAATCTGCGCCGGAAAGCAGAAAAAGAGCAGCCAGGGCGTCGTCATCGCGATGAGGAACCGCCGGTCGTTCCGTCGCGCGTGCATCGCCATTCCGATGGCACAGGGGACGAGCAGCGCGAAGTAAATCATCGCGAATGTCATCTTCCAGTTCACGTCGAACGGCTCGGCCGGCCAGAGGAGAAACTGGCGCGCGTCGATTGTGAACGCGGCGGTGGTCACGTCCGCATCCTTCCATCCAAACCGTTCCTTGAGGATGCCGGGCAGGTTGCTGGTCACACCCATCACCAGCTTGACCCAGTGCCGCTGGCCATAACCGAAGCTCGCGTCCGCCCAGTGGTGGCTTGCGCCCTGGACGCGCATGCAGAACAGCAGGCAGATGCCCAGCGCGCCCGCGATCACCGCAAGGCGATGCCGACGGAGACACATCGCGCCGACCAGCCCGCCGGCGATGAGCGCCGATATCGCCAGCCCCATGCCCAGGTCCGTGCGATTCGCCTCGGTGAGCCACGGATACAGAATGGACAGGAACACGCCGGCGCCAAGGAGCGCATGAAGCAGGGCGATGCGTCCGGGCCGCGCGATGAGCCGCCTGAACATCGTCGGTTTCATCTCATCGGTTTCGTCGGAGGAAGGTTCCGGCGGGGCGTCGGCAGGCGCTGGCGATTTCCGCCGGCGCTGTATCGTCATCGACAGGATCACCGCGACGCACATGGTCAACATCGCGCCGCCGACCCAGTACGCCGCGCCCCGGTTGATCGAACGGACCGCCTCGTCGCCGTTCTGCGAATACGTCGTCAGCATCCACGGTGACGCCAGCGCGCCGATGGCGAAGACCAGTCCCAGCGCCCATCGCAGCGCGTGAAGGGGTTGCCCCGAAAACAAGGCCCACAGGACGAAGATCGGCGCGACCATGAATTGCTGGCCTTTGAACATCGCCCCCGCGCCGATGACCATGCCCGCAAGGAACCAGCGATTCGTGCAGGCGAGGAGGATGCCGTAGAGATAAAACGGGATGACCCACAGATCCCACGTCGGCCAGCCGTGGGCGCTGATGATGATCGCCGGGTTGAACCACACCAGCAGAGCGGCGATGAACCCATGCGTCCAGCCGCGGAAGAATCGTGTCGGACGGTCTTGCCCGTCCATTGGCGACGGCTCGTTCGGCGTTCGTGAGCGCATCACCTTCGTTCGGAACCACCGCGCGATCCTGCCCGGCGGGGCGGGGACGCGGTCGCTTCGCACCACCCAGTATCTCGCCAGCAGAAACACCCCCATCGCCGTGATCAATTCGACTCCGGTGTTGAACCGAAGGACGGTCGAGTGGAATTCCCGCGCTGGCCGCCATTCGTCCGGATAGTCGTATTGCGACGCATTCGCCCTCGCCCAGGTGTACATCACCGCCAGCCGCAGCGGCGCATAGTCCAGCCATTGCTCCGCGTTCGGATCCTGATGTCCCAACCGGTCATACAGATCGAGATAACCATGCTCATTCGCCTGCGTGCCCCAGAAGTATCCGCGCGTGATGTCGCCGTGATATCGGATGGGCGTTGTGTAATCGAACACCCACTGCCGCAGCCGAACCCCGCCGCCGATCGCAATGGTCGCCAGGGTCAGAAAAACCATCGCAATGGCGAGCCGCTCGAGCGCCGATCGAAGCTTTTCCCCGCGAGCCGCGCCGGCGGGCGGGAGGTTTCCCGCCATTTCGTCCCCAAAAGTCATTGTATTTTCAATAATTGTCATGGAGTGAACCGTTGGTTGATTTGAAAACCGTCCGCGGGATCAGGGAAACAACCCCTTCAGCCGGCAGGCCTCGGTCACCCGCCCGATGGCGATGGTATACGCGGCCGTGCGGTAGTCGCAATCGCTCGCGTCCGCCTCCGCGTTCACGCGGTCGAACGCCC
>CAYUNS010000055.1:0-23083 GCA_964446155.1 uncultured Tepidisphaeraceae bacterium | reverse complement strand
GATCGTGCGATGCATCTGTCGATCGATCGCGTCGGGGAGGGGCGCATCGTTGATGACCGCAGTCCTGCCGTTCTCCTCGTCGCCGACGAAATGCCGCCAGACGGCGTTGAGAAACCGTGTCATGCCGATGATGTCGCGCGTGCTCCAGGGCTTCTGGGCCTCGAGCGGGCCCATGTACATCTCGTAAAGCCGGAAGGCGTCGGCGCCGTAGTCGCGAACAATGTCGTCGGGATTCACCACGTTGCCGCGCGCCTTGGACATCTTCTGGTTGTCTTCGCCGAGAATGATCCCCTGATTCACCAGGCGGCTGAAAGGCTCGGGCGTTGAAACGTGTCCGAGATCAAAGAGCACCTTGTGCCAGAACCGCGCATACAGCAGGTGCAGCACCGCGTGCTCGGCTCCGCCGACATACAGATCGACCGGCATCCAGTATTTTTCCTTTTCAGGATCGATGAACCGGTCGGGATTTTTGGGGTCGATGTAGCGCAGGTAATACCAGCAGCTTCCGGCCCACTGGGGCATGGTGTTGGTTTCGCGCGTGAAGGTTTTGCCGTCGCGCGAGACGTTCAGCCAGTCGCTGGCCTTGCTCAGCGGCGGTTCGGGAGTTCCCGTCGGCTTGAAGTCCTGCATTTGAGGAAGGGTGAGCGGGAGTTCATCCTCGTCGAGGGCGTGGGAGGCGCCTTCATCGTCCAGGAGGATGGGGAACGGCTCGCCCCAGTAGCGTTGTCGGGAGAAGAGCCAGTCGCGGAGCTTGTACTTGGTGCTGCGTCGGCCGGTGCTTTCGGATTCGAGGATGGAGATGATTTTCTCCTTCGCCTCGGCCGTCGGCAGGCCGTTGATGACATCCGAGTTGATCGCGACGCCTTCGCCGGTGAAGGCGTGGTCCGGTTCGGCGTGGGCGGTTTGACCGGGATCGCGGGTGACGACCGGGCGGATCGGAAGGTTGAATTTCCTGGCGAACGCGAAATCCCGCTCATCGTGCGCGGGGACGGCCATGATCGCGCCCGTGCCGTAACCCATCAGCACATAATCCGCGATATAGACCGGGATTTTCTCGTCGTTGATGGGATTGACCGCGAACGCGCCGGTGAAGACGCCGGATTTTTCCCTGGTGTCGGCCATGCGGTCGCGGTCGCTCCTGCCGGCGATCATGGTGCGATAGGCCTCGATCGTTTCCCGGTGGCTGTCGGGCGTGATGCGATCGACGAGCGGATGCTCGGGCGCCAGCACGCAATAGGTCGCGCCGAACAGCGTGTCGGGGCGGGTGGTGAAGACGGTGAAGGATTCCCCGTCGTCCCCATTCTCCTCCCCGTCGGGGGCGTCGCGCTTCGCAGGTTCCTGCAATTGCACTTCAAATTCGACTTCCGCGCCGACGCTCTTGCCGATCCAGTTCCGCTGCATTTCCTTGAGGGATTCCGGCCATTGGAGCGGAATCAGGTCGTCCACGAGCCGATCCGCATAGGCGGTGATGCGGAGCATCCACTGCCGCATGGGGCGGCGCTCGACGGGAAACCCGCCGACTTCACTGCGTCCGTCGATGACCTCTTCGTTGGCCAGCACCGTCCCCAGGCCGGGACACCAGTTGACGGGCACTTCATCGGTGTACGCCAGCCGCTGCGCGTCGATGACCTCGCGCTGTTCCTCCGGGGACAGTTCCCGCCAGAGGCGCTCGATGCGCATCTCACCGGCGATCCGCTCGAGGCCTTCCTGCGTCGGGTTGAGCACCACGCTGTTGTCGGGCGCGACGACGAGGTTTTCGTTCATCAGCTCCTGCATCAGGTGCTCGATGGGCCTGGCTTTCCGCTCGATCGGATCGAAATAGCTGTTGTAAAGCTGGAGGAAAATCCATTGCGTCCATTTGTAGTAAGCCGGATCGGTGGTATCGACTTCGCGTTCCCAGTCGTAGCTCAGCCCGAGAAGCTGGATCTGCCGTCGGAAGTTGTCGATGTTGTGTTCAGTGGTTTCCCGGGGGTGGGTGTTGGTCTTGATGGCGTACTGCTCGGCCGGCAGCCCGAAGGCGTCCCAGCCCATGGGATGCAGCACGTTGTAACCGTTCATGCGGAGATATCGCGAAACGATGTCGGTGGCGGTGTAGCCCTCCGGATGCCCGACATGCAGCCCCGCGCCGCTGGGATAGGGGAACATATCGAGCACATAGGCCTTGGGCATGGCGCCCGCTTCGTCGGGGTCCAGCGCGCGGAACGTCCGGTTTTCCAGCCAATGCCGCTGCCACTTCTTTTCAATTGCGGTGAAGTTGTAAGACATAGACGGTTGATAATAACGCAGGGGACGGGCAGGGGAAGGGTCATGAATGAGAATGGCGCTTCGCCGGAGACCGGTGGAGGGTTGGTTCCGGTAACCCGTCTTCGGCATATTCCCTGAAGAATTTTTCCAACCTTGCGCGTAATTGTTCCGATAACGCTTATCAGAGGGGAAGATGGGGGAGTTGATCGGGAGGTTGTGGCATGTTGGTTTTGGCCCAGGACCGGGAAGTCGCCGAGCAGGACGATCCGAGCATTTCCGAGCGTCGTCGCGGGCTGCGAATCGCGCAGCGGCGGCCGATCAAGCTGTTCGAGCCGACGGTGGCGCGTTATTTCGGTGGGCAGACGCACGACATCAGCGCGACCGGCTTGCGCATCGAGCTGCCGCGATCCTCGGGCGTTCGGCCGGGCAAGCTGGTCAACGTTCACGTCGGCGCCGATGAAGCCGGGCACTCGCTTGCCAACCGCAGGCGGATGATCCCCGCCAAGGTGGTCTGGATCGATCGCGGCACGGAGCTGCGCGACGGCCGCATCACCGCCGGTGTCGAATTCCTCGCCAGCATCTCCGCCCATCTCGACGCGGCGTGAGCGGCACAGGCGCTGGGGTGCGAGGAGGAACCGCCGTATCATCGGCGTTCATTCGATCCCAGCCCCGTGTCGGAAGCATCCCACTTCATGATCGTTCACCATTCCCACCGCCTGCATGTAGGCGTAGCAGATCGTGGAACCGACGAACTTGAAGCCGCGCTTCAGGAGGTCCTTGCTCATCGCGTCTGACTCGGCCGTCTTCGCGGGGATCTGCTTCAGGCTCGTCCAGCGGTTGATCTTTGGCTTGCCGTCAACGAAGCGCCAGATGTAAGCATCGAAGCCGCCGAACTCCTCCTGCACCTTGAGGAACGCCTTGGCGTTGGTGACAGCCGACGCGATCTTCAGACGGTTGCGGACGATGCCGGCATTCCCCATCAGCTTTGCCTGCCGCACCGCATCAAACTTCGCGACCTTTCCCGGATCGAAATCCACGAACGCCTTGCGATATTCCGCCCGCTTGCGAAGGATGGTGCTCCAGCTCAGCCCGGCCTGGGCGCCTTCGAGAATGAGGAACTCGAACAGCGTGCGGTCGTCGTGCCGCGGCACGCCCCACTCCGTATCGTGGTATGGAATCATCAACTCGCTCGCGGCCCAGGCGCATCGGTGCATTCCCGTAGAATGGCACGAGAGAGACCGGGAGACAAGGCGATCGCGCGAGACGATGGCGTGAAAATCGCTAAACCAATCGCACTTCGATGCGTCCGGGCCGGGAGGCGGAGAGGCGTTCCAGGGCCAGATCGTGGGCGCGGCTGTAATGCTGGACGAGCATCGACCAGTCAAACAACTCGCTGAGGCGCTCGACGCGGTTGCGCATCTCGATGCGCTGCCGGCGGGAGAGCCGGGCAAAGTCGTAGAGGTGGTTCGCCAACTCGTCCGCGGTTTCGTCGAAGCCGCGCGTTTCGCGGTTGCAGACGAAAATGCCCTGATCGCGGGCGTCGGGAACGTGGCGTTCGACGTACGCGCCGAACCCGCTGAGGTCCGTGGTGACCGCAGGCAGCCCGAGGGCGACGCATTCCATGGGGGTGTAGCCCCACGGTTCGTAATAACTCGGGAAAACCCCCATGTGGCATCCGCGCACGAACTGCTCATAGTCGAGGCTGAGCAGGGGGCTGGTCGCGGTGACGAACTCGGGATGAAAGATCACCTTCACCGGATCGTCGGCGGCGTTGAAGAGCCGGCGATGGCGGATGTGCTGAAGCACGGGATCGTTGGCGTCATCGACCAGGTCGTGCGTCACCACCAGTGGCTGGCGGTGGGAGCGGTAGGAGTGCATGGCGCGCTTGAGGCGCACCTGCGAATCCTCGGGCAGCAACTCGTTGTAAGTGGGCAGTCGCCCGGTGGCGGCGGCGTGAAAGAGGCTGTTGCCCATGTCCTGTCGAAGTTCGTCGCAGATGTGGCGCAGGTCCTCGAACATGCTTTGATGCCGCAGCACGTCCACGTTGATGTTGCGCGTCTGCGCGCGGGTGATGATGAACGCGACGACCGTGCAACGGGGGGTCACTTCGCGGAGGCGGTGGTTGAGGCGGTGCAGCGCTTCGAGGAACAGGTCCATCCCCTTGTTGCGATACTCGTATCGGCCGGAGGTGAAGAGGTAGAGGGTGTTGTCGAGATCGAAGGCGTAGCTGGGGAAAAAGTGCCCCATGACGAATTCGTGAATGCGCTCCTTGTACTGTCGATGCAGGTTCTGAAATTCATGGAGGGCGGCGAATCGCTGGATGTTCAGCCCGTTGGGGAGAATGGCGTCTGGGGCGCGCCCGAGGAGTTTTTCCGCCTCGACGGCGGTCACCTCGCTGACGGTGCTGAAGACGACGGCCGCATGGGTCGCGGCCTTCTCGATCTGAAAGCGGGGGAGAATGTTGTATTTCCTCGCCTCGGCTTCGGCGTCGATGAAAGGCAGATGCTGGTAAAACCCGGGGTTGTCGCCGGCGAGATAGCGACCGAGCAGCGTCGCGTGGGTGGTGAAGATGGTGGCGACGGGCAGCCGCAGGTGCGCGATGCGCGGGACGGCGACGCCTCCCATCCATTCGTGAAAATGCGCGAGAATCCGCCTCCCACCGGCGATGGCGGCGATCCGCTCGAAGAACTCCGTGACGGTGAACCCAAAGGCGACGACCTCGTTGACCTCGCCGTCGGAAGCCAGGGTGGAGATGCCGTGGTCCTTCCAGAGCAGATACTTGTCGGAGTCGAGCCGGTTGAAGCGGGCGCGGTGGTCGAGCAGGATGACGCGCGGTCGGCCGGGCACGAGCCAGCGGCCGTAGTGACAGGGAATGCCCTGCTCGCGCAGACGATCCAGCGCTTCGCGGATGATGCCTTCGGTGGGTTGCTCCTCGAATTCGACGGCGGCGGTTTGCGGGTTGTATGGGCCGATGAGGCAGTAGCGATCGCCCCATTGCTCGATCATCGCGGCGACCTTGGTCTTGAGCACGGTGTAAATCCCACCGAGTTGCCAGCAGACTTCCCAGCCGACTTCAAAAAGGAGCGGCGGCGCCGATGCGCTGTTCGGTGATGCGCTGTTCGGCGTCGCGGGAGAAGCCGCGGGTTCGTCGGGTCGTGTGGAGCGGGTCCGGGAGGAGGATTTTTTCGTTCGACGTTGCGGCATGACGATCATTATCTCCATTCCGAGGGTCGATCGCCAACACGTCAACGTCCGCATAAACAGGATGGAGGAATGCCATGCCTGCGGGCGCGAGGAGAGATCCGGGGCATCGCGGTCGGTTCAGAATCGTCCTTTTCGACCGACGAGCGACCGTTCGAGCGACTTTTCAAGAACGTCGCACACGCGCGTGATCTGCCGCGTGGTCATCTTGCTGAAGAAGGGGATCGCGAGCGTGCGCGCCGCGACGTATTCGCACACCGGAAAATCGCCGGGCGCGGTCTTGAGCCTCTCCATGATGTAGGGTTGAAGATGGATCGGGGGGAAGTAATTGTTGCAGCCGATCCCCTCGCCGCGGAGTTCGGTCATGATCGCATCGCGGTCGCCCGGCTCGAAGAGGTCGTTGAGCCGCACGACGAAGACGAACCAGCTCATGAGCGTGTCGGTCTGGAGCGTCGGGAGGATGAGGAATCGATTGGTCATCAGCCGCTCGATGTATTGATGCGCCACCCGCCGGCGGCGTTCGAGGATGTCGTCGAGCCGCTGGCATTGCGCCACGCCGATGGCGGCGTTGATCTCGCTCATGCGGTAGTTGTAGCCCAGCCGTTGATGCGCCAGCCAGCTCATCCCCTCGCGGCCCTGGTTGCGGAGGGAGCGGCAGGTGTCGGCGAGCGTGTCGTCGTCGGTGACGATCATGCCGCCTTCGCCGGTGGTGATTTGCTTGTTCGGATAAAACGCGAAGACGCCCGCGCGTCCGAAGCCGCCGATCGCCCGATCACCGATCCGCCCACCGAAGCCTTCGCAGGCGTCCTCGATGAGGATAAGCTCATGCTGCTGGGCGAGTTGCTCGAGTTCGATCATCCCTCCGGGGTGTCCGAAGATTTCGACGGCGACGATCGCCCGGGTCTTCGGGGTGATGGCGTCGGCGATCTTGTCGATGTCGATGTTGAGCGTCTGTGGGTCGATATCGACAAAGACGGGTTTGGCGCCGACGTACAGGATGCAGTTGGTGGAGGCGACGAACGAAAAGGGCGTGGTGATGACCTCATCGCCGGGTCCGATCCCCGCCGCGAGCAGGGCGCAGTGCAGTCCGGCGGTTCCGGAGGAGACTCCGACCGCGTGGCGCCTTCCGCTGATATGGGCGCAGTGCCGCTCGAACTCATCGAGCTTCGGCCCGATGGAAAGGGTGTTGGTTTGCAACACGTCCATGACGGCGTCGATCTCGATCTGTGTGATGTCGGGTTGGGAAAGCGGGATGGGAGCTGGCATGTTGTGGGTGTCTGCGATACGGGTTATCGATCGGTCCTTTCGAGTCCGGGTCATGGTATCGTGATGTCGGGGAACTGTCAGCCCACGGGATGAAAAGAAGCGGTGGATCGGCGAGTCGGCATCCGCCCGGCGATGTTTTCAAGCAGGAGAAAAGCACATGCGGGAACTGGACAAAATGGATGAACTTGTCGGTATTTTGTCGCCGTTGGGGAGGATGGCGCTCGAGCTGGACGCCGATAAGGCTTATCGGCGGCTGGTCGTGACAGGCGCCGGCGATGCGCGGGCGGCGGAGATGCTGCGCGGGGTCGCGGCGGGGGAGCTTCTCGCCAGATCGGTCGTGAATGCGAACGAAGCGGCGGGCGTGTTGTCGGCGCTCTGGCTGCGGCATGACTGGCTGGACGAATCGCACACGATCGCCCAGGGGATCGAGAGGGCGACGGGGAGCTTCTGGCACGCAATCATGCATCGCCGCGAGGGGGATTTTTCCAACAGCAAATACTGGTATGCCCGCTGCCGGAATCATCCCGCTCTGACGGACCTGGCGAGGATTGCGGCCGCGTCGGAAACGGCGGCGGGGCGTCGCGTCACGGCGGGAGGATGGAATCCCGATGCGCTGGTCGATCTCGCGGAAGCCGCGCACCGCGGCGACGATGCGGCGATGCCGGCGGCGATCGCGCTTCAGCGACTTGAATGGCGGGTGCTTTTTGAACGCACGGTCCGCGCGGCGGTGGGCGCTTGATCGCTTTCGACGGGAACATCGTCCCCCATCGCATCGCGATTCGCGCGCATGGCGAACCGCGATATCAGGAACGGACATAAGCTCGCAAATGGTGGCCATGCCCTTTTGCCGCGAGCGTGCTACGGTTGCGGCATCCGAATCGGAGATGTGGCCGCATGAGAACATTGCTCAACAACGGTCGGCCTCGGGCCATTGCGATGTGGGATTTTTCCTGGCTCGAGCGCCGCTGGGCGGGCGCGGGATATGAGAATTGGGACGAAGCGCTGGACGGCTTGCTCGAGCGCGGCTACGACGCCGTCCGCATCGACGCATACCCGCACTTTGTCGCCGCCGATCCCAAGCGCGAGTGGGAGCTAATCCCGATATGGCACTTTCTGGAATGGGGCGCGCCCTGCCGGACGGTCGTGCGCGTGATGCCGGCGCTGCTCGAGTTCATCGGCAAGTGCCGCGACCGCGGCATTGGCGTGGGGCTGAGCACCTGGTTTCGTGAGGACCGGCACAACATCCGCATGCACATCGCCGATCCATTGAGCCATGCGAGGGTTTGGATCAAAACGCTTCGCCACATCGAGTGCGCAGGCTTGCTGGATGCGATTTACTACGTCGATCTTTGCAACGAATGGCCCGGCCCGCGCTGGGCGCCGTTCTTCAAGAACGAGGGTGGTCCGGAGAATGACTGGAACGGCTGCACCGATCGCAGTCGCGAGTGGATGGTTGGGGCGCTGACGGAGGCTCGCTCGGCATATCCCCAGTTATCGATGTCGTTCAGCTTCGCCTCCGGCCCGGCGATCCGGGGCGATTTCTCATTTTGCGATTTCTTCGATCCGCACATCTGGCTGGCGTCGCAGCGCGGCTTCTATGACAAGATTGGCTATCGCTACCAGATGGACATCAGCGGCCTGGAGGCGGTCTCGCTGCACGCGGAGAAGCTCTACCGCGCCAATCCTGAGTATTGGCTCGATGGTCTGCGCGCGGCGATTGATCTTTTTGCCAACTTCGGCCGAACGCAGAATCGTCCAATGATCACGACCGAATGCTGGGCGCTGGTCGATTATCGTGACTGGCCGATGCTGGACTGGGGTTATGTGAAGGAAATCTGCGAGGTCGGCGCCCACCACGCCGCTGCAACCGGATGCTGGGCTGCGATCGCGACGAGCAATTTCTGTGGCCCGCAGTTTGTGGGCATGTGGCGAGACATTCCCTGGCACTGCCGCCTGACCGATGCCATCAAGTCGGCGTCTCGGTGCTGATCGTTCACCACTCTTGCGGGAAAGACGGGCCGCCGCGCGGGAATTGAAGCCGTCACCGGCGATGGGCCTTCAGCTCCTCGGTCGTGACCAGACCGGCTTCATGAAGAAACCGGCTGGGCCTGGACAGGCGAAACCGCGCGGTGCGGTTGCGGGCGAAGGTGTCCTGGCGTTTCTCGCAATAAGTGATCCGAAGCATCTTGCGCGCCCGGGTGAATCCGACATAACAGAGCCGTCGTTCCTCCTCCAGCCCCTTGTCGCCGCGATCCTTCACGGCTTTTTCATGGGGGAGGATGCCCTGCTCGACGCCGATCATGTAGACGACATCGAACTCCAGCCCCTTGCTCGCGTGCAGGGACATGAGGCGCACGGCGTTGCCTTCGTGAGCGGCGTCCGAATCGGTATAGAGCGAGATGCTCTGGAGATAATCCGCGATGCCCGCGCG
This sequence comes from uncultured Tepidisphaeraceae bacterium, assembly GCA_964446155.1. Lineage (GTDB taxonomy): Bacteria > Planctomycetota > Phycisphaerae > Tepidisphaerales > Tepidisphaeraceae > CAYUNS01. Next base: position 13,941 of record CAYUNS010000055.1, on the reverse strand, counting down.
CGGATTGGATCGTGAGAACTCGCCGATGCTGTTGACGAGTTCATGCACGTTCCGCCGCCGGGATTCATATTCGTCTTTTTTCTCGTATCGCGTCTTCAGCCATTCGTCGTACCGGGTTTTGTCGAGAATCGTGTTGACGATCGAGAAGACGGAATCGCCGGTGGGATCGATGTCGAAAATGTCCAGGGCGATTTCGCAGGCGCGCAGCGCGGCGTCGGCGAGGGGCTTGCCGTGTTCATCATGCAGGTACGGCGCCTGCCGCATCGCGGTGAGAAGGTCGATATGGTGCAGTTCGGCGTGGGCTTCGAGCCGGCCGACAAGGGCGTCGCCCATGCCGCGCGCGGGTTTGTTGGCGATGCGCGCGAAGCTGATGCCATCCTTCGGGTTGCACAGAAACCGAAGCATCGACAGGACATCCTTCACTTCCATCCGGTCGTAATAACTGCCGCTGCCGATGACCAGGTAGGGGATTTGCCGCCTGGCCAGCGCCTGCTCGACGAGGCGGCTCATGTCGTTGGTACGATAGAAAACCGCCATTTCGCGCGGAGGTGTTCCGGTGCGGATGAGGGCCTGCATGTTCATCGCGACGACCTCGGCCTCATCCTCGGGCGTCGGCAGCTTGACGCATTTCACCGGCTCACCGGGCTTGTGGACCGTCGAAAACTCGACGGGGATGCGATTCGAGGAATGCCGGATGAGGCGATCGGCGACGGCGATCACCTCCGGGGTCGAGCGATAGTTCACCCCGAGCTTGACGATCCGGCATTGCCCGGTCTTGCGCTCCCCGTTGCGGATGAACTGCGGGATGCCCTCGGGGCTGGCGCCGCGCCATTCGTAGATGGACTGGTCGCCGTCCCCGACCGCAAGAAGGTTGTCCTGCTCTCCCGCGAGCAACTCGACAATCTCGTTCTGGGCGTGATTCGTGTCCTGGTACTCGTCCACCTGGATGAACCGGAACCTCGCCTGCAACCGGCCGCACACATCGGGCTGGTCGCGCAGCAGCCGGACGGTTTCGGAGAGCAGCCCGCTGAAATCGCATTGATTTCGCGAGCGCAGCGTCTCGATGTAGCGAAGGATGACGCGCACCTGCCCCTCGTCGAGGCGTCCCTCGGCGAGGGCATGAAGCCGGGCTTCGTCGCCGAGTCCTTCCCGCCAGTCGTTGGCGATGTACGCCATCGTGCGGGCCTGCGGCTTCGTCGGCTCCAGCCCGCGCATGCGCGCGATCTGGAGAAGCAGATCGACCTGGTCGTCGCTGTCGAGGACCGTCATGCGGTCACTGTAGCCGTGTGCGCTTCCCAGGCGACGAAGGATCGTTCCGCACAGTCCATGGAAATTGCTGATATGGACCTTGCCCGCCGCCGCGCCATGGGCGTGCGCGATGCGTTCGCGCATCTCGTCGCGGGCCTTGTTGGTGAAGGTGAGGCAAAGGATGTTTCCGGCGGGGACGCCCTTGCGGATCAGCCGGCCGGTGCGCTCGGTCAGCGTCCTGGTCTTTCCCGAGCCTGGTCCGGCGAGGGTGAGAATCCGCCCGTGCATGTGGTCGGCGACTTGTTCCTGTTGTGGATTGAGCTGCATGAACGACACCGATGAAGGCCGGGCGGGAGGATACGAAGTGAAACGCGATCCGTCGAGTTGAGCGCGCCTGGAGATCGAGGCGCCCCGTCAGGACACCGATAGCCGGGCGGCGACGGGGTGGGGATGGGCGAGGTGGATTTTCTCGAAGGATCGCCGGCGGGCGTCGTCCTTGCGGCGGATGGAGCGCTCCCGTCGCCAGTAGTCCACGCGGCGTTTCCACGGCAATGCCGGTGGATCGGCCGACAGGGGATAACGATGCCTGAGCAGCTCGCGCCGGCCCATGGTTTCGATGAGGGCAAGCTCCCACGGTTCGAGGTCTTTCCGCCAGCGACCGATCGCCTGCGTGTTGATTTGCCGCGTCGTGTTGATATGCCAGTCGTTGCGCTTCATCTCCGGCACGGCGTCGCTCGCGACCCGGTGGTGCTCGAGCATGTCGGCGCTGAAGGTCTCGTTGAGGAATCCGCACAGCCGGCGAAGCTCGGGTTCGGGGTTTTTGACGAGATCCTCGTAGCGAAATTCATAATACTGATCCGCGCGCAACGTCCGACGGGCGACCTGGCCGTTGTGAATCGCCTTGATCCATTTGCAGACGCTGGTGTTCGGCCCGAATTTCCACCAGGGCATTTTCTTGAGCGACGCCATGCAATCGCGCCCGTCGCGGATGATGTGAACAATCTGGGCGCCGGGAAACAACTCCAGCAGGATGGGGATGCGATCGATGTAATTGGGGCGCTTGTCTCCCCAGCGCGGCTTGCCGCGCGCGGCGGCGTATTCGCGCAGGATGATTCCGAACGCCGAACCGATCGTCGGTGGACCGTCGATGATCCGCGCGCGGATTCGTTCCGCGTCGAGTCCGAGGTCGCCGAACGCCGTCCCGGGGCGATCGATGATGAAGCGCGCGAGCTTCCCGCGATTCTCCGGTTTCGTGAGATCCCCGAAGCCGCCCCGGCGCTGATAGGCCTGAAAGATGTATCGCGTTTCCGGCGGGATGGCGATGCGCGGATGCGAGTGCAGCATCAATTGCAGCAGCGTCGTTCCCGATCGCGCGCAACCGACAATGAAGATCGGCCGGTCGGATGGAGCGGGATCGTTCATCGTGCCGGGAGTTTTACGGATCGGGGCGCGGATCGCAAGGAACGACGGCGGTACCGGAGAGATGATACAGGGTTTGCGGGGCGGGATTCCGTCGCCGATCACTTTTTCTTTTTCTTCTTCGTTGGCGCCGTCGTTTTGGTGCGAAGCAGGTTCGGCCAATCAGTGATGTAATTGCGAATGCCCATCCGGCGCAGCTCCTTGACAGTGGGCATATCGTTGACGACATACACGAAGACCGGAAGGCCCGTCGCCAGGGCTTGCTCGGCGAGTTCGGAGGTGAGGATGCTCCGCTGGAAATACAGGGCATTGGGCGCGGCCAGCTCGATCACCTGCTCGAAGGAGCGAGATTCCAGCGAGCGCCTGTTGAGGATGGCGGCGGTGGGAAGCGCAGGCTCGAGTCGCCTGGCCGCGGCGAGCACGTTCGGATCGGCCGATGAGATCATCGCGTCCCCGAGCAGTTCGCGGTCGCGCAGCAATTCAACCACCTTATTGACGACGGGCGTCATGTCGTCCGTCGCCGGTGATGTCTTGATCTCGATGTTGACGAAGTGCGTTCCCCCCATGAGGTCCAGGGCCTCGCGCAGCGTCGGAACCCGTTCGCTGACGAAGGACGGATCGAACCACGATCCGGCGTCGAGCGCCTTGATCTCGTCGAGCGTGAGATCGTGAACCAGCCCGTCGCCATCGGTTGTTCGCCGCACGCTCGCGTCGTGCATGCAGACGAGGCGGCCGTCTCGGGTGAGGCGCACATCCACCTCGATGATGTCGGCGCTGCTTCGCATGGCGCGGCGGAAGGCCGCGAGCGTGTTCTCGGGCGCTTCGCCGGAAGCGCCCCGATGGGCGATGACGCGGTTGTTGCGGGTGGCGTTGAGAAAGCCGATGAGGGTGGTTTTGGGCTGGGAGGTCGCGACGTTCGAGATCGACGGCGGAGGCGTTTGTTTCGCCTCGCTCGAATCACAGCCACCGCATAAAGCGGCGAATCCCAACACCGCCAGCGGCAGCGTGGCCGAATGAAATCGCCTGATGCCCATGTGTTTCGTGTGCCGCCGTTGCCCGCGACGGCGAGCATCATTCTATGAAAGCGCGGGCAAAAACAAAGCGGGCCGGGAATGTTTCCCGACAAAAAAGGCGCCGCCGTGCCGCGCGGTCAGGGCGCGTCGCCGGTCTTCGCCAACTCGGTTTCAATGGCGGAAACCACCTCCTCGGCATCGGGAGTGATTTTGGGCGCGAAGCGATGAACGATTTCACCGTTGCGGTCGAGGAGGAACTTTTCAAAGTTCCACCTGATCTCGCCGGGAGCGACATGGTCGTTGCGGGTCTCGGTGAGAACCTTGTAAAGCGGGTGCTTGTCCGGGCCGGTGACGGCGATTTTGGCAAACATGTCGAACGTCACGCCATAGTTGGTTTGGCAGAACTCGGCGATTTGCGTGTTGCTGAGCGGCTCCTGATTTTTGAAATCATTCGCGGGGAAGCCGAGGATCGCCAGACCCTGTTCGCCGTATTTTTCGTGCATCGCCTGAAGGGCCTTGTATTGCGGGGTCAATCCGCATTTGCTGGCGGTGTTGACGATGAGCACGACCTTTCCCCGGTATTTGCCAAGAGAGACTTCATCACCGGCAAGGTCGGTCATGGTGAAACTCAGTGGCGCGGGCGCCGACTGCGCCTGCGGGGGCGCGGCATCCTTCGCCGGCTGGGTCGCGGGCGCCTCGCCAAGGCTGGGGCGCGCGTGCAGGCAGAGAATCGACAGAAGAACCATCGTCACAAATCGTCGTGTCATCGCAAGCTCCTCGAGGAATTGGGATCGGTTGGATCATACCGCGCAAGGCGCTGATCGGGGAAACACGATCCGGCGGAATGTCATTCCGCCACCCTTATGCCGTCATCCGGGATCGGGGGGTCGGCCGGCGTGCCGGCTTTCCATCCGTTCGGCACGGCGGTAAGTTCATCATTCAGGAACGGGCCTTGGCTCGTTCCGCCCGGATCGTCGCGCTTGCCCCGTCGAGGGGATGAACCCGTGTGTGTCCCATGCGCCTGTTTCTGGAAGTCTTCATCCCGTTGTTTGTCGCGATCGACCCGCTGGGGCTGGTGCCGATTTTTTTGTCGGTGACGCGCGGATTGCCGCTGGAGCGGCGGCGGGCGGTGTCGTTCGAGGCGGTGGGAGCGGCGTTCGTCATTACGCTGGGCTTCATGTTTCTCGGGCACGCGATCTTCCAATTTCTCGGCATCACTGAAAACGACTTTCGCATCGCCGGAGGAATTATCCTGCTGGTGCTGGCGATCATGGACCTGTTCCTTCACGGCAAGCCGGCGGTCGAGGAGTCGGAGATGGTCGGCATCGTGCCGCTGGCCATGCCGCTCATCGCCGGACCGGCGACGCTGACAACGGTGCTGGTGCTGGCGACGCGCGAGGAGTATGGCTATGCGCTGACGGCGGCGAGCCTGGGGGTGAATTTCGCGCTGTTGCTGGGGGCGCTGCTGAGCGCCAACGTCATCGCCCGCGTGGTGGGGGTGAACGCGCTGCGGGCGTTCAGCAAGCTGGTGATGGTCCTTCTCGCCGCCATCGCGGTGAATTTCATCCGTGTCGGCATCACCCGGGCGATCCGGGATGGGGGGTGAGCGGCCGGGAATCCGCGGTCGGTTGGGGTTCCGCTCGCCTTTTTCCCGATTTCGATCTACCTTTTCCGGCATGAGCAACGCAGCATTGATGACCAGCGATCTGCCCTTTCCTGTCCGCCGGGGAAAGGTGCGGGATGTGTACGACCTTGGCGAGCGATTGCTGATCGTCGCGACGGACCGCATCAGCGCCTATGACTGCGTGATGCCCAACGGCATTCCCGGCAAGGGGAAAATCCTCACGGCGCTGAGCCGGTTCTGGTTCGAGACATTCGAGGATCGGTTTGAGCACCATCTCGTCGCGACGGAGGTGGAGCGATATCCCGAGGCGCTGCGCCCGTTCACGGAGCAGTTGCGCGGGCGCTCGATGTTGTGCCGGAAGGCGAGCGTCGTGCCGATCGAGTGCGTGGCGCGGGGGTATCTTGCGGGATCGGGATGGAACGAATACCAGCGGTCGCAGGCGGTGTGCGGGGTGAAATTACCGGCGGGATTGCGGCAGTGCGACAAGCTGCCGGCGGCGATCTTCACGCCCGCGACGAAGGAGGAAAGCGGGCACGATGTCAACATTTCGTTCGAGGAGGCCGTGCGGCGAGTGGGAGCGGGGCTGGCGAGCGAACTGCGGGATCGAACGATCGCCCTGTACACGGCGGCGGCGGAATATGCCGCGACGCGCGGCGTGATCATCGCGGACACGAAGTTCGAGTTCGGTCAACTTCCCGATGGAAAGTTGATTCTCATCGATGAAGTGCTGACCCCCGACAGCAGCCGTTTCTGGCCGGCCGACCGGTATCAGCCCGGCCGCGACCAGGAGAGCTTCGACAAGCAATATGTGAGGAACCACCTCGAAACCCTCGCCTGGAACAAAACCCCCCCGGCGCCCGCGCTGCCCGAAGCCGTCGTGCAAGGCACGTTGGCGCGCTATCGTGAAGCCTATGAAAAGCTGACGGGACGGGCGTGGACGACGGATGAAACGTGAAGACGTGAAAACGTGAGCCGGTTCGGCGCGCCAGGTGTTTCACCGGCGCACGTGCGGCCTGAAGGCGAGCTTTTCGCGGCTCCTGCATGGCGTTGGTCTGCTATAATAATCGAGCGAGAGAGCCATGACGCTCGTATCGCCGGCCATCAATCTGGGGAGCCCGTCGCAATATCTGCGGTTGGATGGGGTGTCGTGGGATTTTTACGAGTCGCTGCTGGACCAGATTGGGGATCAAACCGTCCGGGTGACTTACGATCGGGGAGAGCTGGAAATCACGTCGCCACTGCCAAAACACGAGCGGATGAAGAAGATCATCGCGGGAATGATTGAGTTGATGGCGATGGAACTGGATATTTACATGGTCCGTCTGGGATCGACCACGTTCCGCCTGCGGGACAGGGTGAGGGAACTGCCCGGGAACCCCTGAAAATCAGCCTCGCCGCAGAGAAAGCTTCCAAAGAAGAAGCTCTCTTTTCCGTGTTCTCCGTGTCTCTGTGGTGGAACACGTTTTTACAAAGCCGACACGACCTTCAAGCTGCGTGATTTCTTCTTCGGGATTTCGGCGATGAGGTCGTAGGCCTGGTAGTCGGTGACGCGCGCCTTGACGAGTTGGCCGGGGTGGAGGTCCGGGCCGTGGACGAACGTGACGGAGTCGATGTCGGGCGCCTGGCTGGGGTTGCGGGCGACGTAGCCGTCCTCCTCATCCCGTCCGGCGGGACGGTCGATCAGGGCGTCGAGGGTCTGTCCGACCATCGACCGGGATTTCGCGAACGCAATCTCCTGCTGCGCGAACATCAGTTCCTCGACGCGCTGCCGCTTCACATCGTCGGGAACCTGGCCGGGCATTTTGCCCATCGGCGTGCCCGGCTCGGGGCTGTAGGGGAAGACGCCCATCATGTCGAAGCCGAAGTCGCGCACGAACTTCACCAGCTCCTGGTGTTGCGCATCGGTCTCGCCGGGCGAGCCGGCGATGAAGGTCGTGCGGATCGCGATACCGGGAATCCAGTCGCGCAGCTTGCCCAGCAGCGTCTCGATCTCCCCGCGCGTGACCCGCCGGCGCATCTTCGTGAGGATCTCGTCGTTGATGTGCTGGAGCGGCATGTCGATGTATTTGACGATGCGGGGGCTGTCGGCGATCGTCTGGATCATCTCGTCGGTGAAACAGGATGGATAGGCGTACATCAGCCGCAGCCAATGCACGTCCTTCAGTTGCTTGTCCAGCGTCTTGAGCAGCCCGCTCAGCCCCGGCGCGTAGCCGATGTCCGTGCCGTAGCTTGTCGTGTCCTGGCCGATGAGGTTCAGTTCGACCGCGCCGTCGGCGGCCAGTTCCCTGGCTTCCAGCAGGATCTGCTCGATCGGCTTGGAGCGCATCAATCCACGAATCGACGGGATCGTGCAGAAGGTGCATCCCTGGTTGCATCCTTCGCTGATGCGAAGGTAGGCATAATGCCGCGGGGTGAGGCGCAGCCGGGCGCGGTCGTTCTCGAAGACCGGCAGGCGCGTCGTTTTCGTCTCTTTTCGATTCGCATCTTCGGCCGACAGATGCCCGGTGAGGACCGATTGCCCGGCAAGTTCTCGGGACAGATCGTGATATTTCCCCAGGAAATGCCCATGCGCCTGCCGGGGGTTGTCCTTTCCGCGCACGGCCTCGACGATGTGCTCGCGATCGAAGACGCCGACGAGGCGGTCAATGCCGGGAGCGTCGCTCAGCAGCCGGGTCTTGTGCCGCTGCACGAGACATCCGGCGACGATGACTCGCTTGCACCGGCCGGCGCGCTTCATCGCGATCGCGTCGTTGATCTCGCGCAACGACTCTTCCTTCGAGGCCTCGAGGAAGCCACAGGTGTTGATGACGATGGCGTCGGCATCGCCGGCATCGGGGGTGATCGCCAGTCCATCCCCGGCGAGCAGCCCGAGCATGCGCTCGCTGTCGACGAGGTTTTTCGGGCAGCCGAGGCTGACGAAGGCGACCGATTCGATCCGCTGATTTGTCGAAGCCTTCTTGGCCATGCGGTGAGATCCTGCGAAAAGGGGATACCATACCGCCTCACCGATGCGAGGGGTAGGGGACTGTACGAAAGATCGCCGCCGGAGGATCGCCTCGGGACGATGCTTTCGCCGGACTGTTCCGCGCCCCACTTTGGGATCGCAACCGGGCGGGATTGGGAAACGCCACTGACTTGCACCTGGGTTCGCTATGCGTAAGCTGTTGTTTTGCAGGGTGTTGCGTCGAAAAGTTGAAAGTATGTCCAATGGATGATAGAATCATCCGTCTATGCCCACCCGAGCGAAGGTTAAACCAAAGAGCAAGCAACGACGATCCACGGCCGTGTCGGCCAAGCCTTCGCGCGGTCGGCGCCCCGCGGCGCGTGCGGCGACCAAAAACGGCCGCGCCGTCGAAGCCAAGCCCGTCTCTTCGGGCATCACCACCTATACCAGGGCGCTCCGTTTCCTGCATGGCCTGAGCGACTACGAACGTCTGCGCATCGTGCGATATACCTCACAGAATTTCGACCTCGACCGCATGCGATCCCTTCTCAAGCGCATCGGCAACCCGCATGAGCAGTTTCGATCGGTGCATGTCGCGGGCACCAAGGGCAAAGGCAGCACCTGCGCCATGGTGGCGTCGATGCTCGAGGCGTCGGGGTACAAGGTCGGGCTATACACCAGCCCGCATCTCATCGATATCCGCGAGCGCATTCAGATCAACGGTGAGATGATCCCGCAGGCCGATTTCGCCCGGCTGATCCGGCTCGTCGAGCCAATCGTCGGCAAGATGCGCCCCACGCCGACCTATTTCGACGTTCTCACCGCCATCGCCTTTAAATATTTCGCCGAACAGAAGGTGGAGATCGCCATCGTCGAGACCGGTCTGGGCGGCCGGTTGGACAGCACCAACGTCCTCACGCCCGAGGTGACCGCCATCACCAGCATCAGCAAGGACCACATGGCGCAGCTCGGCGGGACGATCGCCCGGATCGCCGAGGAAAAAGCCGGCATCTTCAAGTCCGGCGTTCCGGCCGTGTCGGTGCAGCAGGAACCCGAGGTGGAGACCGTCCTCCAGCGCGTCGCCGAGGTCGCCGGCGCGCCGTTCGACATCACCGGCAAGAGCATCGAATTCAGCTATCGCTTCGAGTCCAGCCGCATGCACGGCCCGCACAACCGCATCTGCCTGACCACGCCCAACAGCAAGTTCGAGCATCTGGGCGTCCCCCTCATGGGCGAGCATCAGGCCATCAACTGCGGTTTGGCGTTGAGCATCATCGATCGCCTCAAGATGCGCGGTCTGCCGATCAACGATTCACGCGCCATGGAAGGGCTGGCGAAAACCACCCTGCCCGGACGCATGGAAATCATCAGCACCAACCCGCGCGTCATCGTCGACGGCGCCCACAACGCCGCCAGCCTTGATGCGATGATGAAGGCCATCGGGCAGCACATCCCCTACGACAGCATGGTCGTCATCTTCGGATGTTGCTCCGACAAGGATGTGTCGGGCATGCTCGAACGCATCACCAGCGGCGCCGACAAGGTGATCTTCACGCGGGTGGACAACATCCGCACCGCCGACCCCGAGGAGCTTGCGGCGCGCTATGTTGAGCTTTACGGCAAGATGGCCCAGGTCTCCCCGACCCTCGAGGGCGCCCTGGCGATCGCCAACCGCGCCGTCACCAAGGAAGACCTGATCTGCATCGCCGGCAGCCTCTATCTCGTCGGTGAAGCCAAGAAATATTTCGCCAACCGCGCCGCCTTCCCCCCGACCACACCGCAGTATTGATCGCGGCCGGGATACGGCCGAGGTGCGCCTGGCGGCTCAAAAGCCTTTGAGCCATGGATGAGGCCCGGCCGGCATCGCTGACAAGACGGGGTCATTCCGAATATTGGTTGATTTTGCCGTTCCCGGTCAGCTTCCCACACATGCTTCGCGCGCTCGGCCGGATATGTCCCGGTCAGGCTTCTGTTTGAGCCGTAACGTGCCATTCCCATCCGTGTGCGGCACGATCTTCCTCCGGGCGCGGAAATTTGGGGCGAATTGGATTACGATGTTTCGTCTATGGGTACGTTGAATTATCGAACCGCAGGCGAGTCGCATGGGAAGGCGTTGATTACCCTGATCGAGGGGATGCCGGCCGGGGTGGAGATCGACAAGGATTTCATCGACAACGAGCTGCGCCGGCGCCAGGGGGGCTATGGGCGCGGGGGGCGGCAGAAGATCGAGACGGATCGGGTGGATTTTCTCACCGGGGTGCGCCGGGGCAGGAGCATCGCCTCGCCGATCGCCATGTTGATTCCCAACAAGGATTCGCGGCTGGACGACCTGACGGCGACGCCGCCGCTGCATCGCCCGCGGCCTGGGCACGCCGATCTGTCGGGAAGTGTGAAATGGTTGACCACCGATTGCCGCGAAACCCTCGAGCGCGCATCCGCGCGCGAGACGGCGGCGCGGGTGGCGGCGGGGGCGCTGTCGCGATGTTTTCTTCGCGAGTTCGGCATCGAGGTGTTCGGATTCGTCCGCACGGTTGGTGAGGCGACGGCCGGGGTGGAGGTGACGGCCGACAACTGGCGCGAACTGCTCGCGGCGCGGGAGGCGTCGGACGTGTATTGTCCCGACCCGGTTGCCAGCGAGGGGATGCGGGCGTTCATCAACGAGCAGAAGATGGCGAAGGATACGGCCGGAGGGATCGTCGAGGCGCATGTCTTCGGTTGCCCGATCGGGCTGGGAAGCTGCATGACCTGGGACGGCCGGCTCGACTCGCGCATCGCCGCGGCGGTGGTGGGGATTCAGGCGTTCAAGGGCGTCGAGTTCGGCCTCGGTTTCGAGACGGCGCGCCGGCCGGGGTCAAAGGTGCATGACGAGATCGCGTTCGACGAATCGAAGAAGGATTTGCCGAGCCTTGGTTTCGTTCGCTCGACCAACAACGCCGGCGGCATCGAGGGGGGCATGACCAACGGCCAGCCCGTCATCGTCCGCGGGGCGATGAAGCCGATCAGCACCCTGGGCAAGCCGTTGAAGAGCATCGATCTCAACACCCGCCAGCCCAGCGAGGCCGGCTGGGAGCGCAGCGACATCTCGGCGATCAGCGCCGCGAGCGTGGTGATGGAGAACGTGGTGGCGTTCGAGATCGCGCGAGCCTTCATCGAAAAGTTCGGCGGAGATTCGATGATCGAGATCCGCCAGAACTACGACAGCTTCCTCGCGGCGGCGCGGCGGCTGCCGTTGTAGACTGAAGGAGAATGGAACCACGGATGAACACGGATGGACGCAGATGGAAGAAGCCGTGGAATGACCAATGAGCAAACCAGAATGACCACTGAATGAGCAAGCACCAATGACCAGGAAATGCCCCCGTGGACATTCGGACATTGCTCATTCATTGGTCATTCTGGTTTGGAAATTGAGGCTTTTGCATCTGAGTCGGTAGGGCGGGATTGCCATCGCGCCCTATGGGCTGATATGATCGGGTCATGGTTCGAGCGATTAAGAAGCGTGCGGTCGTCGGGCCGGCGGGTCGGATCGTCATCGACCGTTCCGACCTGCCTGAAGGCAGTTCCGCCGAGATTATCGTGCTGGTGGACGATCAAACCGCCGCCGGTCCCCAGGCCCCGCACCCGCTCGCCAGCTATGTCGGGGCGTTGAAAGGCCAATTCGACTCCGCCGCCGACGTCGATGCGTACATACGCCAACTCCGCGACGAATGGGACCGCCCATGACGCGTGGCGGGTCGCACAGGTCGCGGTGGGCGAGACCCAAGCCACCCCGCGTTCGGCTATCGGTCGATATTCAAGATGACCGCGATCAGTCCCTACAGCCGTGGTGGAGGTGCATTCACGTCAGACGACTTTCCAGCGGCGATGAGCATCTGACACATCCATTCGAGTACCGCAGAAATGAGGATCATCCAGAATCCGCCGACCACAAAACCAAAACAACCTCCCACGAATGCACCTACGACTTGACTGCCATCACCGGCAACAAAACCCCCAGCGAGCAAACCGATGGCAGCAAAAATAAAAATGGCAGCGCTGATTGACACATAGCGAACTGCTCGTTCCCCATCGCGCAACCGCTGGACAATCTGCTCCGTTCTCGCATGATCATATTCGAGCACCGGCACTCCTCGGCCCAAGGGCGTCTGCTACATAACGTCTGAATATACTGCAGCGGCGCAAGATAGCATTCATTATTGGAGGAGGCAAAGTTTGCGCGCGAAACGGGGCGGGGGGCGACGCGGCAGGCGCGGGCGGGTGGCACAGATCGCGTACGCCGAGACGTGTGCCGGTCGAGCGCGATGGCACGGGGCACGTGGGATTGAATCGGGCGTTCGACTGGCGATCAATAATTACGATAACCCCGACCAGTCTCCGGACGGCCTCGCGCTACTTCTTTGACATCGAAACAACACCCGCGATGAGCCAAAGCACCAGACCAATCAAGCCAATGTATCCACACGCCCGCACTCCATTCAACTCCATGACAGCTCCGAAGCCGAACATGATCAACCCGAGCCACTTCAGGTTTATCCACACATTGATGTCGGACTGCGGCGGGGCATACTCCACTTGTCGCGGGCGAGCATACTCCAGCGGCGGCGGGGCAGAGATCGACTCAACGGGCGCAGACAGACGCTGCTTGCACTCTAGGCAGACAACGTGCTCTCCGTGCAAATGTGGCGTCTCAAGCTTGCCGATGGCTCGTCCGCAGTTCTCGCAAGTCTCCAATAGCGTCCCCGAGTTTAAAGCGGCACCCTGCCATGCAATGTAAGGCCGCTGGGCTGCCGCGTACGGGCGATGTTGGCCACAAATTTACTGATACCGCTCCGCGTTCCGCTCGCGTTGCGGTTATCTTTCGCCGCCGGGTAAGCCAGGGCGGCGCAATACCTCATCCCACGATAATCCGACCAACTCGCCCGGCAAGCTGATAAAAAAGGCGCGACCAAAATCCACGTCTTCGGTCATCTTGCAGATGATGGATAACTCTGCCAAGTAAGCGATCACGTTCCGCTCAACTGATTCGTCGAGTCGAGGCTTCAAAGGGTCCGGTAGTCGCGCCAGTGGTACAGTCACAGTTGAATACTTCACCCGGCTCGAAATATCGAGTTCCGAACTAAATCGCGAGGCGTATGTGAGGTCGTGCTCCGCTGCCGCCCGGAACAGCAACTCCGAAACCGCGTGTATTGTATCTGCGTCTGCCATTGGAAACCTCTGCGGCGAAGTATAACGGTCGAGCATGTTGCGACACAAGCTGAATGTGACCGGCTCCCTGGCTCACACCTGCGGCGAAGTATAACGGTCGAGCATGTTGCGACGGCGCAAAACAACAATTGGAGTAAGAGAAATATGCATATGAAAGGAGGCGTGCGCGGGTCGTGGCGGGTGGCACAGGTCGCGGTACGCCGAGCCTGTGCTGGTAGATCGCAATCGCAAAGGTCTGCGGGTACGCCGACCTGTGCCACCCGGCAAACCAGAATGATCAACGAATGAGCAATGTCCAATGAGCAACGAACAGATGCCGCACTGAAGCGAGTATGCCATTGGTCATTTCTTCATTGGGGCTTCAATGGTCATTCTGGTTTGGGTAATTGGTCATTGGCGGCGGTGGGCGTGAAGACGTGAGAAGACCCCACCCTGGCCCTCCCCCGGAGTACCGGGAGAGGGAAGTAGGGAGCGCGGTGGCGCGCCTG
>CAYUNS010000054.1:18542-23620 GCA_964446155.1 uncultured Tepidisphaeraceae bacterium | reverse complement strand
GGCGCTGCCGCCGCCAGGTCTCATCATGGTATGCCGCGCCGCGGGTGCTGCCGGAGAGATCGATCATGACGGCGATGTCGGGGGTCGTCGTCGCTTGTCGGTGAAGATCCCCCGCGGCAAGGGCCAGCCCAAGCAGGCCGGTCGCGATCAACCCCGCCGCTGCGGTCGGCAGGGCGACTCGCCGGACCCGTGCGACGATGAGGATCGCGCCCATGAGGAGCGACGATGCGGCGAGCATCAGGGGTTGATCCACTGTAAAGGGCATTGAAGGGACCATTCGGCCGGCATCCCTTGCCGTGCGCGGATTCGCACGGTAGAAACGCCCGGAACACGAAAGTGATGGTACTCCATGGCGATGCAGGCGGCGAGATCGACGACCATTCTCAGCGTTCGACGTGATGGACAGGTCGCCCTCGGTGGCGACGGACAGGTGACGCTCGGCAACATTGTCGCCAAGCACGATGCGGTGAAAATTCGCCGCGTCGGCGCCGGCAAGGTTCTCACCGGCTTCGCCGGCAGCGCCGCCGATGCGTTCTCCCTGTTGGAGCGATTCGAGAAAAAACTCGCCGATCACCCCGACAACACCCGACGCGCCGTCATCGAGCTTGCCAAGGAATGGCGAACCGACCGCGTCCTGCGAAGGCTCGAGGCCATGCTCGCGGTGGTGGACAAGACGACGAGCCTCATCGTCTCCGGCGCCGGCGATGTCATCGAACCCACCGACGGCATCATCGGCATCGGGAGCGGCGGGGCCTTCGCCCAGTCCGCGGCCAAGGCGTTGCTCGAACATTCGACCCTGAACGCGACGGAAATCGTCGAGGCGTCCCTTCGGATCGCCGGAGAACTGTGCATCTACACGAACACGAATGTGAAGGTCGAGACGCTGTAAGCGGCGTCCACTTCCCGCGATGTCGCGGTTGGGAGTCAACATGCATCCCGTTGAAGCGCCTGCGCATCCGCCGCTCGAGGAGTTGGGAGGTTACAGGATCGTCCGCGCACTCGCGGCGGGGGCGTCCTATCTCGCGGTCGCGCCTGGAGGACGCGAGGTGGTGCTCAAGATGCTTGATCCCGACTGCCTCCTGGGCGGGCGGCTTCATCCCAGTATTCGCGACCGTCTCAGCCGGATTTGCGAGCTGGCGCATCGCGGCGTCGCCAATCTGCATGGCGTCGAGCGCGACGGAACGTACATCTATGCGGTTCGGGATTACATCGACGGGCGATCGCTCGAGCAATATTCCGCGCCGGGCGCCGCGAGCGACCGACAGTTGCTGCTGATCGCGCGCGAGCTGGTGCTGGCGATCCAGTCGCTGCATGCGCTGGGACTTGTTCACGGTGCGATCCACGCGCGCAACGTGATGATCGATTCGCATTCGGCCGTTCGGTTGACCGATGTCAGCCCGTTGCTGCATCACGACCCGGAGGTGGACGAGGAGGCGGCCGCGCGGATGCTGCGGGAGATCGTCGAACGGCGCGGCGAGGCGAAGACCGCTTTGGGGCGATGCCTCGACACATCGGTTTCCCTGCGGCAACTGGGCGCGGCGCTCGCGGGAGCGGTGGAGGGCAAGGAGAACGGAATCGCCGATCCGGTTGCGGCGCCGGTGGAAAAGTCCATGCGCCGGCGCGCGCTCGTCGGCGCGGCGGTCGTCGCGCTGACGGGGGCGCTGGCGGCGGCAGGGCTGCTGCATTTCGCGCGAGGATCGATCAATCCCCTCCCCGAGCAGCCCCAGGCCGATCCCGCCGCCTTCCAGTCCGCAACGCATTAGCCTTCCGCGCGTATTGTTCAGAGGCGCGTGTCGAGACATCCCGTCCCGATCGGAATCGCCATGTCCGCGAACGACCATGAGCTTTGTCAGCCGATATCTCGAACCCACCCTGGTTGAACGCCTCAACCATCTCCATCTGTCCGCGCGCAGCGTTGTCGAAGGGGCGACCATCGGGCTGCACAAAAGTCCCCTCAAGGGCGCGAGCATCGAGTTCCGGCAGCATCGGTTCTACGTTCCCGGCGACGAGCCTCGCCGGCTGGACTGGCGAGTGCTCGGTCGAACCGATCGCCCGTACATCAAGGAATACGACGAGGAAACCAATCTCCGCTGCGTCCTGCTGCTCGATTGCAGCGGATCGATGGGATATGGAGCAAAGGCGGGGATCAAGTTCGCCTATGCCGCAAAGCTCGTGGCGGCGCTGGCGTATCTCATGCTGGGACAGACCGAAAGCGTCGGGCTTTCGCTGATGCGCAAGCGTCTGGACAACTGGATGACCCCGCACGGCGGGACACAGCAGCTTTCCCGTCTCGTCGATGTGCTCGAACGCGCCGTGCCGCGCGGAGAATCGTCGATCGACGCCTGCCTTCACGAAACCGCCGACCGGCTCGATCGCCGCGCGCTGGTGATCGTCGTCTCCGACTTTTTCTCCCCGGCGACGCCGCTGCGCGACGGGCTGGCGCACCTGCGGCACGACCGCCACGAGGTGATCGCCCTCCGGGTGCTCGATCGAGATGAGATCGAATTTCCCTTCCGCACCTGGTCGCGGTTTCGCGGGATGGAAGGAGAGCGTCCGGCGCTGTGCGAGCCGGCGCTGGTCCGCAAGACCTATCTCGACAATTTCGGGCGGCATCAGGCCGCGCTGGAAGGCGGCTGCCGCGCCCTGGGCGTTGAATTTCATTCATTCGTCACGGATGAGGAGTTGATCGACACCCTGACCCGTTTTCTGCACCGGCGATCGAAGTGACCCATGTTTCTCAATGCTCTCATGCTCGCGGGAATCGGGGGGGCGGTCGTTCCCCTGGTGCTGCACCTGCTCAGCCGGGCGCGCTATCGCAGCCTGGACTGGGGCGCGATGATGTTCCTCGAGGACATGGAGGCGCGGCAGCAGCAAAGCGCGAGGCTGAAGCAGTGGATTCTGCTCGCGGTGCGGATGGCGATGCTCGCGGCGCTGGCGGTCGCGTTGGCCATGCCGATCGTCTTCGGACGGTGGGGCGGCCTGGCGCAGGAGGGGAATCTCACCGCGGTCATTCTCCTCGACGTGTCCGCGAGCATGGGATACGAGGACAACGGTTCGAGCCGGATCGATCGCGCCCGGGAGGCCGTTTTGCGCATCCTGTCCACGTTTCGGAAGGGGGATCGCGTGGCGTTGGTGATGCTCGGTCAGCCCGAGGAGCATCTGCCCGTTCCCACCAGCGACCTGCAGGCCGTCGCCGCGCGCATCGCCGATCTCAAGCCCGCCTCGGGTTCGGCGAACATCGCCCACGGCCTGGCACGGGCGCGGCAGATTCTGGATCGGTATGAGGAGCTGAATCGCGAGGTGTATCTCGTCTGCGACCGGCAGTCGATCAATTGGCGGGACGCCACCGAGAGCTTTGCGTCCACCTGGAGGCCGGACGCCTCCCCCGACTCGGCGCCGTTGCGGTTTTTCGTCATCCCCGTGGGAGGGACGGACGCGACGAACGTCGCCGTCGAGAGCGTCGAGCTGGTCAATCCGCCCATCATCCGGGATGAGCCGGCGGAGGTGGAGATTCGCGTGCGCAACTTCGGCGAGACCACTCTCACCGCCGTTCCCCTGCGTCTCAGTGCCGCTTCGCGCGAGCTGGGGAATCTGGTCATCAATGTTCCCGCCGGAGCGACGGCCTCCGTTCGTCATCCGGTGCGCATGAAGGATCTTGGGTCGCAGGTCATCACCGCGAAGATCACCGCGCCGGGGCTGGAAATGGACGATCGGTGCGACACGGTCGTCGATGTGATCGAGCCGATCCGGGTGCTGATCATCAGCGGCGATCAGCGCGAGGGGGCGTTTCGCAGCGAAGAGGATTTTCTCACGGTGGCGTTGTCGCCTTATGCGTTTCTGAAGCGCGCCGGGGCGGACATCGCGACGGTCGAGACGCTTGCGGCGTCTTCCATGCCGGGGGTTGATTTCGACCGGTATCAGGTGGTCGTTCTCGCGAACGTGCCGCAGATCGCGACGGAACAGGTTCGCGCCATCGAGCAATACGTCTATGGAGGCGGGGGACTGCTCATCGCGCCGGGTTCACTGTCGCGCATCGACAACTACAATGCGATGTTCCATCGCGCCGGCAGCGGGATACTGCCGGCGATGCTCGAGTCGGCCACCGCCGGCGACGGATCGGCCGAAACGTCGCTGCTGGGCATCGATCTGTCGCATCCGATCTTCCGTTTTGTCCGAGGTCGGCCAGACCCTCTGCCCGATGCGATCATCGCACGCTTTTTCCCTGCGATTCCGCGCAGCGGCAATGCCCAGGTCCTGGGCAGCTACGCGTCGGGGCAGCCGTTTCTGATCGAATCGAACTGGGGACGCGGGCGGGTCATCCTGATGACCACGCCCCTCGATGCCGACTGGAGCACCCTGCCCCTGTCGAGTTTCTATCTTCCCGTGATGCAGTCGATGATCCGCCATCTTGCCGGCGGGGCCATCGCCGACCGCAATCTGGTTTCCGGACAGCCGCTCGTCGCCGTCTTCGACGAACCTGTCGGAAGCCGCGTCGCCGTGCAGCTTCCCGATGGCCACCATGAGGTCATCGAGGTTTCACGATTGTCGCAGCGAAGCGAGGTGCGTTTCATCAACACCGAACCGCCGGGGTTGTATCGTCTTCGCGCGCAGCAGGGCGGGAAATGGAAAACGATCCACTTCCTGGTCCAGCCTCCGCGCGAGGAATCGGATCTCGCCTCTTTGACCGAGGAGGGCTGGAGCGAGTTGCAATCCCGGCTGGGATTTGAGCGGCTCGACACGGAAGGCGCCGCGCTGGCGTCGCGGATTTCCGCGGCCCGCGCGGGTCGGGAATTGTGGGCGTCCCTGCTCCTGTGCGT
Organism: uncultured Tepidisphaeraceae bacterium; assembly: GCA_964446155.1. Lineage (GTDB taxonomy): Bacteria > Planctomycetota > Phycisphaerae > Tepidisphaerales > Tepidisphaeraceae > CAYUNS01. The sequence goes on along the minus strand of CAYUNS010000054.1, from coordinate 18,803 downwards.
TCTCGGTCTGGCTTTCGTCGAGATGTTTCTGGCGCGGCACTGGTCGCAGGAGGCGCGATGAGGTTGGCGCTTCTGCAATGGCATGGGACGGGGATGTGGCCAATCGCGCTGCTGGCGGCGGCGGCGATGCTGGCGGCGGTGGCGTGGCTTTACCCGCCGCAGGTGCGGTTGACCCGGCGCGTCTGGGCGGTGGTCCTTATGACCCTGCGGCTGGTCGTGCTGATCGCGCTGGTGATCAGCCTTCTCAAGCCCGTCGCGGCG